>DASPUZ010000085.1:0-40650 GCA_035622635.1 bacterium | reverse complement strand
CGGGGTCTGCCGCTGCGCCGGCGCCGGCCGCGAACGCCGCCAAGTAGGCCTCGAGGCGGCCGAGAGTCTGGTTTGCTCCCTCGACGGCGCCGTATGTCTTGACGACGTGGTCGCGCGCCGCGGCCGACGGAAAGAGCATCCGCATGGTGAGTTCCGTCTTGCCGTGCCGCTCGGCAAAAGTTACCGTCACCTCGAAGGTGACCGGCTCGGTTCCCGGCTCGGGCGCATGCCGGTAGACTAACCGGGCAGGCTCCGTGACCTCGAGAAACACGATCTTGTTCCGGTAGTCGCGACCGTCTGGCCCGCGCATGGTGAGCCGCCAGATACCCCCGGGTCGCACGTCCATCTCGTGAACCGTTGTCGAAAAGCCCTGCGGGCCCCACCACTGCGCCACGTGACGCGGATCGGTCCACATCTTGAACACGAGGGCGCGGGGTGCGTCGAACGTCCGCGTGAATACCAGTTCACGGTCTGTGGTGTCTGCCCCCAGGTGTCTTGCGGCGTCTCGTTCCGGCATGTCGGCTCTCCTTCCGCTGGATTTCGCCCAGGTACTCTTCCAGACGATCGAAGCTCCCGGCCCAGAACCGCCGGTACTGGGCCAGCCAGCCGGCCACGTCCTTCAGAGGCCCGGCCTCAAGGCGACACCACCGCCACTGTGCCTCGCGAGAGCGAGCAATGAGCCCGGCGCGCTCGAGCACCTTCAGGTGCTTCGAGACGGCGGGCAGGCTCATCTCGAAGGGTTCGGCCAGTTCGGTCACCGACGCCTCGCCCGTTTTGAGGCGGGCCAGGATAGCCCGCCGGGTAGGATCGGCCACGGCCGCTAAGACGATGCTGAGCTGATCGTCCGCCATTGCGTGCTCTACCTGTAGGTTAATTAACCTAGTGTTTTAATACCATGACCAGCAAGCGTCTGTCAAGAGCGACTGCGCAGCGACCCCGTAATGATGCCCGGATTCCGGGGCACGGTCCTGAGGGCGGCGCCTCCTCGTGTTCGATGGAGGTTTCCCTGCCGCTAGGCGCGCAGACTCTCTCCGCTGCGGCAGGGGGGAGGGACGGTCGCGGCGTATGCTTTGTGCAGAATACGCCTCGATTGAACAAGGAATGCACACGTTCAGGGAAGTCGAGAGCGCGCTTCAAGTTCTCGAAGGAAGCCTCCGCGGACCCAATCACGTGTTTCCGTGCCGGCCACGTCTCTTGCGTAGGCGCTGGCGGCGCCGGATCCGGAGTCCGGCGCCGCCAGCTGAAACCGGGATCGTACTCAGGAACGCGGCAGCGGCCCGACCGCCAGGGTCGGGTGGAAAGGAGCGCCTTCGCTTGCTCAGAATAACCTCTTGGGCACACGGTTTGTAGGAGTATGCGTCTCCCACGACTGCGCCATGGCGGTGACGACCATGCGAACCATTACCCTGGAAGAGCACTACGCGATCCCGGCGTTTCTGGAAGGCCCGGGCCGAATGCTCAACGACGAAGCTCGACGCTTCGGAGGTCGTGCCGCCGGGCTGCTGGACCAGCTCTGTGATCTCGGCGAGAAACGGATTGCGGACATGGATGCTGCAGGAATTGATGTGCAGGTGCTCTCGCTGACTTCCCCGGGTGCGGAGCAACTGGACGCGGCCGAGGCAATGGCGCTCGCTCGCGAAGCGAACGACCGTCTTGCGGATGCGATACAAGGCCACCCCACTCGTTTTGCCGGATTTGCCACGCTGCCGACCGCTGCTCCCGATGCCGCCGCTGCCGAGTTGGAACGCACGATCTGTGCGTACGGCTTCAAAGGAGCGGCGATCAATGGCCACGTAAGGGGTCGCTATTTGGACGACAGATTCTTCTGGCCGATCTTGGAACGTGCCGAACTGCTCAATGTCCCGATCTATCTCCACCCGACACGACCTCCGCAACCGGTGATCGATGCATCGTACGCGGGATTTACGCCGCTGATCACGGACATGTTGGCCGGTCCGGGGTGGGGTTGGCACATTGAAACGGCAACCCATGTCATCCGCCTTATCCTCGGCGGGGTGTTCGATCGGTATCCGAAGTTGCAGCTTGTCATCGGCCATATGGGCGAGGCGCTTCCCTTTATGCTGCCCAGGCTTGACGTCATGCCCATGGCCATGACGAGGCTCAATCGGCCAAACAGCGCCTACCTCCGGGAGAATCTCCACTACACATTCAGCGGGTTCAATTTCACTCCCACATTTCTCGAGCTGTTGTTGCAGGTCGGGGTCGACCGGATCATGTTCTCGGCCGACTACCCCTACGGATCGATGACCCAAGCGCGAGCTTTCTTAGACCAACTCCCGGTCAGCCCCGCGGACAAAGAGCGGATCGCCCATGGCAACGCGGAACGCCTTCTCGGACTGTGAGCGAGTGCAGACCGGGGAACTCCGCAGCGAGCCTCTCTTCCAGCACATCCTGCGAGCATCACGCCAGTAATATGCCGATCATGTAGACATCTGAACGTTCTTCCGCTTCCAATTGCCCTGCGGCTCGGTGTGGCTGGCGATACTTGCACGGGTGCGCAGCGCGGCGGGGATCGATCTGGACGCCGCCCCTGTGGGCGTCGAGGTGGATGTCTCAACTCGGTCCCGCGTGATGCATGTCCGCAGTGCGCGCAGCGGTGTGGGCACGGTCGTTGTCCGAGCATGGAATGCCGGCGCGGGCGGTTTAGGCTCGGCGGCACGTTCGTCGTGGTCGGATACCACCACGGCGGCGCTCGATCGCTCATCGTCGCGGCGAAGGATCGCGGGAGCGTTCGTGCCGTCACGCTGCTCGGTCGTCTGCTGGCAGGGTTCCTGCTCGGCGCGCCGTGCGCGGCCACGACGTAATCGTGCCGGTGCCGTTGCACGCCGCGACCGTGCCCGGGCGGTGGATGCATCCCCTGAGGGCGGTGTATCCCGACGCGCACCGGTCCTGCGCCGCAGCGTTTCATGCGGCGACCCTGTACCGCCGCTTCTCACCCGGGCGCGCGCGACCACGATGCAACGACGTCGTTCGGAGCCTGCGCGATGGCAAGCCGCGTCCGGCGCGTTTTCGCTCGGATTCCGAACGCGCCTACGGCGAGAGCGCGAGTTCTGCTGCTCGACAACGTGATCACCACGGGCGCAACCGCCAGCGAGTGCGCGCGGGTGTTGCTCGAGGACGGCGGAGCCACCATCGTCGACGCGTGTGTGCTCGCGCAACAGCCGTGGCGCGGCCTTCGTTCGGTTATTTGACAATTTGAGACGACGGGGTATAGAATCCATGGGCGATGCGACCGAATGTCATGCGTGATTGCGACCAGGGTGACGTCGCCGCCCGGTCTTGTGCGCACCGTGCGGCTGATGCGCGCGTTCGGATCCGCACGGGGGGCGTTTCAGGCGCCGGACGTGACGCTCGGCTGGGATAGGAGTCAGGATGGCTGCGTCGATCGCCGAGAATCGTCGCGCGGTGGACGTCGATCGCGAGCTACGCTTGGCGGACGCGGTGCATGCACGCGTGCTGACGTGGTTCGACGGCGCCTATCCGGAGGCGCGGCGTGATCTGTCGGACGCGCCGCCCGTGATATACGTCCGCAGGCGATGGCCGTCCGAGGCGCTCTCCGCGGTAGCGGTTGTTGGGATGCGCCGGGCAACTCGTTACGGCGTCGGCATCGCCGCGGTGCTCGGAGAGTCGTTGAGCGCGGCCGGCGTAATCGTGGTCAGCGGCGTCGCTGGAGCGGCCCACGCAGGCGTGTTGCGCGTCGGGGGGATCACGGTGGGGATGCTCGGGTTGCGGGATCGACGTGGTCTATCCGCCTGAGCACCGCTCTTTAATGGAAGCGATGCAGGCCCGTGGCGCCGGTGCTGTCGGAAACGAGGATGAGAGCACGTCCGCAGCGCCGGCAGTTTGCCCGACGAACCGGTTGATCAGCGGCCTGGCGCAGGCGGCGATTGTGGTGGAGGGTGACGTGGGGAGCGGGGCGTTGATCACGGCGCGCTACGCGCAGGCACAGAAGCGGGCCGCGTTCGCCGTGCCCGGAAGCGTCTACGGCGCCGCCAGCCGCGGTCCGCATCGGCTGCTGTCGGAAAGTGCGGAGGCGATGGCCGTTCTGACCAGGGTAGCGGAGGCCATCGGGCTCGCGATCCCGGCGCGGCCGGCGAGCGCTCGGGAAGCGCTGTCGCCCGCGGGAGCCTCGCCGGAGGCACAACTGCTTGTCACTCTCGGGGAGGATCTCGTGCATATTGACAATGTGGTCGCGCGGCCCGGGTTTGCGGCCGCGCAGGTGGCCGCCGCGCTCGCGGTTCTGGAGGCCCGCGGGCTGGTGCAGGCCGCCGGGAGACGCTTCGCCAGGTGCGGACCTGGTCGGGCGGGACATTCGTAGCCAGGAGGCACATGGTGGCAAAGTCACTAGTCGTGGTGGAGTCGCCGACCAAGGCGCGGACCCTGAAGAAGCTCCTGGATCGACGATACGACGTGGTCGCATCCATGGGCCACGTCAAGGATCTCCCCCGCAGCCAACTCGGCGTGGACGTGGAGCATGAGTTCACACCGAAGTACGTAGTGCCGAAAGGCAAGGGGCCCGTGATCAAGGAGCTCAAGTCGGCGGCCAAGAAGGCGTCCGCAGTCTACCTCGCGACCGATCCGGACCGGGAGGGCGAGGCCATTTCATGGCACCTCGCCGGCATTCTCGAGCGCGTCAACCCCAAGATCAAGCGCATCGAATTTCACGAGGTCACCAAGGACGCGGTCCGGCGCGCCCTCGCGGCGCCGCGCGACATTGACACGAGCCGCGTCAACGCACAGCAGGCGCGCCGCGTGCTCGACCGGCTGGTCGGGTACAAGTTGAGCCCGCTGCTGTGGCGCAAGGTTCGCGGCGGCCTCAGTGCGGGCCGCGTGCAATCGGTGGCGGTGCGCCTCATCTGTGAGCGCGAGAGCGAGATCGAGACGTTCGTCCCTCAAGAGTACTGGTCGCTCGCCGCGCGCCTCACCCGGCTCGGCGAGGACACGCCGTTCACCGTGCGTCTCGTCACGAAGGATGGCGAAAAGATCGTCATCGCGAACCAGGGCGAGGCGGAGGGGCTCGTCCGAGAACTCGAGCGGCTCCCCTACACCGTTGCCGAAGTCCGTCGGCGGGATCAGCAACGGCATCCCGCGGCGCCGTTCACGACGAGCACGCTCCAGCAGGAGGCCAACCGGAAGATCGGGTACTCCGCGGCACGCACGATGGTCGTGGCCCAGCAGCTTTACGAAGGACTCGACGTCGGACCCGGCGGCACGGTCGGTCTGATCACGTATATGCGCACGGATGCCGTGCACGTCGCAGCGGAGGCGCAGGAGCAGGCGCGCGCGTTCATCGCGGACACGTACGGGCCGCCGTACGTGCCGGAGGAGCCGCGCAGATACACGTCGCGCCGCGACGCCCAGGGTGCCCATGAGGCGATCAGGCCCACGTCCGTGACCCGCACGCCGGAGTCCGTCAAGCCGTTCCTCAAGGCCGATCAGTACAAGGTGTACAAGCTTATCTGGGAGCGTTTCGTTGCGAGCCAGATGGCGTCCGCCGTCATGGACACACTGACGGTCGATATCAACGCCGGGCGGTACGGGTTCCGGGCGACTGGATCGCGCGTGAAGTTCCCAGGATTCCTTCGCGTCTACCTCGAGGGGCGCGATAACGGAGACGAGGAGCCAGCGGAGGGATGGCTGCCGGACCTACGGCAGGGCGAGCGGCTGCGCCTGCTCGGACTCGACCCGGCGCAACACTTCACGCAGCCCCCGCCGCGCTACACCGAGGCTACGCTTGTGCGCGCGCTCGAGGACCGAGGCATCGGGCGGCCGAGCACGTATGCGCCGATCATCGAGACGATCAAACACCGCGGGTACGTGGAGGTCGAAGACCGGCGATTGTTCCCGACTGATCTGGGTGTGCTCGTGAACTCGCTGCTGGTCGAGCATTTTCCAAGTGTTCTCGACGTGGAATTCACGGCGCACATGGAGGCCGATCTCGACCGCATCGAAGAGGGCGCGGAGGATTGGGTCGGCCTGGTCCGGTCGTTCTACGGACCCTTCGAAGAGGTCCTTCACAGGGCCGAGCAGAGCATCGAGGAAGTCGAGATGGTCCCCGAGGAGATCGGCGAGTCGTGTCCCCGGTGCGGCCGCCCGCTGGTGAAGCGTCGGGGACGCTACGGGGAATTCATCGCGTGCTCTGGATACCCGGAGTGCTCGTACACTCGGCCGGTCGGCATCGGCGCCAGGTGCCCGCTCGACAACGGCGAGGTCGTGGAGCGCCGGACGCGCAAGGGGCGCGTCTTCTACGGATGCGCGAACTACCCGTCCTGTACGTTTACGTCCTGGGACCGCCCCACGGGGCGGCTATGTCCCAAATGCGGTCATATTCTGGTCACCAAACGGGCCCGGCGTGGCGTGACCCCGCCCGTGGTCTGCAGCAACAAGGCGTGTACGTACAAGGAGGCGCCGGTGCCCAGGGAGCCGGAACAGGTGGGCAGTCCCTCGTGACCGGGCGGCGTGGAGAAGGGCTTGCACACCGCAGCGCGCCGCCTCGGGTTCGGTCGACCACGGTCGTGGCCGTGCGCCGAGATGGGCGGGTAGCCTTCGCAGGGGACGGGCAGGTCACGGTCGGCAACACCGTACTGAAGCACGGTGCACGGAAGATTCGGCGCATCGGCGAGGGCGTGCTCGTGGGCTTCGCCGGCTCCGCGGCCGATGGCCTCACGCTCTTCGAGCGGCTCGAGCAAAAGCTCGCCGAGACGCACGGGCACTTGGCGCGCGCCGTCGTCGCGCTGGCGAAGGACTGGCGGACCGACCGCGTACTGCGACGGCTCGAGGCGCTGCTCGTGGTGGCCGATCGCGAGCACCTGTTCGTGCTGTCCGGCAGCGGCGACATCATCGAGCCCGATGACGGCGTGGCCGCGATCGGATCGGGTGGCCCGTACGCGCTCGCGGCGGCACGTGCGCTGCTGCGCCATGCTCCGCTTGCCGCCGAGGAAGTCGCCCGGGAGGCGCTGCGCATCGCAAGCGAGATCTGCGTGTTTACCAACGATCAGGTGACCGTGGAGGTCCTGTAGTACGCATGGACGCACGGCGGCTCGAGGACGCGCTTACGATCGAGAGCCTGACCCCTCGGCGGATCGTGGAGGAACTCGACAAGTACATCGTAGGACAGGCCGCGGCGAAGCGCGCGGTCGCAATCGCGCTGAGGAACCGCTACCGGCGGAGCCGCCTCAGCGGGGACATGCGCGACGAAGTCATCCCCAAGAACATCCTGATGATCGGTCCGACCGGCGTCGGGAAGACGGAGATTGCACGGCGTCTCGCCCGCCTCGCCGCGGCACCGTTTGTGAAGGTCGAGGCGACGAAGTTCACGGAGGTGGGCTACGTCGGGCGCGACGTCGACTCGATGATCCGGGACTTGGCGGAGACGGCCATCCAGATGGTTCGGAACGAGCAAGTCGCCGGGGTGCGCGAGCGCGCCTCGGCGCAGGCGCGCGACCGGCTCGTGGAGATTCTGGTGCCGGCGCCGCGCCGGGAGTCGGGGTTCACCAACCCGCTCGAGGCGCTGTTCGGCGGGGGCCGTACGCCGGGGCCTGTAACGGAGCCCGCGGGCGTTTCCGCGGACGATCTGCACGCGCGCCGTACGGCCATGCGGGCGCGACTGGATCGCGGTGAGCTCGACGGGGAGACGGTGGAGATCGAAACCGAAGAGAGCGCGCTGCCAACCGTTGAGGTGTTCTCGGGGCAGGGGGTCGAGGAGATGGGGATCAATCTCCAGGATCTCTTCGGCAACATTCTGCCGCGCCGGCGGAAGCGCCGGCGGACGCGCGTGTCGGACGCTCTTCGGGTGCTCACGAACGAGGAGGCGCAGAAGCTCATCGACATGGACGAGGTGGTCCGCGAGGGCATCCGCCGGGCGGAAGAGACCGGGATCGTGTTCATTGACGAGCTCGACAAGATCGCCGGGCGGGAGGGCGGCGCCGGCCCGGACGTGTCGCGGGAGGGTGTGCAGCGGGACATTCTGCCGATCATCGAAGGCTCCACGGTGACGACCAAGCACGGCGCGGTTCGAACCGACCATATCCTATTCATCGCCGCAGGAGCATTCCACGTCAGCCGGCCGGCGGACCTGATCCCGGAACTGCAGGGGCGCCTTCCGATTCGTGTGGAGCTGGCATCGCTCACGGAGGCGGACTTCGTCCGGATCCTGGTGGAACCGGAGAACGCGCTGACCAAGCAGTATACCGCGCTGCTCGCGACCGAGGGCGTGACCGTGGAGTTTCCAACGGACGGCGTCCGTGAGATCGCCCGGAGCGCTGCCGCCGTGAATGCCGAGCACGAAGACATCGGTGCCCGACGGCTCCATACGATCCTGGAGAAAGTCACGGAGGATTTGTCGTTCGCGGCGCCCGAGGCGCCGGCGCACGTCGTCATCGACGCCGCCTACGTCCGCGGGCGGCTCTCCGGGATCCTGGCCGACCGCGACCTCAGCCGGTACGTGCTGTAGCGTCCTCCCGCCCCCCTTAACGCGGTCGATGTAGTTGTCCCTCTCGTCACACCCGGAGGGTGACATATTGACTGGTCCAATACAAAGCGTTATCAGGAGTTTCGGAAGACCGGGTAACTGAGTAGGAGCCAATCGTGGCGACAGGCCTGGGAGCGTAGCCCTCCCTGCTGGATAGCAGGGAGGGCTATTTGCGCATTCGAACAGATGGCTTGACGAACACGTGATCTTGTATTATAGATCGATATAAGATGTCCAAAGCGACACTGCGGGTTCCTTTCACGGGCGCGCGCGGGGCCGACGCGGCGCGGTTGCGGCAGCACCGCTACCGGGTGCGGCGGCAACATGCGCTCCCGGACACGCTGGACGAGATGCTGTCCGGGGCCTTAACGCTGACCCATGTGCGCTGCGGGAAAGCGACCTGCCATTGTGCCACGGGGACGGGCCACCCGGCCTGGCACTTGACCGTGCAGATCGCGGGGCGGTCGCGCGTCATTCATATTCCGGCCACGTTGGTGGTGGACATTCAGCGCCGGGTGGATAAGGGGCGCGCCTTTCAGGAGGCGGTGCGGGATGTGATGGCGGCGAATGCGGCGCTCTTCCTCTTGTCGCGGAAGCAGCGACGATGAGCGGCCCGACGCCCCGGCGCCTATGGAAGTACGTCACCCAGCGCTTAGCGTTGACCACGTATTTTCGTCGGCCGGGGGATCGGCGGGCCCGGCCGCGCATTCCCGCGGGAGCCTTGGTGTGGGCCCTGGTGCTGGGGCACCTCTTACGGGAAGATGCGTTTGCCGGCGTCGAGGCGTTAGTGCGCTCGCGGGCGCGACGCGCGCTGGGGGTGTGCCGGCAGTTTGGGGATGACGCCCTGGCGTATTTTACGGAACGGCTGGCGGCAGCGCCGACGCAACAGGCGCTGGTCCGAATCCTGCGATGGGCGAAGCGGCGCAAGGTCTTTGCCGCCTCGCCGTGGATTGGCATCGGCGTGGATGGGACGACCACGACCTGTTATCGGAACCGGCGGTGTGTGTACTGTCGCCCGGTGCGCAAGCACGGGGTGCTCCTCGGGTACCGGCATCACGTGGTCCTGCTGAGTGTCGTGGGGACCCCGATTCCATTACCGTGCGATCTCGAGCTCTATGGTCCGGGGGATAGTGAGTATGCGGCGGCGCAGCGGGGGCTGCGCCGCCTGGTCGCGGCCGTGGGGGCGCGCTTTGCGGATTACGTGGTGGCAGACGGGGAGTTTGCCACCGCGCCGTTTCTCCATACCGCGGGGGCCTTGGGGTTACGAGTGGTGGCGCGCTTGAAGGAGAATCTCCCGGGCTTGTACGCCACGGCGCGGCAGCGGTATGCCGGGCTCCCGCCGACGAAGCGGTTCACCGACCGGGGCGATCAGGTGGAGGTGTGGGACGCGGCGGACTTCCGGCCCTGGCCGGGGTTGCGCTGGCCCGCGGTGCGCGTGTTGTTGTACCGGCAGACGAAACCAAACGGGAAGATCGTGGAAGCGTTGTGGCTCACTGATTGGCCGCTGGCGGAGGTGCCGAGTCAGGCGCTCTATCGGATGGCCAAGAGTCGCTGGACCGTGGAGAACGAAGGGTTCAATGTGGCCAAGACCCTCCACGGGATGGAGCACTTGTGTCATCACCACGCCAACAGCATCGTGGTGAACTGGTTGCTCCTGCTGCTCGCGTTGACGATCGAGCGGCTGTACCGGCTCCGCTATCTGCACCGAGGCGCGCATGCCGCCCGCACGGCGATCGAGTTCGTGCGCGACTTGCGGATCAGTCTGGGGCTCCCACCGGCCTTTGCCAACAGTAGCTGAGATGGAAGGATAAGCGCCTCGGCCGGGGTCTTACTGGCCGGCTTGTCCTGCCAGGCTCGTCCGCTTCTCCCCCGCACGGAAAAGAACTTGAAAAGGATTGCTCCCCGGACCCAGCCCCCTTCAAATAGTCGGAATCATCGGAATTTCAAGGCGTTCCGCCGCCCTCGACCCACTCATTTCCGAAATTCCTGAAGCGTTATTCGTACGTTTGTCTCCCTCCAGGGCCTGTGTTATACTACGTCAAGACTTTCGCACGCTCCAGGGACCGGATCGGCGGTGCCCGGACGGCGCTGCGGCTGCCGGCGAGTTGCCGGGGGCAGGCGTTCGGGTTCCGGTGCGGGATGATGGGGAGCGGACGCACAACCGAACGGGGGAGGGTGTTGTGGCAGTTGTCACGATGAAGCAGTTGCTCGAGGCGGGCGTTCACTTCGGTCATCAGACCCGCCGATGGAACCCCAAGATGTCGCGGTTCATCTTCACCCAGCGCAACGGGATCCACATCATCGACCTGCAGAAGTCCGTGCCGTTGATCGAGGCGGCCCATCGGTTCGTCCGGGACACCGTCGCGTCGGGCGGCACGGTGTTGTTTGTGGGCACGAAGAAACAGGCGCAGGACGCGATCCGTGAAGAGGCGACCCGGGCCCACCAATTCTACGTGAACCAGCGGTGGCTCGGCGGCATGCTCACGAACTTCACAACGATCAAGAGCCGCATCGACCGCCTGCACGAGCTGGTGGAAATCCGGGACAATGGAACGCTGGAGATCCTGCCGAAACGGGAGCAGGCCGGACTGATGGACGAGCTCGCGCGGCTGGAGAAGTATCTGGGCGGGATCTCGGACATGAAGACGCTGCCGGCCGCGGTGTACATCGTGGACACCCGCAAGGAACACATCGCGATCGCGGAGGCACGCAAGCTGGGAATCCCGATCGTGGCGATCATCGACACAAACTGCGATCCGGACGAGGCCGATTATCCGATCCCTGGAAACGACGACGCGATTCGTGCCGTGCGGCTGATTACCAACCGGGTTGCGAACGCCGCGCAAGAGGGATACGAGGAGCGCCGGAAAGCCGAGGTACTCGAGGAGGAGACGGTGGGCGCGGAGGCGGTCGAGCCAGCGCCGATGGCGGCGCTGCCGGGCGAGGAAGAGGTCGTCGATGAGCCCGTGGAAGAGCAGGAGGTCCAGGCATAGCGGCCTACTGCAGGCGGGCAGGTAGCGGCCCGGGGCGCATGGACGCAGACACAGGAGGAACGGGTTGGCCGAGATCAGCGCAAGTCAGGTGAAGGAATTGCGGGCCCGGACCGGTGCCGGCATCATCGATTGCAAGAACGCTCTGGCCGAAGCCGCCGGAGATCTCGAGAAGGCCCAGAGGCTGCTGCGCGCGAAGGGGCTGGCAGCCGCGGAGCGGAAGAGCGGCCGCACCACGAAGGAAGGCGTGGTCGCGTCGTACATCCATGGGGAGGGCCGGCTCGGGGTGTTGGTCGAAATCAACTGCGAGACGGATTTCGTCGCACGCACCCAGGAGTTCAAGACCCTTGCCCGCGATATCGCGATGCAGATCGCGGCGAGCGATCCGCGGTATGTGTCCCGCGACCAGATCCCGGTCGAGGCCGTCACCGCGGAGCGGGAGATCTATCTGGCCCAGGCCAAGAGCGAAGGGAAGCCTGACGCCGTTGCCCCACGTATCGCGGAGGGGAAGCTCGAGAAGTGGTTCGCCACGGTGTGTCTCCTGGACCAGCCATTCATCCGCGACGACAGCAGAAAGGTCGCCGACGTGGTGAAAGACGCCATCGCAAGGACCGGTGAGAATATCCAGATCCGCCGGTTTGCCCGGTTTCGGCTGGGGGACTGATGGCCGCGCCCGGCTCCGCTGAGTCCTCCGCCGGTTACCGACGGGTACTCTTGAAGCTCAGTGGCGAGGCGCTCGCCGGCACGGCCACCATCGGCGTGGATTCGGAAGTGCTCAATCTGGTCGCCCGGGAGGTGCGGTCGGTCCGGGACGCGGGCGTGGACGTCGCTATTGTCGTGGGCGGCGGCAACATCGTCCGTGGGGTCCAGATGGCGGAGAAGACCGGTGTGGCCCGCGTGACGGCCGATTACATGGGTCTCCTTGCAACGGTGATCAACGCGCTCGCGCTTCAAGATGTAATGGAGCGGGAGGGGCTCGAGACCCGGGTCCAGACGGCGGTGGAAATGCGGCAGGTGGCGGAGCCGTACATCCGCCGCCGGGCGATCCGTCACCTGGAGAAGGGACGCGTCGTGATCTTCGCCGGTGGCACGGGGAGCCCGTACTTCACGACGGACACTGCCGCCGCCCTGCGGGCCATCGAAATCGAGGCCGATGCGATTCTGATGGCGAAGAAGGGCGTCGACGGCGTCTACGACAAGGATCCGCGCGACAGCGCCGACGCTATCCGGTTCCGCAGGCTGGATTACATGGAAGTGCTGAACCGAGGTCTCAAAGTGATGGATGCGACGGCGACGTCGCTCTGCATGGACAACGGCATGCCGATCATCATCTTTGACATCAGCCGCCCCGGCAATATCAAACGGGCGGTGTTTGGGGAGGAGATCGGCACCCTGGTGGCAGGAGGGGCCGAGAATGCACGCCGTTCTCGCGGACGCTAAAGCTCACATGCAAAAGGCGGTGGAGGCAGCGAGACGCGAGTTCGCTGGCGTCCGGACCGGTCGGGCCAACGCCTCTCTGCTCGACCGTGTGATGGTGGAGTACTACGGCGTCCAGACGCCTGTGACGCAGGTCGCGTCGGTCACGGTACCAGACGCGAGGCTGATCGTGATCCAGCCGTGGGATAAGAGCCTCATGCGCGAGATCGAGCGCGCGATCCAGAAGAGCGAGCTCGGCCTCACCCCGGCAAACGACGGTACCCTGATTCGCCTTCCGATTCCGACACTGACGGGGGAACGGCGGCGGGAGCTTGTGAAGGTGGTTCACAAGCAGGCCGAGGAGGCGCGGGTGGCGATTCGCAACATCCGTCGAGATCACAAAGAGCAACTAGAGCGCCTCGAGAAGAAAGGCGAGCTGTCCGAAGACGAGGTGCACCGGGCGGTCGAGGAGCTGCAAAAGCTGACCGATCACCACGTTAAGGAGGTCGACAACCTGCTGGCCGCCAAGGAGGCTGAAATCACCGAGGTGTGATTCGGACCGGGAGCCGGCGATCCCGGCGTCCGGGTCCGCGGAGCTCCCATTCGGTGTTTCCGGATCGATGCGCGGCGTCAAGGAGCAACACGGATGAGTGCGGAACGGCGACCCCCGGACGTCGTGGGGTACACGCTTGACGTTGCCCGCGATCGCCTTGCCGCTGCCGGTTGGACTGTGGTCGAAGTCAAAGAGACGCGTCCCACGCGGCGGGCTCTTCATCCGCCGCAGCGTGTTGTGCGCCAGCGCATGGGCACCGGAGACCGGGTGTTGCTGGTCGTGTGCGGCGAGCGGGCGGAGGCGCCGGAGCTGGCGAGCGGCCAGGAACGGTTGATCGGGTGAACAACCCGACGCGCCTACTTGCATTTCCCCGGAGCATTGTCGAAGTGGACGAGCCCGATGCAGGAGCCTGGACGTGGCTCCCTCACGGCGAGGGGACCGTCTTGTGTTCGTGGAACGCGCGGTCCCGGCGCGCCTGCCGAGCTGGGTGCGAGGAGCGCCATGCGCGCGACCGGGCGTGAGGCGCTGGATGAACTCCGGCAGCGCGAGGATGCCGCGCGGGTATCGCTCGACCGGACCCGGATCCCGCGACACGTTGCGGTCATCATGGACGGCAACGGACGCTGGGCCGAGGTTCGTGGCTTGCCGCGCCTCGAGGGGCATCGCGAGGGCCGCCAGGCGCTACGTCGGACGCTCGAAGGTGCGCTTGAGTGCGGGGTGGAGATCCTGACGTTGTACGCGTTCAGTACGGAGAACTGGCGCCGACCCCCCGCGGAAGTGCAGGCACTCATGGGCCTGCTGATCGAGTCGCTGGAGGCGGAAGCAGACGGTCTGAACAGGAACGGCGTGCGGTTCCGGGTGTCGGGGATGATCCAGGAGATGCCGGACGAAGTACAGGCGGCACTTGCGCGCGTCGTGGCGCTGACGCGCGGCAACACGTCCATCACGCTCAATCTCGCCCTCAACTATGGGGGCCGACGGGAGCTGACCGAGGCTGCGCGACGGCTGGCGGAGGCGGTCGCCGCGGGGCGTTTGTCCGCGAGTGCGATCGACGAGAAGACGATGGCGAGTTGCCTGTTCGCTCCGGATCTTCCCGATCCCGATCTGGTGATCCGAACCAGCGGCGAGCAACGGCTGAGCAACTTCCTGCTGTGGCAGGTTGCTTACTCGGAGCTGTATTTCACGGACGTCCGATGGCCCGACTTTGGCAAGCTCGATCTCTTCGAGGCAATTAGGGCCTTTCAGGCCAGGGATCGAAGATTCGGGGGCGTCGACCTTGGATAGCCTGTTACGGCCGGGCGGCGTCGTGACGCCCACTCCCGTCATGCGACCCGAACGGAGCCTTTTGAGCCGCACCGTCACCGCGTTGCTCGGGGGCGCCCTTACGGTGGGGTTGATCCTGTTGGGGCAGCTCTGGCTGGCGCTCGGCGTGGCCGTGGCGGCCGTGATCGGTCTGTGCGAATTCTATCGGATGGCGGAGCGCGCCGGCTATCATCCCGTCTGGGAAGCAGGAATTGGAGGCACGGTGCTGTTCGTCGCGGCGGCTGCCTATTCGTCCTCGTGGGAGCCGATGCTCGTACCCGCGTTGCTCGTCTACACGATGCTCGTCCAGTTGCGCGGCGGTCGCGCCGATCGGGCGCTGGCCAACGCCGGCGTGACCGTGCTCGGTGCTCTCTACGTCGGCTATCTCTTCAGTTATCTCGTGCGGTTGCGAGCGCTCCCGTTCGGGCCGCTTCACGTCGTGGGGCCGTTGCCTCCGCTGCTCGTCATCTGCGCGGTCTGGGCGTCCGAGAGCGCTGCATACTTCGTGGGCCTCGCGTGGGGACGGCGCAAGCTGCTTCCAACGATCAGTCCCCGCAAGTCGCTGGAGGGTGCCGCCGGGGGCATCGCGGCAGGAACGGTTGCCGGCCTGCTCTTTGCGGTCGCGTCCGGCCTGCCGGCTGCGGCGGGCATAGCCGTGGGGGTTGTGTGCGCCCTCGCGGCCGTGTGCGGCGACCTGTGGGAGTCCGCGATCAAGCGGGAGGTCGGCGTGAAGGACGCAGGGTCTGTGTTGCCGGGGCATGGCGGCATCCTGGATCGTTTTGACGGGCTCCTGCTCGCTGCGGTCGCCGGGTACGCGGTCATGGCGTGGTGGCCGGGACGTTGATGCGTCGCGTCATTGTGCTGGGATCCACTGGCTCGATTGGCCGGGCGGCGCTCGATGTGATGCGGGACCTCGGACCGGCCGTGCACGTCGCAGGATTGTCGGCGCGCCGCGACATTGAAACGCTGGCGCAGCAGGTGCGGGAGTTCCGCCCGGCCGCCGTCGCGGTCGAGAGCCCCGGAGCCGCGGACGCGCTGCGCGAGGCCGTGCCGGCCTGGCGCGGAGAGGTATTCTGCGGTCCGGATGCGCTTGCTGAGCTTGCCTCAGGGCCGCCGGCCGACGTTGTTCTCGTCGCCGTTGTGGGTATTGCCGGTCTTGTACCGACGCTCGCCGCGCTCGCGGCGGGACGCGACGTCGCGCTGGCGACCAAGGAAGTCCTCGTGGCTGCCGGCGCGTTTGTCATGGGCGAGGCCGCGCGCACGGGGTCCCGAGTACTGCCGGTGGACAGCGAGCCGTCCGCGATTCTGCAGTGTCTTGTGGGCCGCGATGCCGGTGAGGTTGCGCGTGTCTGGCTGACGGCGTCGGGCGGTCCGTTTCTCCGGACGCCGGCCAGCGCGATGGGCTCGGTGACACCGGCCGAGGCCCTCCGGCACCCTACGTGGCGCATGGGGTCGAAGGTGACGATCGACTCCGCGACCCTGATGAACAAGGGGTTCGAGGTGATTGAGGCACACTGCCTGTTCGATATTCCAGCCGACCGGATCGAGGTCGTCATCCACCCGCAGAGCCTCGTGCACTCGTGCGTGGAGCTCGTCGACGGCGCGGTGCTTGCGCAACTCGGGCCGAGGGACATGCGGCTTCCCATTCAATATGCGTTGACGTATCCTGAGCGGCGGCCGAGCTCCATAGCGCCGCTCGATCTGCGGCAGCTCGGCACGCTCGGGTTCGAGGCCCCGGATCCCGACCGGTTCCCGCTGCTCGGGTATGCACGGGAGGCGCTCGGGCGTGGCGGTACCGCGCTCACGGCACTGGGCGCCGCCGACGAGGTCGCGGTGCAGCTCTTTCTCGAAGGACGGATCGGGTTTCTCGAAATCGCCCGGATCATTCGCCGGGTGCTCGACCATCATCACGACCGCGCGGCCGATTCGCTGGAGCGTATCCTTGAAGCCGATCGGGAGGCTCGGGTGGACGCGGCCGCGCCGTATGCGCCGTCGATACCGAATCACCCGCGGCGTATCCGGATCGAGCCGATACGGTGAGCGACCGAGACGACCGGACGCCAATTCCCCGGTCTGAGGCCCCGGGGCTGGAGGAGGGTGGTTGGCGGTGCCAACGATAATCCTGGCGATTCTGGCGCTGGAATTGATGATTCTGGTGCACGAGTTCGGCCACCTCATCGTGGCGAAGCGCGTGGGCATCGCCGTGCACGCGTTTGCGATCGGCTTTGGCCCCAAGCTCTTCGCCTTCACGATCGGGGAGACGACGTACAGTCTCAACCTGCTGCCAATCGGCGGCTATGTGAACATGGCCGGCGAGGACAACGAGACGTCGTTTCCTGAGGTCCCCCCCGAGCGGCGATTCCGCTCCAAGTCCGTCGCCGCCCGCATCGCCGTCGTCTGCGCCGGACCGATGATGAATTTCCTGCTCGCGATCGTTATCCTCGCCGCGATCGCAGTTTCGTACGGAATTCCCTCGCAGGTCAGCACCCGCATCGACAAGGTGGTGCCCGGCGATCCGGCCGCGGAGGCGGGACTGCGCCCCGGCGACGTCATTCTGGCGATCGACGGACGGCCGATGCCCGACGGCAACGAAGTGATCCGGCTGATCCACACCAGCAACGGCCGCACACTCTCGTTTCTAGTCGAACGGGGTCCCACCCGCTTCCTGGTGCATGTGCCCACCAAGTACGATCCGCGGCAGCACGTGTGGTTGACAGGGTTTCTGCCCGCGGTCGTCCGGACCCGGCCGGATCCGATCCACGCCCTCGGGTGGGGAGCGCTCACGACCGGCCGGGACATCGTCGCCTACTTGACGGCGCTCGGTACGCTTGCCCGCTCCGGCCAGTTGTTTGAGCAGCTTGGCGGCCCGGTCACCGCCGTGAACGTCCTCGGCCAGGCCGCGCATGCCGGCGGGGAGACGTTCCTCTACTTCACGGCGTTCTTCAGCATCATCATCGGGCTGTTCAATCTGTTCCCGCTGCCGGCGCTCGATGGCGGGCGCGCGGCGTTCCTGCTGGTCGAAGGGGTGTGGCGGCGGCCGCTGGATCCGCGGCGCGAGGGCTACATTCACCTGGTGGGGCTGGCGTTGCTCCTGTGCCTGATCCTCGCGCTGACGGTCCGTGATGTCATGCATCCGGTGCACCTGACGTTGCCGTGACGGCGTCGTCGGCAGGAGCGGTGCAGCGGGTGCTACAATAAGTCGTTCGGGGAACGCCCGAGGAGTGGTGCATGAATCGGACGCAGACACGGCCGCTACGGATTGGCTCGGTGACGATCGGCGGCGGGGCTCCGGTCGCCGTGCAGTCGATGGCGACCACAGACACGCGCGACCCCAACGCCACCGTGGCTCAAATCGAACGGCTCCAGACGCTGGGGTGCGAACTCATCCGGGTCGCGGTGCCGGACCAGACGGCCGCGGCCGCGCTGCGAGAGATCAAGGAGCGCATCCGGCTGCCCCTGGTCGCGGACATTCACTTCGATTACCGGCTTGCCCTCGCGGCCCTGGAATCGGGCGTGGACAAGCTGCGCCTCAATCCCGGCAACATCGGGTCCCCCGACCGGGTGCGGGTCGTAGCGCGGGAGGCTAAGAGCCGGAACGTCCCGATTCGAGTTGGCGCGAATGTCGGCTCGATCTCAAAGGAGATGCTTCGTAAGTACGGGGAGCCGTGTGCGGACGCGCTCGTCGAGAGCGCGCTCGAGGAAATCAAGGTCCTCGAGGATCTCGACTTCCACGACATCGTCGTCTCCGTCAAGGGGAGCGATGTCGAGATGGCACTCGAAGCCTACTGCAAGATCGCCGAGTGCGTGCCCTATCCGATGCACGTCGGCATCACCGAATCCGGCACCGCCTGGGCCGGCACCGTCAAGTCCGCGGTGGGGCTCGGCGCAATTCTGTCGCGGGGGATCGGCGACACGATCCGGGTCTCGCTCGCGGCTCCGCCTGAAGAGGAGGTCAAGGCTGGATTCGAAATCCTCAAGGCACTCGGCCTGCGCCTCCGCGATCCGATCTTGATCGCCTGTCCCTCCTGCGGCCGCGCCGACGTGGACATCGTCCGGCTCGCGCAGGAGGTGGAGAAGCGCATCGCCGGCTACGCGGTGCCGATCAAGGTTGCGGTCATGGGATGCGCGGTCAATGGCCCCGGCGAGGCCCGCATGGCGGACCTGGGCGTGGCCGGCGGCAAGGGCATGGGGCTGATCTTTCGCAAGGGCAAGGTCGTGGCGAGCCTGCCCGAGGCCCAGCTCCTGGACGGATTGATGAAGCAGGTTGAGGAGATCGTGCGGGAGAAGCAGGCGGCCGCCGCCAAGTAGTTCCGCCGCCAGGCGCATGCTCCGGACCGGTCCGCGCAGATCAGGGAGGGAACGATGCGAGACATCTTGGTGGAGACCCTGTCCGGAGTGCCGGGCGGGGAGACGCAGGTCGAGATGGTGGAACGGAAGGGCGTCGGCCATCCGGACTCGATCTGCGACGCGATCATGGATCGAGTGTCCGTGGAGCTGAGCAAGGAATACCTCAGTCAGTTCGGGCGCATCCTCCACCACAACATCGACAAGGCTTTCCTGGTCGCGGGAGACGTGGAGGTCCGTTTCGGGGGGGGAACGGTCCGGGAGCCGATGAAGCTGATCTTCGGCGACCGTGCGGCTTTTGGCTGGAACGGCCGCGAGCTTCCCATCCGCGAGATCGCGATCCGGACCGCGAAGAACTGGATCCGCGAGAACCTCCGGTTCGTCGACCCGGGCGGGGCCGACGCCGAGGACGGACCGCACGTGGTCTATCAGATCGAGATCAAGCCCGGGTCGGCCGAGCTGGTCGATATCTTCAACCGCGACTCCGCCGTCGCAAACGATACGTCGGCCGCCGTTGGTTACTGGCCGATGACGGAGACGGAGCGGCTGGTCCGCGAGACGGAGCAGTTTATCAACTCCCGCACGTTCAAGGAAGACTTTCCTGAGGCGGGCGAGGACGTCAAGGTCATGGGTGTGCGGATGGGCCGCGAGCTGCGATTGACCACGGCCGTCGCATTCGTCGATCGCTTCGTGGAGGGAGAGGACCACTACTTCCGACGCAAGCAGGCGCTGTACGACGCGGTCATGACGTTTCTGTCGAAGCGGACGACGATGGAGCGTGTGGCCTTCGATCTGAACACGCTCGACGAACCCGGCAGAGGCGTCAACGGCGTCTATCTGTCGGTGCTGGGGACTTCGGCGGAGTCGGGCGACAGCGGCCAGATCGGACGTGGGAACAAGGTCAACGGCGTGATCGCGATCAACCGCCCCATGGGCACGGAGGCCGCTGCCGGGAAGAACCCGGTCTCGCACGTCGGCAAGATCTACACCATCCTGACGCACCTGGTGGCGCAGAAAGTGTACGAGGAAGTGCCGGGGCTTCGGGAAGTGTACGTCTGGATGGCCAGCCAGATCGGCAAACCCATCGATCAGCCGATCACCGCGGCGCAGATCATCTTAGACAAGGGAGTGCGGAAGTCCACGGTGGTGAAGCGCGTTCGGGAGGTGCTCGACCGAGAGCTGGCGGGGATCCACGTCTTTTGCCGCGAGCTTGCGGAGGGGAAATACACCGTGTGCTGATCGCCTGCGTGGCGGGCGGCGTGCAAGCGCGGCTGCTCGGTGGGGTGCTGGCGGCCGCGCTTGCGTTTACGGCGTGTACGCTCGAGCGGACGCCCATGGGGCTCGGGCCGCCGTTCCTGCGGGTCGCGAGCGTGGCCCAGACATCCGATGTCGCGGCGACGAGCCCACCCGCGTGGAGCCCGGGAGGCGAGGCGATAGCGTTCGGCACCGACGACGGTGTGTGGAAGGTGCAGGCCGACGGGACGGGCCTCCGACGGCTGGCGTCGCTTCCGCGTGTGACGGACGTCGCCTGGTCACCGGGCGGTCGCACGGTGGCCGCCGCGGCCGGCGACATGCTGTTCGCAGTTCACTTGGACGGGCGGCCGCCCGAGCCGGTGTCCACGATCCCGGGCGCACGCCTTGGCGCGTGGGCTCCGCGCGCCTCGCGTCTCGCGTACACGGTGCCGCGCGGCGATCACGACGTGATCGAGACGTGGGACGACGGGGAGGTGGACAGGCGAAGTGCATTGCCGGCTCCGGTGAGGCTTCCGGACGGCCTCGTGGTACAGACGATGAGCTGGACGCAGGACGGCCGGGAGTTGCTCGTCGCGCTGGCGCCGCGCGGGGAGACGTCGTCCAGCCGCGTCCTCAGGATACAGATGGCGTTGCTTCACCCTCTCGTGGTGCCGATTGGATGGCACGATACGATGGTGGAGGCGGCGTTTGACCCGTTCGCCCGGCTCGTTGCGTACATCGGAGGCTCGCCGGAAGGGACGATCGCGACGCACAGTCGTGTGATGGCGGCGAGGCTCGACGGAACCGGTCGCCGGTTTCTGACCTTGGGCGGCGCGTATGTGGGCCTGTCCTGGGCGCCGTCCGGGACGCTTGTAGCGTTCGGCACGGTGCTCGGGCCCGACGAGATCTCGATCGACGTTGTGGACGTGGCGACAGGCGCGCGGCTCCGGGTCGCGGACTACCGTCCCGAGCTCGCGGAGTACGCCCGGTCACTCGTGACGCGATGGGCTCCGGACGGGCTCCACCTGGCGTTCGGCACGGACACCGGGGGGGGCCGGGGTCCCATCTGGATGGCGACGCTCGAGCGACGGTGAGACGTTGACACGGGATCGCTTGACACGGTGGCTAGAGTGGATCCACAATACAATACTAAGGGTGTACGGGGGCGTGTGCTGTCGCCCCCGCGCGAGTGGTCGTTCGAAAACAGGGAAAGCGACCCGCCAGAGCAACCCCGGGTCTTGCGCGTTCGCATCGTGATGGAGCGGGCATGGATAGTGTGCCATGTGAGCGCCCGGCAGGGAGCGGTGCCTGCCGGGGCGACGGAGGTGGTAGCATGCCGATCTACGAGTACCGGTGCACGAAGTGCGGTCATCAATTCGAGGTGACCCACGGGGTGGCCGAAACGGTAAGACACTGCGAGCAGTGCGGTGCGCCCGTGCGCCGGGTGTTTTCGCCGGTCGGGATTATCTTCAAGGGCCCCGGGTTCCACGTCAACGACTACCGCAAGACCCCGCCGCCTGTGCAAGGCGATGGCAAATCTCCATCGGCCGCAAAGCAATCGTCCTCGAAGGAATCCTCTGCATCCCCGGCGGCGGCCGGAGGAAGCAGCGGTACGCCGTCCACGGCTAGTGCGGCGGCGAAGTCGTCCTGACGGACAATGCAGGGCGAGGGCGTGGCCCGCGGGCCATGCCCTCGCTTTGTTGTGGGGCGTCTTCGTGGTTCTGGGCGGTTCGCCCATGGCCGCGGCCGGTGCCGGCGACGCCCTGATCGTCCATCTCGGATTCGGCGGTGCAGTTCGCGTCGGCGTGCCCGTTCCCCTGAGAGTCGAAGTGCCGCCGCTCCCCGATGGAGGCGCGGGGGCCATTGTGGTCGACGTTCCGGCGCTCGGCCGTCAGGAGGGCGAGGTTGTCACCGCAACAAGCATGCCGTTCGAAGCCGTGCCCGGGGCGGCCCGCGTATTTGACATCCCGGTCGTGCTGAGCGACATTCGACGGCCGCTCGTCGTTCGTCTCGTGCTGGACGGACGCGAGCGCCTGCGCCGATCGGTTATGATCCGCCCAGACTTGGTCGGCGGTCGCGTCGTCGTCGAGCTCTCGAATGAGGCGGCCGGTCTGGAAACCCTCGCACGCCTGCCGGAACGTGTGGTCACAGCGTACGTCCGCGCGGACGTGCTGCCGCGTCGCTGGCAGGAGTACGGAACGATCGGTCTCCTCGTTGTGCGCGGGTCCGATGTGAGTCCACTGGATGACGCGCAGCGAGATGCGCTCATCACCTGGGTCCGCCTCGGCGGACGTCTGCTGGTCATTGCCCCGCCCGGCGCTCCTCCCCCGGCGTTTCTCGAGGACCTGATACCCGCCTCCGTCGGAGCGCCGCGCGTTGTATCGTCTGCGGGCGGGCTCGTGGGCGAGACGCCGCCAGGTTCGTACACGGTCAGCGACCTCCGTCCACGCCCGGGCGCAACCGTGACCCGAGCCGGTGGAATTCCCATCGGAGCGGGAGCTCGTGAGGGCGCCGGATGGATCGAAGTGTGGGGTTTCGACCCCACGCGGGCTCCGTTCGCCGGGTGGCCCGGGCGTGTCAGGATGTGGAGCGCGGCACTCGGTCCGCCCAACGTTCCGCCGGTGCAGGTCGACGCGGTCGCGGCACGCTTGCCCGCGGCGCCCTCGCTGGATCCGTTCGTGCACGCGGAGGTCGGCGGTGTCGTTCTTGCGTATCTGGCGGCCCTGTACCTGATCGTTCGGCGTCCGATGACGCGGGCGCGCATGCTCGCGAGCCTGGTGAGTATTGCCCTGGCGGTCGGCGTGTTCTGGCGGCTCGCCGAGGACGTGCGTGTGCGCTCAACGTCGGTGGCGGAAGCCACGTTCCTGGAGCAAGCGCCGGGTACACCGCTCGTGCGGGCACTGACGGTCGGCGCGATCGCGGTTCCCTATGGCGGTCGCTTCCGTGTCCGCCTGCCCAGCGGTGCCCTCGTCCGACCGTTGATCGCGTCAGGCGGCCTGCGAGTCGAAGTGACGGACCGGGGCACGTTGCTCGACGGTACCCTGGCCGCGGGAGAGGCCCCCCGCACCTTCGAAGCCACCGCCGCGGCTCCGCTCGCGGCGCGCGCCGACCTCGGGGCCGATGATCGCACGCTGCGTGTTGATCTCGGCGGCGAGCAAGCGCATCGCGTCGAACTCCACTGGGGTGATCGCTGGTACTGGATCGGTGACGTCGGTCCCGCGGGATCCACGATCGATCTCCGTCCCGACGCATGGGTGCGGTCCCCGGGAACGGATTCCGAGAATCGCGATCGATCGTGGATCTTCCTGGGGTCAAACGGCGATGTTATAATGAGTGCCACGACGCCGGTGCTCGTCGGGGAAATCCAACGGATCGTATCCGCGTTTCGTCTGGAGGACGGAGGAGCACTCGACCGAGAGCCCACGATCCTGGTGGTGCCGGTCGAAAGGAGGTAGCGGGCGTCGTGGCCAACGCCGTCCTCCGCGGGGATCTCCGAGCCCGGGGCACCAGCCGCAAGATCCGCGTCGTCGTGCTCGTGTATCTCGGCATGCTCGCGCTGCTGCTGCTGCTCGGGCTGCCTCCCGAGCTCAATCAGGTCGGTCTCTCGGGTGGGCTGGAGCTGGCGTTGCTCGGGGTCCAGGTCGTACTCGTGACCTACTTCGCGTCCGCGTGCGCGCTGCAGGAGATTGCGGTGGAGGGCGAGCGGCCGGCGGCCGACCTGGCGTGCGGACCGTTCTCGCGCCGGACGATCGTGATCGGAAAGAGCGTGGCGTCGCTTGCCACGGTCACGTACTGGCTGCTGCTCGGCCTTCCAATGCTCGTGCTCGTGTCGGAAATCAGGCAGTCTCCTCTTGCCAGCTTGGCCTTGGTGTTCGCGCTGGTGGCCGTGCAGGCGTGGGCTGTGGCGCAGATCGGAATGCTCTACAGCATCGTGTTCGAGTCGGAGTTTACCCGCACGCTCGCGCACTGGGCGACGTTGCTCGCCATCTTCGTCGCAACCTTGGCGCTGCCGCCGGAGATGCAGTGGACGAACCCGGTTGTGGCGGTGGCCCGGGCGGCGCAGGGGGCGATTCCCGTTGAGGCGGTCGCATGCTACGCGGCGCTCGGGCTCGGGTGCGGCGGCTTGGCGTACGGCGCATTGCGGAGATTCGGGACCACATGACCCACGAGGCGATCGAGATCATGGTGCTCCTTGGCCGCGTCTCGCTGCGGATTGGAATCGTTGCGGCGTGGCGGATGCTCGCCCGTGCCGGGGCGGCTGCGGCGGGTGGGCTGCTGGTGTGGGCGCTTGCCACGATGGTCGTCCCGGTGCCGTTTCCGCTCGGCCGCTGCGCGGCCGCGATCGGTGTGCTCCTTGCGGTCGCATGCCCTCTGCTCGTCTTGCGGCTTCGCCCGGCCACATCGACCGCCGCGCGGATCGCCGACCGGCACGCAGGCCTTCATGATCGTTTGAGCACGGCCGTCGAACTGCTGGCACTGCCGGCGCCGCCGGTGGGACTGGCCCGCCTGCAAGTGGCCGACGCCGGGATCGCCGCCCAGGGCGTCGAGCCGAGCACGGTGGCTCCGGTCAGGGTTCCGCGCGAGATTTGGCTCGTACTGGCTGCGTGCCTGCTGCTGAGCCTGTGGGCGCAGTTTCTTGATGGATGGTCACTGCCGGCGACACCGGCGGCGAAGGCGCTCGCCGTGGTGCACCGTGAAGGGTGGTCCATCACCGAGACGGGACGCCGGCTCGAGGCGGCGGGGCGATCGCGGGCGTTGCCCGAAGCTCGCCGGTTCGGGCCCGAAGTGCGGGCGCTCGGCCAGCGCCTCGAAGGTCAGCGAGTCGATCGCGAGCAGGCGCTCGGTCTGGTGGCGGACCTGAGCCGGCAACTTGCCGCGGCTCAGGATCTGCTGCAGCGCCGCCTCGACGCGTCGCTGCCGCAGCCGCAAGCGCCGGCAGCCACGTCACCCTCGCCGTCGGTGGCGCAGGAGGACGCTGGCGCGCAGCGGGTCGCGCGCTTGGATGCCGTGGTACGTCAGGTGCGGGCGCTGACCGGACAGCTCGAACCGGGAGCACAGCCGATCGAGCCACAGGTACTGTCCGCGCAGATGAGGGCCCTTGCGGACGCGCTTGACCGGATGAACGCCCCGGCGTCGATGCGACAACGTGTCGACCGGGCGCGCCGGGAGGCGGCGCAGGGGCACCTCTCCGCGGCCTCGGGCTCGCTGGGCGATGCGTTGCAGGACCTGCAGGCGCTCGAGCGCATGGCGGGCGACGAGCAGGCGCTCGGCGAGGCTCAGCGGAACATGCAGCAGTCCGCCACCCGCATTGCCGAGCCCGGACTTCTCGGGGGCGCCGACGCGCATGTGTCGGCGGAGTCCTCCCCCAGCGGGCCGCCGCCTCAGGCGCCCGGGCCCAACCCTCCCTCTCCGTCCACGAGCGAGAGCGGGACGCCTCCGCCTCCCGGGCCGAACCAGGGGAGCCTTCCCGGCCAGGGAACCGGTCCTCAACTCGGGCCGGCGGCTCCGCGGCTCGGGGGCACTCACGTTCCGGTTCATATCGAAGGGATCCCGGACCAGGGCCCATCGGCGACGCGGGAGATCGTCGCCCCAGGACAGGCGGAAGAGTCCCATCTGCCCGCGGGACGCCTGCCGGCCTCGGTCGCGCACGAGCTCGACCGGGCCGTGTCCGAGGCTCCGCTGCCGCCGGCGTACGTGGTGCTCGTCCGCCGGTATTTCGAGAATCAGGGGGGCGTACCGTGACGGGACCCGCGGGAGCGCGAGACGTGGAGGAGTTTCGCCGCATATTCAACACCCTGCGCCAGGAGCTGGGCAGGGTGATCGTGGGGCAGGAACCGCTCCTTGACCTGGTCGTAACCGGGCTGTTGGCCGGCGGCCACGTGCTGCTCGAGGGCGTGCCGGGACTCGGCAAGACGCTGCTGGTGCGTGCTCTCGCGCAGTCGCTGGATCTGCGGTTCTCGCGGATCCAGTTCACGCCGGACCTGATGCCTGCCGATGTTCTCGGCACGAACCTCGTCGTCCAGGACGACGCTGGCCGGCGTCGGTTCGAGTTCCAGCCCGGCCCGGTGTTCGCCCAAATCGTGCTGGCCGATGAGATCAACCGGGCGACGCCCAAGACGCAATCGGCGCTGCTGGAGGCGATGCAGGAGCACGTGGTCTCGATCGCCGGCGTGTCGCGTCCGCTCGAAGAGCCGTTTTTCGTGCTCGCCACGCAGAATCCCATCGAAATGGAGGGCACGTATCCGCTGCCGGAGGCACAGCTCGACCGGTTCGTGTTCAAGCTGCGGGTGCCGTTCCCTGAGATGGACGATCTCATGGCGATCGTCGAGCGTACCACCGGCCCCGAGGAGCCCGCCGCCCGGTGCGTCGCGGGTGGCGCCACGGTGCTTCGGATGATGGCGGTCGCGCGCCAGGTGCCGGCTGCGTCCCACGTACAGAACTACGCAGCTCGTCTGGTGCTGGCCACGCATCCGGCATCCCCGCAGGCGTCCGCGGCGGCGAAGCGTTTCGTCCGCTACGGGGCCAGCCCCCGCGGATTGCAGGCGCTGATCCGTGCAGGCAAAGTGCGCGCGCTTGCGCAGGGGCGGCTGAACGTGTCGATCGAGGACGTGCAGGCACTGGCGTTCCCCTCGCTCCGGCACCGGCTGATCCTGAATTTCGAAGGTGAGGCCGAGGGCATCGACGCGGACGACCTGATCCGCCAGGCAATCGACGAACTCGGCTCCGCCGTCTCGCCGGCTACCGGCGCATAGGGACCGCAGTGGACCGCGCGGCCAGCAGCCACGACGCGCACTTGTTCGACCCGGAGTTTCTACAACGGCTCGAAGCGCTGAGCCTGGTGAGCCGGCGCCGCGTGCGCGGCCGGCAGCGCGGCGAGCGGCGGAGCATCGCGCGGGGGCGAGGTATCGAGTTCGACGACTACCGCGCGTACCAGCCCGGCGATGACTACCGGTATATCGATTGGAACATTGTCTCGCGGCTCGACCGCGTCTTCGTGAAGTTGTTCAGTGAGGAGGAGGACCTCGACGTGCACCTGTTGCTCGATACCAGCGCCTCGATGGCGGCTGGGACCCCGAGCAAGCTGGTGCTCGCCAAGCGCGTTGCCGCCGCGATCGGCTACGTTGGTCTCAGCAACTTCGACCGGATCGGGGTGACCGCGTTCACCTCGGAGCAGGGTCCCAGCCTTGGGTGGTTGCGCGGCCGGGGGCGGGCGTTCGACCTGCTGCGCTTCCTCGACGGGCTCGCGCCCGGCGGGAGGACCGATCTTGGGGAGACACTCCGGCGCCACCTGGGGATGACGCGCCACCGCGGATTGTTGATCCTTGTCTCCGATCTGCTCGATCCCCGCGGCGCCGAGCCAGCGCTCCTGCACGCGTGCAACCACCGGTTCCAGACGTTTCTCATCCACATCCTTGCCGACGAGGAGATCGCCCCGCCGCTCGGCGGAGACCTCCGGCTCGTGGACGTCGAGACCGGAGCGGCGCTCGAGATCACCATCGACGCGGATGCGCTGCGGGCGTACGCCGAGGCCCGAGACGCGTACTTGCGGGACATCGAGCGGTTTTGCTTCCGTCACGGTATTGACTATCTCCGGACCACGTCGTCGGTCCCGGTGGACACGCTGGTGCTGCGCTATCTGCGTCAGAGCGGGTTGGTCCGGTGACGCTCGGCGTTCCCGCAGCCCTGTGGGGGCTCCTTGCGCTGCCGCTGCTGGTGCTGCTGTACCTGCTCCGCGTGCGGCGCCGGGACCATCCGGTGAGCAGCATCCTGCTGTGGCAACGCTCCGCGCCGGTTCTCGCCGCGTTCCGGCCGTCGCGGCGAATCGAGCGCAGCCTATTGCTCCTCCTGCAATTAGTGGCACTCGCGGCCGTCATCGTCGGGCTTGCGCAGCCCGGGCTGGTCGGCGGGACCGTGGCGGGCCGCGATGTGGTGCTGGTCCTCGATGCGTCCCTGTCGATGCGGGCGCGCGACGTCTCGCCGACCCGCTTCGAGCGGGCCCGGCAGGAGGCGCTCACCCTCGTGGCCCGCCTGCAGCCGGGACAGCGGGCGGCGGTTGTGCTCGCCGCGCCGCATCCCGTCGTGCTGACGCCGCTCACGGGAGACCGCCGGGCCGTCGCGGCCGCGCTCCGCGGCGCCGAGCCGTGGGACGCCGCCGGCGACGTTGCCGGCGCGGTCACGCTGGCCAGCGTGCTTGGGTCCGGGACCGACGGCCGGATCGTGGTATGGACCGACGCCGCGCGGGGCCCGCTGCCTCCGATGGCCCGTGTCACATATCAGGTCCTGGGTACATCCGGCGACAACGTCGGCATCACGCAGTTGCGCGTCCTCCGAGAGACGCCGCGCTCGGAGGCGCTCGTCCGGGTCGACAACTGGGGCTCAAGCGCCACACGGACGCCGCTCGAGGTCCGCCTCGACAACGTCCTGGTATACCGCGGGACGCTCGAGTTGCCGGCGGGCGGCACCCGCGCGGTCGTGTTTCCGGTCAGCGGTGCGGGAGTACTCCATGCTCACGTCGTCACCCGCGACGCCCTGCCGGAGGACGACGATGCCACGGCGGTGCTGGCATCCACGCCCCTGCCCTCCGTGTTGCTGATCGGTCGCGGCAACTCGTCGCTCGAGCGTGTGCTGCGCGTGCTCCCCATTGCACGGGCTGTCGAGACACAGACCATCGACCCATCGACATGGACCAGGTTCGACGTCGTCATCCTGGACGGCGTCGATCCCGGGCCGCTGCCTCCGGGGAATTACCTGTCGATCGGCATCGTGCCGCCCAACCTTCCGGTGAGCGCGTCAGGCACCGTGGCGCAGCCGGACATCGCGACCTGGGACCGCGAGGACCCGGTCCTGCGCTTCGTGGACCTGAGCGACGTCCACATCGACCGCGCGCTCTCGCTGGCGCCCGAGGGTGGCCGCATCCTGGTGGCCGGACAGAGCCCGCTTGTGTGGGAGTACGAGGGCAACGGCGTGCGGATGCTCCTGTTCGGTTTCGCGCTTGAGGATTCGGACCTCCCGAGGCACGTGGCGTTCCCGATTCTCATCCGTAACAGCCTGGCGTGGCTCGGCGGAGGGATCGGCGACGTCACTGTCGGAGACGACGTGCAGTTGCCCGCGGGATCCGAGACCGCGGGGACCCTGGTCGGTCCAGATGGCCGCCGGACAGATCTCCACCCCACCGCCGGCGCCTTTGTGCTTCCTCCGATCACCCGTGCCGGTCTCTACCGCTTTTCCACCGCGGCCGGGACGCGCACGTTTGCAGCAGCCATTGGGTCCGCGGCGACCGCCGGTATCATCCGTCCGGGCCCGGCGCCAGAGGGTGCGATGGCGCCGCAAGGGTCGCTCCTCGCACGCGGCCCCGGGACCGTGCTGGTCCGTGTGCCGCTCTGGCCGTGGTTGCTGCTCGCGGGCGTTATCGCGCTGGTCGGCGAGTGGGCGCTCGCCACGCGGCGCCACAGGGGTGACGTGTAATGCCGACGGTCGGCTTCCAGCACCCGTGGTGGCTCGCGCTGCTCCCGCTCGCACTTGCGGTTTGGCAGTTGGGCCGGCGCCGCGCCGCTCGCCGTTGGCGCGTCGCCACGGTGCTCCGGATCGTGACGCTCGCCCTGCTGATCCTGGCGCTTGCAGGGCCGACCGTGAGCATCCCGTCGTCGGGCACGCGCGTCGTGTTCGTCGTCGACCGATCCGCGAGCATTACGCCGGATGAGCGTAGCAGAGAGGCAGCGTTCGTGACCGATGCGCTCGCTCGGATGCGGGCCGAAGACGAGGCGGGCATCGTGACGTTCGCGGGAGCGCCGCTGCTGCAGTTGCCGGTGACTCCCCACGCGGCCGTGGACGCCCTGGAGGAGGCGCCGCAGCCAGACGCCACGGATATCGGCGCGGCGATCGATCTCGCACGGCAGGTCTTGCCCCGCGAGGGGGCTCGCCGCATCGTGGTGCTGAGCGACGGCGCAGAGAACGCAGGTGACGCCTCGGCCGCCGCCCGGCGCGCGGCCGCTGAGGGGATTTCGGTCGACGCGCTTCCCCTCGCTGGAGCAGCGCCGCCAGAAGTGCTCGTCGACGACGTGGTGGCACCGGCGGAGGTGCACGAAGGTGAGACGTACCAGGTCCGGGCGGTTCTACGCGCGACGGTGCCCGCCGACGCCACGGTGACCTGGACGAGGGATGGGACGCCGATGGCGACGCAGCGCACGTCGCTCGCCGTGGGCGCGACCGCGCTCAAGTTCACGGATCAGGCGACCCGCGAGGGCTTGGTGCGGTACCGCGTGGACGTCGCCGCGACGCCTGGCACGGTGCCAGGCAACGGCCACGGCGAAGCGCTCGTCGTGGTGCAGGGCGCGCCGAGGGTGCTCTTTGTCGCGGACGACCCCACCGTGCTTCCGGAGTGGCTGGCCCGCCAGGGCCTCAGCGTGGACGTCCGGACTCCCGAAGGCGTTCCGACGCTCCCGGTCGCCCTTGCGTCCTACGGGAGCGTCGTGCTGGATGACGTGGGCGCCGGCGACCTAAGCGCCGCGCAGCAGAAGGCGCTCCAGACGTATGTCGCCGACCTCGGCGGCGGCGTGCTCGCAATCGGTGGTCCTCACAGCTACGGTGTGGGGGCGTACGCGGGAACACCGCTCGAGACGATGCTGCCGGTCAGAATGGACGTACGGCAGCGGACGGCCGTGCCGACCGTCGCGGTCGTGCTTGTCGTGGACACGTCTGGAAGCATGGAGGCGTTTGGCACGGAACTCGGCAAGGAGGCACTCGCCAAGGAGATCGCTTCGTCGGTCATCGATCTGCTGAGTCCCCAGGATCAGGTCGGCGTGATTACGTTCGACCAGACGTACCGGTGGCTCGTCCCGCCGACCGCGGCGCGTTTCCGGAGCCGGATCCTCGACGAGGTCGCACGGATTCAGGCAGGCGGGGGTACCCTGATGTACCCGCCGCTCGCGGCCGCGGGCAAGTTCCTCGCCGGTTCCCCCGCGAAAGTGCGCCACATCGTCGTCATGAGTGACGGTCTTACCGATCCCGGCGAGTTCCACACGCTGGCATCGGCCTTGGCGCAGAAGAAAATCACGATCAGCACGGTAGCGATCGGTCAGGACGCGGATCTTCAGTTCATGCGCAATCTGGCCCGGTGGGGCGGAGGACGATCCTACGTCGCAAAGGACCTCTACGCCATCCCGCAGATCTTCACCACCGAGGCGCTCGTGGCCGTCCGATCCTATCTCGTTGAGGAAAGGACGCCGCTCGATCGCGGCGAGACTGCGCCGACCCTTGCCGGCCTGCCGACCCCGCCGGCGATCGAGGGCTATGTGGCGACGGTCGCGAAGCCGGACGCGGACGTGGCGCTTGTCGGTCCCCGCCGCGATCCGGTGCTCGCGACGTGGCACTACGGGCTGGGACGGGCGGTCGCGTTCACGTCGGATGACGGCGCCCGGTGGACTGCGCCGTGGGCGGCTTGGCCGGACGCGGCGCGTTTCTGGTCCCAGGCGGTGCGCTGGACGCTGCGTGACGAGCGTGCGGGCCTCTACGTGCTTCTCGGACGGGACCCGCGCGGCGCCACCGGGCGGCTCGTCGTGGACACCCGACAGCCCGACGGAACGCCGTGGGACGGCCTGAGCGTGCGGGCTCAGGTGGACACGCCCGATGGGGCGCGCCGGGTTCTCGACGCCGCGCAGACAGCGCCCGGCCGGTACGAGGCCTCGTGGGAGGCTCAGACGCCTGGGGTGTACTCGATTGTCGTGACCGCCAGTGATGCGCACGGACCTGTGGGTACGCGCGCGACCGGGCTCGTCGTGCCGTACTCGCCTGAACTCCGTGAGCCGGGCGGCAACCCTGCGCTCCTCGCACAACTGGCCGAGACGACAGGGGGGACGCTTTTGCACGCGCCCAAGGACGTGTTCCGTCAGGGACGCGGGACCGGTACAGGGGACGCGTGGCCGCCGCTCGCGGCGCTCGCGGCTGCGGTCTTGCTCGCCGAGGTGGCCGTCCGCCGTGTGCCCGCGATCGTCGAGCGCCTTGGCGGCGCGATCGCCGTTGCGGGCGCTTTCGTACGTAACGAGCCCGCGGCGTCCGATCCGGTGCGGCAGGTCGAGGACGAAGCGTATGACAACGCCGACCGTTGGGCGGCCGACGAGGCGAAGTTCTCCGAAGAGGAGCGCCTGCGAGCGGCTTCGATGGACCACGCGGCGCGGATCTATATCGCGAGACTACGAGGCGGACGCCGGCCGTGACCGGATGCATCGAGTCCGTACGTTCTGTCTCTGGGTCTACGGTGTGGACCAAAACGGCGCGCGGCAGAACTGCGGCCCCGGAGGGACCACGCCGGAAATAACGATGCGGCCGGATGTTGTCTTACTGCTCGCCGATCGCCGGTAGCATTTCCCCACGGGGCGGGCAGAGGGTGAGCACGTCCTCCGGTCGCGCAAACATGTGGTCGGGATGATGGGCGCGCAGCGCGGCCGGGTCCACGGTTCCCCATAGGGCTCCGGCGGTGACGGCACCGGCATCTCGGCCTGCGTCGATGTCAAACGGCGTATCTCCCACCATAAGGGTCTCAGCTGGCGCCACACCGAGGCGCTCCGCGGCGGTCCGCACCGGCTCAGGGTCGGGTTTGTGCCGCCGGGTGTCCTCGTCGGTGACGATGATGGAACACCAACGGCCGAGGTGAAACGCGTTCACTGCCGCCTGCGTCGTTACCCGGCGCTTGGACGTGACGATCGCCATCGGGTAACGGCGGTCGAGGAGCGCCTGTAAGGCCCTCGACACGCCCGGGAACAGCCGGGCGTACCGGTCGTGCATCGCCAGGTACCGCCGGGAATACTCCTGCGCGAGCTCCTGGTCGCGATCCGGTGCAAGCGAGTGAAAGCGCTGCCGGATCGGGCGGGCCCACTCCCGGAGCACTGTGGCCCGATCCACATCGCGGCCGAGGAGCTCCCGGCAGGTCTGCCGGAAGGCCACGATAATCAGCTCCGCGCTGTCGAGGAGTGTACCATCCATATCGAACAGGACTGCGGCGAGGCGGCGCACTTTCCTTGTGACCTCCGCATCAGTGGCGACAGGTCGGCGGAACGCATGTTGACCCGTTGTTAAAAGGGATGATACCATCGTAGCGGTTCTGCCGGCAATTTCGCGGTTGTGCGCGCCGTCGTGTTGGTGGACCGCGATGGGGCGCAGTCGCCGGAGCGGTACCGGCCGGCGTCCTCTCTCCGGTGCCGGAGACGTGTCGCCGTATCCACGGTGCAACGTCAAGTTTCCACGCTGCTGCACGTCTCTCGAGATCGGGGGCTGCCGAAGTCTCTCCGGACGCACGGTCCGGATCTGGCGCGCGCTGGGCCCGGAGCCGGCGAATGGGTTTGGGCGGTCATGACCTTAGGTAAGGAGGACGAAGTGCCGCACGCGGAGATCGGGGTGTTTGGCGGATCCGGTTTCTACTCGCTGCTCGAGGGTGCACGCGAGCACAAAGTGGATACGCCGTACGGTGAGCCGAGCGACACATTTACGCTCGGAGAGATCGCCGGCCGGTCCGTGGCGTTCCTTCCGCGGCACGGCCGAACGCACCGACTGCCGCCCCACCGGATCAACTACCGCGCGAACGTTTGGGCCATGAAATCGCTCGGCGCGGAATGGGTGTTCGGGCCATGCGCGGCGGGGAGCCTGCAACCCCATGTGAAGCCGGGCGAATTCGTCGTCTGCGACCAGTTTGTGGACCGAACGTGGGGACGCGACGATACCTTCTACGAGGGGCCGGTTGTTACGCACGTTTCTCCGGCTGATCCGTACTGTCCGACCCTCCGGCGCCTAGCCGTCGAGGCTGCTCGCGCGCTCGAAATCCCGGTGCACGACGGAGGCACGGTGGTGGTCATCCAAGGACCGCGGTTCAGTACGCGATCCGAGAGCCAGTGGTTTCGCTCCCAAGGCTGGGAGGTCGTCAACATGACCAACTACCCGGAGGGCCACCTGGCGCGCGAATTGGAGTTGTGCTACGTGAACATCTCGTTGATCACCGATTACGATGTCGGGGTGGAGGGTGATCCGGCTGCCCCGCCGGTCACGCACGAGGCGGTGATCAAGGTTTTTCAGGAAAACAACGAAAAGCTACGGCGGCTTCTGTTCGCGATGATTGAGCGACTGCCACGTACGCGAGCATGCTCGTGTCAGACTGCGCTGGCGCACGCCCGATTGGAGTAGCGCATCTCGGCCGCCGGGGGGTGATGGAGTGAGAGGGACGGGGCGGGACGGCGCCGGACGGGCGGCGGGCATGACTGTTTTCGTACTCGGGGTGCTCCTGCTTCTCGTCGTCTTCTATCTCGCGTATCTCGAGCTCATGGCGTCGGGCGCTCTCATGGGAGCGGCTCCGGGGCGCTCGACCGGAGACGCCGTGCTCGCGGTCGCGAGCAAAGGGTTGTTTCTGTTCCTGCTCGGGTTCGTGGCCTCAGCCGTGGCGAACAAAGGGATCTCGCTCTATCAGGCCGCAATGGTCGCCCGCGACGACGAGTAGGAGCGTTCTGGCCAGATCGCGCGTCGGGACCGCAGCGGGCCATCGAGGCATTCATGACAGGATGTGCCCGTGCGGAATCATCTTTGCGATTCAACGGGCCCCACGACGCGATTTGCGCGATGGCACCGGTTGGGAGGGACGATGATGGAGCTCCAGATCGGAGCCCGTAGGGAAGGGACGGTGACGGTGATCGACGTCGCAGGTGAGGTGGACCTCTACACGGCGCCCCGGCTCGAGGAGGCACTGACCTCTGGGTCCACGGGTGCGCCCCCCCTCGTCGTGGTGAACCTGTCGAAGACGACGTACATGGACAGTACGGCGCTGCGCGTGCTGACCGCGGCGCTGAAGCGGGTGCGCGAACGCGACGGTGCGCTCACCCTCGTCTCGACGCACCCCAAGATCGCGAAGCTGTTCACGATCACCGGGTTGGATCAAGTGTTTTCGATCTACGCTGACGAACCGGAGGCTATCGAGAAAGCACGGGCCCACGAATCTCGCCAGCCGTAACCATGCGTACGCGTGGGAGGCAGCGACGCGGCCAGGATCACATGGCCGCGCTGCGATCGCACAGCCGGACCGCCCGCTGACGTGCGGGGCCGGGCGGGGGGACGGTAATGCGGCTCGGTATCCGTGGCAAGATCGCTAGCGTCATCCTGATTTGTATGGTCCCGGTGCTGGTCCTCGGGGTGCTCCTCACTCACCAGCAGGACCAGGCCCGCCGGAACCTGGTTCGCCTGACGCAGCAGGATGCCGCACGGGCCCTTGCCTCGGACGTCTCGACGTTCATCGACAATACCGTTCATGCAGAGCGCGCCGCCGGATCTGCCGTTGAGAGCCAGCCGTACCCCGTGATCGGCATCGTGCAACTGCTCGCCAGTATCCGCGCCTACGACCCGTCGTTTCTGTGGCTCGGGCTCGTGTTGCCCGATGGACACGTGGAGGCGTCCGATCCAGCGGGCGATCCGTACGCGAATGTCGCGACGCGCCGCGGCTTTGCCGCCGTCCTATCGGGCGCCCCCTGGGCGCCCGGCGATGTACGCACTCGTGACGGCCGTCCCGAGCTTGAAGTCGCGACCGGAATCAACGAAGGCCGACGGCTGGCCGCGGTCGTGGACGGTATCGTGGATTTGACCGGGGTTCGTCCTGTGCTGCCGACGGCGCTCGCGCCCGACATGGACGGCATCATCGTCGACGACACCGGCCGCATCGTGCTCGATCTGCGCCGGCCGGGCCGCTCGGCCGGGTCGCTCGCATCGCTCCACGCGGTTCAGGCGGCGCTTCGTGGAGAGCCGCAGACGATCGAGGGATACCGGGAGGCCGGAGCGCAGGCGCACGAAGTCGGGGCCGCGGTGCCGATCGCCGACCTGCGCTGGGCTGCGGTCGTCCTCGAGCCGGAGACCTCGGCGTTACAATCGGTTCGGCAGGCCGCGCAAGAGGAACTGGGATGGGTATTCGCCGCGGTCGGGCTGGGAATATTCCTGGCATGGGTGTTGGGGGCAGAGCTGAGTGCGCCGATTCTCGCGCTCGCCAAAGGCGCGCGTGCGATCGGACGAGGTGAGGTCGGCTACCGCGTGCGGTTACGCCGGACGGACAAACTCGGAGAGTTGGGAGCCGCATTCGACGAGATGAGCGAGCGACTCGCACGGTCCCTCGCCGAGATCAACGCGCTCCAGAGCGTAAGTGACGCCGCGCTCTCGACGGTGCGCCTCGACGAGCTGCTTGCCACGCTCGTGCAGCAGATCGCGTCGGCGTTGCGCGCCGACGGCGGCACCGTGTGGTTCGTCGACGACGCGACCGGCGATCTCGTGGCTCCCATGGGCTCCGCACGCGGCGCCGCGCGCACCGGTCGACTTCCGCGCGGCGAGGGGCTGGCCGGCCGGGTTGCCGACGGCGGGCGCGCGCTGGTGTTGTCGGGCGAAGACGCATTCCGCGCGCTCGATCCCCGGCTGTTGGCCCAGGGAGTTCGGGCCGCGGCGAGCGTGCCGTTGCGTGTCGGCGGCAGGGTCATCGGCGTCATGGAGATCATCTCACACACGGAGCGCGAGTTTCGGGCGCAGGACGTGCGGCTCATCGAGGCGTTTGCCGACCGCGTTGCGCTGGCCGTGGACAACGCACGCGCCTACGAGCGACAGCAGGAGATCGCGGGGATCATTCAACAGGCGTTGCTCCCGACGCCGAGCGTCCGGCTCCCAGGTCTTGCGATGGCCGGACGGTACGTCCCAAGCCGCGAGGTCGGTGGCGACTTCTACGCGGCCCTTCCGCTGGGGCAGGGAAAGGTCGGGTTGGCCATCGCGGACGTCTCTGGCAAGGGGATTCGCGCCGCCGCGCTGTCCGCGCGCGCACGGTACCTACTCGAGGCGTTTGCGTTGGAGGGCCGGTCGTCGGAAGCCGTCCTAGGTCAGATGAACGCCGTGCTGACCCGAGACGCGGCCTCAGATCTGCTTGTGAGTCTCTTCTACGGGGTGATCGACCCGGACGCGGGCACATTGCGGTGCACGAGCGCCGGGCACCCGCCACCGCTGGTATTGCGCGCCGGCGCGCTGGCGCCCGAGGCCCTGGGGGTGCCAGCCCTGTTGCTTGGCGTCGATGCCGGAGCGCGCTACTCGGCGATCGAGGTCCGGGTGGGTCCGGGCGATCTCCTGGTGCTGTTTACCGACGGAATCACCGAGGCACGGCGGGGGGCTGGTGAGGAGTTCGGCGACCACCGGCTCGGCGACTATATGGTCGAGCTGCGCGATGCGCAACCGGAGGACATCGCGGACGAGGTCATGCGCGCCGTGGCGCAATGGAGCGGCGACAGTCCCAAGGACGATCAGGCGCTCGTCGTGGTGCGCGTGCTCCCCTGGGGAACGAACGTGCCCGGCGGACGCATCGGCGGTGGGACCGTGCCGACGCACACGGCCTAGGAGCCGCCGGAGGTGACGCGGCGAGAGACCCAAGAGGTGAGCCCCCTCCAGGGGCGCAAGGCGCTATCAAGAACCCGCGACAAGACATGCATGCGACGGCGCTCGCTCTGAGCCAAAGTGATCGCCTCCCTCGTCATGGAAGGACATATTCACTGACCCATTGAGGGATGACGAAATCATGGACCTATTACAACAGGACGAGGATTCGTTGACGTTCTTGCGCACGTATGCTAGTTTAATGTCGTTACAAATCGACAATGTCCTAAGCAGAAGCCGTCCGCTTCTCACCCTGCGGCGCTCGCCTTCGGGCGTGGCTGCCGGCCGGGTTACCACAGTCGATATTTATGTGGAGGGGATGGCACAGCCATCCTCTTCTTTGCTGTAACGGGACAAAGGAGGCCGGACACCCATCACACCCACAGAGCGCGATCGAGAGACGCGGATTAACAACCGGATCCGGGCCCGTGAGGTCCGGCTGATCGGAGCGAGCGGTGAGCAGTTAGGTGTGATGTCGTTGCAGGACGCCCTGAGCAAGGCTCAGGAGGCCGGGGTGGATCTGGTGGAGGTGGCGCCCGCCGCATCTCCGCCCGTCTGCAGGGTCATGGACTTCGGCAAGTACAAGTACGAGCAGGCCAAGCGCGAGCGGCTGGCCCACAAGAAATCCAAGACCTCGGATCTCAAGGGCATGCGGCTCAGTCCCAAGATCGGAGAGCATGACCTCCAGGTCAAGACTCGAGCGGTAAGCGGATTTCTGAAGGACGGCGACAAGGTTCGGGTGTCGATGTGGTTTCGAGGACGCGAGATGGCGCATCCCCAGGTTGGCGAACAGATTCTCCGGCGGATGGCGCAGCAACTCGCGCAGGTAGGGGTGGTGGAGCGGCACCCTCTGATGGAGGGCCGCAACATGGTGATGATCCTCGCACCGAAGAAGAGCTAGTACCTGCCCAGTTCGAAGCTGGACGCTGCGGGTACTGGCGGAAAGGGGATGACATGCCGAAGCTCAAGACGCATGGCGGTGCATCGAAGCGCATCCGCGTGACCGGCCGCGGCCGGCTGCTTCGTGGCCGCCAGCTGGGCGGCCACCTCATGGTACACAAGCGAGGGTCGCGCAAACGCTCTCTAAGGGTGACGCGCGAGATCGAGTCGTCAGAGACTCAGCGAATCGGTCGGTTGCTCCCGTACCGATAAGCCAGTGCCGGGCTGGCGAGCAGCAACGGTGCGGAGATCTTCTGTGAAAAAGAGCCCGGGGGCCCGCGGTGGATTCATCGAATCCGCGAGCGCCCATCGCGGGTTAGAGAAGGGGGTCATTCGATGGCACGCGTAAAGCGGGGCGTGATCGCCCGGCATCGGCACCGCAAGGTGCTGAAGCTCGCCAAGGGATACTGGGGCAAGAAGAGCCGCTGGTTCAAAATGGCGAACCAGACGGTGCTGCGCGCGCTGGCTCAGGCGTACGCGCACCGGCGCGCGCGGAAGCGCGACTTCCGTCGCCTCTGGATCGCCCGGATCAACGCGGCCGCGCGGATGCACGGGACTTCATACAACCGTTTGATCTGCGGGTTGCGCCGTGCCGGCATCCAGGTCAACCGGAAGGTTCTGGCCGATCTCGCGGTGAGTGACGGGCATGCGTTCGAAGCGCTGGTCAAGCGGGCTCAAGTCGATAAATAGCGGGAGTAGCGGGCGACGCGCGCAGTTGGACCCTCCCAGCGAGCGGGAGGGTCCGTTTGCTGTCGCCGCCGTCCACGTGTTCCGAACGCGCCCGGGCCGTGCCGTCGCGCGCGCGTTCGTGAACCGACGAAGTCAGGACTCGCCTGCGTGAAGAGTTATGCCACGTTCGCATCCGAGAATCGGCGTGTCCGCGATTACCAGCCGAAGTAACCCACTCGTGCGCGAACTTCGCGCGCTACTGCGTTCCCCCAGCCGCGAGACCGGCCGCGTGGTGGTCGAGGGATGGCGTGCGCTTGATGCCGCGGTGTCGGCCGGCGCGCATTTCGAGATCGCGGCGTACACGCCGGAGGCGGCGGATGATGCTCGCCTGGCGGCGCTGCGCCGGGCGATGCGAGCGAGCGGCGCACGCGAAGTGATCCTCGCGCCAGACGTTTTCGCGGCACTGGCGCAGGTTGAGACCCCTCAGGGAGCGCTCGGGATCGCACGGCGCCCCGGGCCGCCGCCGGCGTCCACGCTCGACGCGCCTGACGCGCTGGCGGTCGTCCTCGACGCAGTGCAGGATCCTGGAAACGTGGGCGCGATCCTGCGCACAGCGGCGGCCGTCGGCGTGACCGTTGCGGTGACGGTGGATGGGGCCGCGGACCCGTTCGGCCCTAAGGCGCTGCGCGCGTCGGCGGGGACGGCGTTCCTCGTGCCGGTGCTGCACTTCGCCGACGCCGAGACGGCGGCGATGGACATGCGACGGCACGGCACACGGCTGATGGTGGCCGGCCCGCGCGGCGGGCGGCCCGTCGCGGAGGCGTCGTTCGCCCGCCCGCTCGCGTTGATCTTCGGCAACGAGGGAGTGGGTGCCGCGGAGGCGTGGTCGCGTGCCGGCGCCGAGACGGTATACCTCCCGGTTGGGAACGGAGTGGAGTCACTGAACGTCGCCGCCTCCGCCGCGATTTTTCTCTACCGAGCAGCCGGTCTCGTGTAGGGCTTCGCCGCAGGACCGTTAGGGTCCGGTGGGCTCGGTGGGTGCGGTGGATGCGGTGGGCAGGAGTTTCGGAGTAAGCCAAGCTGGTGACGCAGGGCGGTCTTGAAAGAGCGTGCGTGGGAGATCCTCCGTGCAGTGGTACGGGGGGTCTCTATTTTCGCATTGGCGAATGTGGTATTGATTCTGGGGAGAACTTGTAGGATAATACCTACAAGATGTTACGAGACGCGATGCGCCCACGTGCACTCCAGGGAGCTGAGGCGGCCCGGCTGCGGCAACGGACACATGCCCTGAT
>DASPUZ010000084.1:0-41715 GCA_035622635.1 bacterium | reverse complement strand
ACCTGGAAGTTTCGGCTCTCGGATTAGGCTGCATGGGAATGGGCTTTTCTTACGGTCCGGCTGCAGACAAGCAGGAAATGATCTCACTGATTCAGTCGGCGGTCGAACGCGGCGTCACGTTCTTCGATACCGCCGAACTCTACGGTCCATTCACGAACGAAGAGCTCGTGAGCGAAGCCCTCTCTCCGTTCCGTGGGCAAGTGGTGATAGCCACCAAGTTCGGGTTCAAACTCGATCCGAACGGCGGGCCGCGATGGGTTGGCCTGGATAGTCGGCCCGAGCACATCAAGCAGGTCGCCGAGGGCTCGCTCAAGCAACTCAGGGTCGATGCCATCGATCTGTTCTATCAACACCGTGTTGACCCGGATGTGCCGATCGAAGACATGGCGGGAGCGGTGAAAGGCCTGATTCAGGAAGGCAAGGTCAAGCACTTCGGCCTTTCCGAAGCAGGAGCACAGACAATTCGTCGCGCCCATTCCGTCCAGCCGATCACTGCGGTCCAGAGCGAGTACTCTCTGTGGACGAGAGGCCCCGAAGTGAAAGTGCTGCCGACCCTCGAGCAACTCGGCATCGGGTTTGTTCCATATAGCCCCCTAGGGAAGGGCTTCCTCACCGGGAAGATCAACGAAGACACGACGTTCGACCGTTCCGACTTCCGCAACACCCTCCCTCGTTTTACGCCGGAGGCTCGGAAAGCGAATCAGATCTTGGTGGGTCTGCTTGCCAAGATCTCAGAACGGAAGCAGGCGACACCGGCACAGATCGCGCTCGCTTGGCTGCTCGCCCAGAAGCCGTGGATCGTTCCAATTCCAGGCACCCGAAGGCTGGAGCGGCTGGAGGAAAACATCGGAGCAGCTGCAGTCGAACTTACGCCCGATGATCTCCGTGAGATCGACAGCGCCGCCAGGAAGATCACGGTGCAAGGGGCTCGGTATCCCGAAACCCTGGAGCAAATGACCGGCCGCTGAGCGGGGGAAAGCGTGTTCACCGGCTGTATTCTCGCAGCTCACAGAGCAATGCAATACATGCCAGGCAGCCACAAACGCGAGACAAACACTGTCGCCATCAAGTGAGGGGGAAGTCAGAAAATGAACGTCAACAGAAACGGCTCACAGCCTTCCGGCAAAGGACCGGCCGAGTATTTTACCGGCACTGTCCGCGTCGACCCCCTGTTCGAGGCGCACGATCCGGCGCGCGCGCGCGGCGCTAGTGTCACGTTCGAGCCGGGCGCTCGGACAGCATGGCATACCCACCCGCTGGGCCAGATCCTGATCGTGACGGCTGGCTGCGGCCGGGCACAGCGTTGGGGCGGTCCGATCGAAGAAATTCGGCCGGGCGATGTGATCTGGTTCTCGCCGGGTGAGAAGCATTGGCACGGTGCTACGGCAACCACAGCCATGACGCACATCGCCATTCAGGAACAGCTCGACGGCAAGACTGTCGACTGGATGGAAAAGGTCAGCGACGAGCAATACCAAACCTGACCGAGAAACGAACATCAAAAGGACATAACTCGATGTACAAGGTGAAGGCGTACCCGCTGCCGGTGCGACGTTGCCGCTAGAATCTGAGTGAGTCCGATCAAGGAGCCCGTTCGCCATTCCCGGCCACAGTACCAGTCATCGAAAATGGCTGATGCGGGGCGGCACATGGCGGAAAGGATACGAAATAAGACCGTAGGTCATTTGCCAAAGCAATTGGCGCAGCGCCGATACCGTAACGGGAGGTAAGCTCCGATGCGCGCAACTGTCATGTTCGGGGCCGGCGACGTCCGTATCGAGACCGTCCCCGACGCCCGCTTGATCGAACCCACCGACGCCCTTGTCGTCGTCACCCGTGCCGCCATCTGCGGAAGCGATCTCTGGCCGTACAAAACGATGGAACACAACGAGACCGGCCGCCGCATGGGACACGAGTTCATCGGCGTCGTCGAGGCCGTCGGCACCGACGTCCGCACGGTGAAGGCAGGCGACGTCGTCGTCGCACCGTTTCTGTACTCCGACGGCACCTGCCTCTTCTGCCGGGAAAGGCTGCACACTTCCTGCTCGCACGGAGGCAGGTGGGGCTGGAACGGTGTCGACGGCGGACAGGGCGACGCGGTGCGCGTCCCCCAGGCAGACGGAACGCTCGTTGTCGTGCCGGTCGGCACAGACGACGCGCGAATGCCATCGCTTCTGACTCTTTCTGACGTGATGGCGACCGGCCATCATGCAGCGGTCGCTGCCAAAGTTGGTCCTGGGAAGACAGCGGCCGTTGTCGGAGACGGCGCCGTCGGCCTGTGTGGCGTGATCGCCGCCCGGCGCCTCGGTGCCGAGCGGATCATCCTCCTGGGCGGCCACCCCAACCGGATCGCCCTCGCGAGAGAGTTCGGCGCAACGGACGTCGTCACCGAGCGAGGCGCCACGGCGGTCGAGCGCGTGCACGCGCTCACCGGCGGCTTCGGCGTCCACTCGGTCCTCGAGTGCGTCGGCCTCGGACAGTCGACGCTCACGGCTCTCAGCATCGCCCGTCCGGGTGGCGCGGTCGGCCGCGTCGGTCTTCCCCAGGAAGAGTCGATTCCGCAAGCGCTGCTGACGTTCTTCAACAACGTTACCGTCGGCGGCGGGGTTGCTCCGGCGCGCGCGTACATCGAGGAACTGCTGCCGGACGTCCTCGAAGGCCGGATCGAACCGGGTAGAGTCTTCGACCGTGTCGTGCGTCTCGACGGGGTGCCCGACGGCTACCGGGCGATGAACGACCGGGAAGCGATCAAGGTCCTGATCGAGTTTTGAAGCGTCGGCTCTGAACGGGAGCCGCAGATCAGCCCGCCACACCCGCATCACCAGAAGGAGACGCGCCGATGACGAATTGGACGAGCGACGAGCTTAACAAGATCGGAAGAGCAGAAGAACTGGAGATCGCGTCACTCCGACGCGACGGCACGCTACGAAGCCCGGTGACGATTTGGGTCGTCCGCCACGGCGACGACCTCTACGTCCGGTCCGTGAATGGGCGCACCGGCGCCTGGTTCCGTGGCACTCAAGTGCGCCACGAAGGCCGAATCTGGGCGGGCGGCATCGACAAAGACGTTGCCTTCGCGGACGCCGATCCCGGCATCGACGACCAGATCGACGCGGCGTACCGCACCAAGTACCGGCGCTACGCCGCAAGTATCATCGGCCACATCGTTAGCCCCACGGCACGATCCGCGACGATCAAACTCCTGCCGCGCTCAACAAGCTCTTAGTTCACGAGAACATCGCATTTGGCCAGTTGGGCGCGAGGCGCGAGCGAACGTGGCCGTCGGGGAGGCGGTGAAGCAGCTGGGCCGCAGATGCGACCGTCACCACGGCAAAGGAGGTATCCTCGAAACCTTGAAGATCACCGACGAAAACGTGTCTTCGAAGCGGGCACGCCACATCGCAGGCCCAACTGAGCCAGATATGAGCAAACTGGCACGCTTGATTGGCGCCTATGCCCCTCACGACGGTACTTTCCACCTGCGCATCCTTGGTTTGCACGCCAGCCGACCTCCTGCCCCACGATGACGGCCTTCGCTCCTTGTGCGATGACGCACAAGGAGGGCAACCAACATGATGGATGCAAGCAATGCGAGCCGTCTCGTCGGATATCTCAGCGCTTCGCAGTTCAGTAGAGACTACGGCCGGCTCTTCGGCAGTGCGCCGACCAAGGACATCGCCAGATTGCGCCAAGAGATTCCACTCTCGGTCTAATCCAATTTGCATCGGGAGGTATCGTTGCTCCGCAACGAGCGTTCAAAAACTAGTGGTGAGTCGACGCTCGACACATTAGCCACGTGCTGCCGGGCATGGGAATGTCGTAATCGTAGGACGTCTCTTCGGGGAGAGGGAAGTCTCCTCGGCGAGGCTTTCAACATTTCCCAGGGTGGTCAATACAGCGACGGAAGGGCCTAGCCAGCCGCGTCAGCGGCTGGCGTTCGGGAAACCAGACGTCCCCCCTTGAACACGGCGTATACACGTTTGACCGCCGTGATGTCCTCCGTCGGGTCGCCATCCACGATCAGGATATCTGCCCACCGACCGACCTCAAGCAGACCAACGTCCTCCTGCCACCCTAGACACTCCGCTGCCGTCCGTGTGGCCGAGAGGAGCGCCGCCTCCGCGGTCATGCCGGCCTCGACCATACGCTCCAACTCATCTCCCAAGTCGCCGAGCCGCCAGAAGTGACCGCCCGCGTCTGTCCCGGCCAGCATCTTGACCCCCGCGCGCAGCGCCAGCCGGAAGGAGACCCGGTGGGGCTCGAGCACGGACGCGGCTTTGGGCACCATGTACTCGTAGTAACCGGCCGCCGGGCCTAGCCGGACGATCCGCTCGTAGGCTTCGAGCGTTGGGCAGAAATAGACGCCGTGCTCGACCATGGCCTGCACCGCGTCCTCGTTGAGGACCAGCCCGTGTTCAATCGAATCGATGCCTGCAGCGACAGCGTTTGCGACCCCGTCTGAATTCGTGACATGCGCAAGGGCATGCCGGCCCTTCTTGTGGGCCTCCTCCGCCCCTGCGCGCAGTTCATCGACGCTGAGTTGCAAGTCGGTGATCCGTTCCCCGGCGGTCCCGGCCCCGCCAGTGGCCATGAGTTTGATGCACAACGCCCCCGCCTTGAGTTGCTGGCGCGCCGCTTTCCGCACCTCGTCCGGGCCGTCGGCTTCAACCGCCACACCATTCCACCCGTGGCCGCCGGACATGGCGATCGCCTGGCCCGCTGGAAAGATCCGAGGGCCCAACACGACGCCCTGGTCGATGGCGTGTTTGATTCTGAAGATGCCGTCACTGCGGGCGCCGGCGTCCCGGACGGTTGTAATACCCGCCTGAACGCACCGGCTCGCGTTGTTCACGGCGCGGAGTGTCTGGTCGGTGATCGTGCGCGCGTTCAACCCTTCTCGTGCCTCCGCGTCGGTCCCACACAGCACGTGGGCATGCATGTCGATGAGCCCGGGCAGGACGGCTCGGCCGTTCGCCGGCCAGCGCAGTGCACCCGCGGGCACCTGCACCGCTCCGGCCCGTCCGACCGCGGCAATGCGCCCGTCGTCACCGATCACGACAACGCCCTGCTCGATGATGCCCGCGCCCGACCCCGTGAAAATCCGTCCATTCTCGATCACGGTAGGCATCTACCCACCTCCTCAAATTGACCATCCATCTCGCCCTCGGAAACCTGATGTGCCCCACCGTCGCACAGGCCTGAACGGGATGGCCGGGCCCCTCCTGGCGCGCGGGAACGATCCCTCGCTACGACGCCTGGATCACGCGGGTGCATCCACGACACGCCGCGCCGCCAGCAAGTTGCCCGCCGGGGCCAACGGCGGGTACGTGCATCCGGCCGACAGCAGCATCCCGCGGAATTCGCACGCGGCCATAGCCTCGCGTGCCTCCGCCTCGACATCGGCCGGTGTCCCCTGCAACAGCGTGTTCCACTGGTGGAGCCCGCCGAACACGGCCTTGCGGACGAGCCGTTTGCCAGTCGCGAGGTCGGGTTCGGACGCACGATCGTCCCAATTGACGGCCTGCACCGGATACTCGCGAGCCAACGCGAGCATGGGATAGGGACTGTGAAGATGGAGCACATTGAGCCACCCGTCGGCTGCCGCCTCCAGCACCTGCAGGTCGTAAGGCGCGCCCACCGCGCGGTACTCTGCTTCGGTCATCACGGAGCTCGCCGCCGCCGCAGTCGAGAAAAAGATCCCGTCGGCGCCGGCGCGCAGCACCTCGCCCACGAATCGACAATAGGTACTTGCGATCGCCTGAAGCGCCCCCCCGACTTCACGGGGATGCAACCGTAGATGAGCCAGAAACCGCTCATCCCCGACAAGATGCCGGGCGACACTGAGCGGATTGAACACCGTCATAAGGATCGGCACGTCGGCACCGAGCGCGGCCCGCACACGGCGCACGGTGGCGAGTTGCCGCCCCAGCGCTCCTTGCGTGGCATCGCGCGGTCGGATCCCGAGCCAGTCCGGCGGCGCCTTGACGGGGCGCTCGAGGTACACGCGCTCGCCGATCGGAAGCGTTCCCGTGTAAGCGGTTCGCGTGCCCCAATCCTCGGCCGCATAACTCGATGACGGCGTGACTTTGGCGAAGTCCCAGTCATAGCGGCGGTGATACGCGACAGTCACCTCGGCGAGGCGTTCCGCATCCTGATCGTCTCCGGGCCAATGCCGCCAAAGGGCGACCGGGAGCCGATCGGCGCACTCGCCTGCCAGCACAGCCTCGATACGTTCGCGTTTCGTAGCCACCCCTCGATCACCTCACACCACGTTCCGCAGTCTTGGATCCGTCAAATCGCGCACCCCGTTGCCGAAGAAATTGAAGGCCGCCGCTGTGATCATCAACGCGAGGCCCGGGAACACGGAAATCCACCACGCCGTGTCCACATATTCGCGGCCGTCCGCGAGCATGTTGCCCCAGGACGGGACGGGCGGGGGCACGCCGAGGCCGAGAAAACCCAGCGCCGCCTCCGTCGTGATGATCTGTGCGATGCCGAACGACGCCACGATCAGCAGCGGACCCAGCACGTTCGGCACCACATGTCGCACCAGCAGCCGCAGATCCGATGCGCCCAAGGCGCGGCTCGCGGCGACGAATTCGCGTTCACGCAGTTCCAGCGTGGCACCGCGCGACATCCGAGCGTACAGAACCCAGCTCGTTATGATGAAGACGATAACGAGATTGCGCAGGCTGGGGCCGAGCAGCGCCACGATGGCCAACGCGAGCAGGACGAGCGGAAAGGCCATCATCGTGTCCGTGAAGAGCATGATGATCCGATCCGCCACTCCGCCGTAGAACCCGGCGACGACTCCGAGCGTCAGGCCGACGATACCGGCGCCGATCACCGAAAAGAGGCCCACGAGAAGCGAAATGCGGGTGCCGAAGATCACCCGGCTGAGCACGTCCCGTCCGAGCTCGTCCGAGCCCAAGAGGTAGCCCGCGGGCCCGCCAGCCCAGGGTGGCGGTGAGAGCCGCGCCAGCAACGTACTCGCGTACGGATCGCGCGGCGCCACCCACGGGGCGAGGAGGGCCATGAGCGCGATCAGCATGATCGTGCATCCGCCCCACGTCACCCCCCGGGACGAGACCAGGCGCGTCAGGATGGCGGCTGCACGCGGTCCTGTTCCCTCCGGCTTCCGGGCGGAGAGCACCGGCGAGCGACTCATCGCATGTTGCGAGAGGGTGCGCCGGGTCATGTATAGCGCACACGCGGGTCGAGGTACGTGTAGCTCATATCGACAAGGAAATTGATCACGACGAACACGACGCCCGCCAGTGCGACCACCCCCTGGACAAGCGGGTAGTCGCGTTGGTCGATCGCATTGATGGCCAGTAGGCCGATCCCGGGCCAGGAAAACACCGACTCGGTGATGATCGCGCCACCGAGCAGCGTTCCGATCTGAAGTCCCACCAGCGTGATGACGGGAATGAGGGCGTTCCGCAGACCGTGGCGCAGAAGGACGATGGCATTGGACAACCCCTTCGCCCGCCCAGTCCGCATGTAGTCGGCGTCGAGTACCTCGAGAAGCGCCGTACGGGTGACCTGCGCGAGGAGACCAATCATCGTAAAGCTGAGCGTGACGCTCGGCAGCACGAGCTGCGCGACCGTGCCGCGCCCGGACGTGGGTAGCACGCGCCAGTGGACGGCGAACACGATGATGAGGAGAATGCCCATCCAGAAGGTGGGCAAGGATTGCGCGAGCAGCGCCAACGTCCGTGTGAGCACGTCCATCATACTCCCGCGACGAATGGCGCCAAACACCCCCAAGGGCACCGCGACGATGACGGCGAGGAGCATGCCCGACCCCGCGAGCTCGAAGGTGGCCGGCAAACGACTGAGGATGAGCGTTGACACGGGGCGGTGCTGCCGGAGGGACGTACCGAGATCTCCGCGCAGCAGGTGCGCGAAATAGTCGGCGAACTGCACCGGCAGGGGCTGATCGAAACCGAGGGCGTGCCGGAGGGCCACCACGGCCGACCGCGGGGCATCGGGTGAGACCATCAGCAGCACCGGATCCCCCGGGGTCAACCGTAAGAGCAAGAACACGACGGTCAGCACGCCGCACAGCACGATGGCGGCGTGCAAGAGACGCCAGAGTAGTGACCCACCCTTCACGGGGCGTGCACGCCGTCTACGCGAGCCACGCGCCGGTGAAGTAGATCAGCTCGTCCTTGCGCGGGGCCCACCCCCGCAGCCGGCGACTGACGCCGCTGATATTGGGCTGATAGTACATCCAGGCGTACGGCACATCGTTCCAGACAATGGCCGCCAATCGCCGGTAGATGTCCGCCGCCTCGGTGAGGTTCGAGGTCGCGTCACCCTGCGCGAACAACCGGTCGACGTCGGGGTTCTTGTAGTCTGCGAGGCTCGATTTGCTGGACCAGAATTCCCGCGCGTTGTCCGGGTCAAGACCAGCGTACGAGTACCCCAGCAGAAACGCGTCGTACTTGTGGGCAAACACGTTTTGGAAGAACGCGCCGAACTCCCGGATGTCAACGTCCGCGGTGATCCCCACGGCCTGCAGCTGCGTGATAACGGCCTCGCTTACCTGCTTGTCGTTCAAATACCGGCCGTCGGGACCGCCGTACTTGATGTGCACGCTCGAAACGCCAGCTTCATCCAGGAGCCGCTTCGCCCTGCTCGGATCGTACGGAAACGGCTTGAGTTGGTTATTGAACCCCAGCATGCTGCTTGGCCACGGCGCTGTCGTGATTTCGCCCAACCCGCCCATGATGCCGCGCCAGATACCGTACTTGTCGATCGCGTAGTTGACGGCAAGCCGCACGTTCCGGTTGTCGAACGGCTTATGGTCGTTCAAGAGCTGGATGTGCATGAACCGACTCGTTGTCTCGGTCATGACATCGAGATCGGCGCGTCCCTTGATGCGCGCGATCGCGTCCGGTGGCACGTTGTCGATGTAGGACACCTCACCACTTTCGAGAGCAGCCAGCCGCGTCTGGTTTTCCGGTAGGATCCGGAAAGTCAACCGTCGCGTCTTCGGCAGGCCCTTTTGCCAGTAGTCGGGGTTGGCCTCCACGGTGAGGTGACTGCCCGAGACGAACTCGACGTAACGGTACGGGCCCGTGCCAATAGGGTGTTGTGCGAAACTCGCCCCTTGCGCGGCGGCACTGGCGGGAACGATACCGAGCTGCGTCAGCGTGCTGAGAAATGCCCGCGAGAACCCGCCGGTATCGAGCGTACACGTGTAGCGATCCTGGACTTGCACACTCACGAGCCGCTGCATCTTGCCGCGGATCGTCGGCTGCACCCACTTGACGTTCGCCGGATCCACGATGCTGTCCAATGTGTACTTGACGTCCTCGGCGGTGAGCTCTTGCCCGTTATGAAACTTCACGCCGTGGCGAAGGTGCAACCTCCAGCCGCTGCCGGTGGGCTCCCACGACTCCGCGAGCACTCCAACCAATTTCCCGTTGTCCGGATTGAGCAGCGCCAATGGCTCGAGGATGTGGTCGATCTGCGACACCCCTGTGGTGTTCTGGCTCTGGCGGGTATCCAAGATCACGGGGTCGGTGCTGATGCCAACGACAAGCTGCTCGGATTGATATGCGCTCGCGGCCCTGGCGCGACGCGGAGCGATCCACGGCCGCGCGAGCAGCGCGCCGGAACCGACCAGGAGTGCGGACTTGAAGAGCGTGCGCCGCCCAATGACACCGCTCCGACGTGGTTTGCGCGCTTGTACATTCACGTGTGATGCCTCCTCTCTCTGTTCAAATCCATTGCGTCCGAGTCGACTCTATGTACGGCCGGCAGGGTCTTGCAGAGAACATCTCGACTCCAGAACGCGGCGGCTCGGCGGAAGTTTCATCGTCGTCGCCTGGAAGTTGATGCGCCAATCTGGTCCGGTATCGTGAACGCGCGGCTCGACATGCCGTTGCGCCCGGCAGCACTCGTGGACGCTCGCAGGACCAGACGAGGGGGAACGACCCGCGACACCCACGTGGCATCCGGGAGACCTTGGGCCCGACCGATCAACTGCGTCACGGCTGCTTCGGCGATCGCACGCAACGGCTGGCGGACGGTGGTCAACGGTGGATTCGCCAGCCGAGCGAGTATGATGTCGTCAAACCCCACGATCGACAGGTCGCGCGGAATGGCAAGGCGGAGCTCGCGGGTCGCGGCATACGCGCCCAACGCGTAGATATCGTTCGCGGCGAATAACGCTGTCGGGCGCGGTCGACGTGCGATAAGCGTAAGCGCGCCCAGCCGGCCGAGTTCCGCGCCTTTCGCGTCCCCCGCCCCTTTCGTCGAGCCGCCCGTCCACACCCAGGCTGAAGCGACGTCGACACCGGCCGCCGCCATCGCATCGCGGTACCCCCGGAAACGCTCCATGCGCGCTGCCGTGCGGAGCGGTCCGGAGAGAAAGGCCACGCGACGGTGCCCCAGGGTGAGAAGGTGCTGGACCGCCATGAAGCTGCCTCGATGGTTGTCCATGCTCAGGCTGACGACCGAAGGTGGATCGTCAGGTTCGGCGCGCCTGTCAAATGCGACGAGGTTGAGGCCGCGGTTGAGAAATTTCCGTAGGTGGTCCAGCGCCGGCTCCGAGGCGGCGAGCACCACATCGCGCACCCCGGCCCGCCACAGCGCCGAGACGTACTGCACCTCCCGCGCCGGATCACGCTCGCTGTTGCATACCATGACGTGGTACCCGTACTGCAGCGCGCACCGCTCGACATGCCAGGACAGCGCTCCCCAGAACGGATTGGCGACCGACGGCACGACCAGGGCGAGCACCCGGGCGCGTCCGGTCCGAAGCATTTGCGCGGCGGCATTTGGACAAAAGTCATATTTCGCGATCACCTGCTCCACACGGCGACGGGTCGTCGCACGCATATGTCCCAGCCGGCCGTTCACCAGGTTCGAGACGGTGGTGACAGAAACGTTGGCCATACGTGCGATGTCTCGAATAGTCACGGTAGGCTGGACACGGACGCCGCCCTGCACAGGGCGATCCATTGACAACCTCCTGCCGTGCGCCTAGACTTGCTCGTGAAACGTTACACCAATCGATCGTTGGTTCAACGCCCTGCCAGTGTTCACCTTCCCGACACACGGGCGCGTGCACGTGGGTGGTCCGGGGCTGCGGTCAACGCGAGGGGGGACATGAAGATGATCGACCTGTCCGGCAAGACCGCCTTGGTGACCGGCGGAGGCGTCGGCATCGGGCGCGCGGTCGCCGTGGCGCTGGCTCGTGCCGGGGCGGATGTCGCGCTCACGTACCTGTCGCACGATGGGCATGACACGGTGCGAGAGATCCAGGTGATGGGGCGGACGGGGCTGGCGTTCCGCCTTGACGCCTGCTGTAGTGCCGAAGTGGACGGAGTCTGCGCCGAGGCCGCGACCGCGTTCCGTGGGCACATTGACATCTTGGTCAACAATGCCGGCGGGCTGGTTGGGCGGGTGCCAATCAGCGAAGCATCTGATGAGCACTGGCGTCATGTCCTCGACGTCAACCTGTCGAGCGCCTTCTACTGCACGCGCGCCGTCCTGCGACACATGACGACCGGGTGGGGACGCATCGTTAACGTGTCATCGCTGGCGGCACACACCGGCGGCAGCGGGGGTGCCGTCCCCTACGCCGCGGCAAAGGCGGGGCTCATCGCGTTCACGCGAGGGCTGGCGAAGGAAGTCGCCCCGCGCGGGATCACCGTGAACGCGGTCGCGCCCGGGCTTATCCTCGGCACACCTTTCCATCAGACGTTCAGCACTGCGGCGAGCCAGCAGGACACCATCGCTGCAACACCTCTCAAGCGGGCGGGCACGCCCGAAGAGGTCGCAGCTGTGGTGCTCTATTTCGCCTCGGACTTGGCGGCGTTCGTGACCGGAGACACCGCCGAAATCAATGGGGGCACGTGGTTTGCGTAGCGGCAGCTGACAGTGTGGGGCTCATGCCCGGACCCACGGCCGAGCATGATGGGCGCGAGTCCCAAGACAATATTCTCGAATCCTGGCGTTCGACGCCTCCACTGCGGGAATGAAGAACGCCCCGCGCCATCGCGCTCCCCGGTGCTTAATCAGGTGAGTACCCTATAGCGCATCTGGGAGCAGGTTCCGTATCGTAGAATCTGAGGTGCCTGTCATGGCCTGGATTCTGATCATTGCCTTGTCTTTTTGGGGGTTCACTCCGGGGCCGACCCCTCAAGAACAGCATTTGATCGATCTGATCAACCACGCTCGCGTCGCTCGCCATCTTCCGACGCTGATCTTCTCTCAAACACTGGCGGAATGCGCTCGGCTTCATTCCAGAGATATGAAGCTCCACCGGTTCTTTGGCCACGGATCCTCTCGGGGAGAATCTTTCGAGAGGCGCATCACACTGTTCGTCCGGCCCACAGCGGTGACCGGGGAGAATGTGGCCATCGCGGGCGATGTGGATGCCGCGGAACGGGCGTTGCTGGCCAGTCCCGACCATCGTGCCAACATCCTAGATCCTCGTTTCAAGTATGTTGGGGTGGGAATTGAGACGGAAGCAGGAATTGGGGTCGTGGTGACCGAGGATTTTTCGGGATAGGCTACCATGCCCCTCCCCCTCCGACTCGCGAGGAAACGAACGGGCGGGAAGACGATGCGTGCATCAGAAGGGAACCGTTCAATCAAGATTCCGTCGACGACCGCATGAACGGAATCAACGCCTTTGTCCGCTTTCCGGCTAGACCCGTGGCACCTCACGCCATGAACGTCATCTCCGGGGTCGTCCAGGCGAGCTGAGCGTCGATCCGCGAACGGTCCACCACCACCTTCCGGTAGGCGCCGTCGGCATGCAGTTCCATCGCACGGACGGTGTCGCTGAGCTGCAGATCCAACAGACGCGCCTTCAGGACCTTGGTCAGCGAGCCATCGAGCACCGGTAGGAGGATTTCCACCCGCCGGTCGAGATTGCGCTCCATCAGGTCGGCGCTGCCGATGAGCGCCTCTTCACACCCGGCGTTCCTGAAGTAATACACTCGGCTGTGCTCCAAGAATCGTCCGACGATACTGATGACCCGGATCGTCTCGCTCAAGCCCTGGACTCCCGGCCGGAGACAGCACATGCCCCTGACGATGAGGTCCACCCGCACGCCCGCACGTGACGCCTCGTACAGGGCGTCGATCACCTCAAGGTCCACGAGCGCGTTGGTCTTGAAGACCAGGTGCCCGTCACCCTGCAGACGATGCGACTGAATCTCCCGTGCGATGCGTTCCAGCAGTATCCGCCGCAGGCAGACCGGGGCCACCAGCATGCATTCGTACTGGTCCTGCCGGCTGCGGCCGGTCAACACGTTGAACAGGGCCGTAGCGTCCGCGCCGATTGCGGGACGGCACGTAAACAGGCTCAGATCTACATAGGGATGCGCGGAGTAGTTCCCGGTGCCCACGTGCACGTACCGGCGCAACCCGTCCTGCTCGCGCCGCACCACGAGTGACAGCTTCGCATGCGTCTTCAAACCGATCGTGCCGTAGCTGACGTGCGCCCCGGCACGCTCCAGCGTCCGCGCCCAATCGATATTGCTCTCCTCGTCGCCCCGCGCCTGCAGCTCGAGCACCACAGCGACCTGTTTGCCCCGGTCGACCGCTTCCAGGAGTGACTGAACCAACGGCGACGTCCGCCCGACCCGATACAGCGTCTGCTTGATCGTGAGCACGTCCGGATCGGCGGCCGCTTGCGCGATGAAGTCGTGCACGGGGGCAAACGACTCGAACGGGTGATGAAGCAGGATGTCGCGGCCGCGCACCGCGTCGAAGAAACTCTTCGTCCCGCCCGCGGCGGCCGGCCGTCGCGGCACCAACACGGGATCCTTGAGGTCGGGACGGTCGAACTCGGCGAGTTGCGCGAGGTCCTTCAAGCCGAGCGGAGGGCCCACGACGTACACGTCCTCGGGATAGACGTCCAGCCGTGTGACCAACTCCCGCGCCACCGCCTCCGGTAGCTTGCGCTCAAGCTGCACGCAGACCGCCTCGCCGAACCGGCGCCGGCGAATTCCGGCCTGCACCATTTCGCGCAGGTCCGCCGACTCCCGCTCCGGGAACTCGATCTCCGCGTCGCGCAGCAGCCGGAACAGGAAGGCGTCGCGGACGTCCACGCCGTGAAAGAAGGCGTCGAGATTGTTCGCGATGACATCCTCCAACCAGACGAACACGGCCTCCTGCTTACTCTCATCCTCACGATGGACTTGGATCAGGCGCGGCAGGACCGCCGGCACCTTGATCCGGGCAAATGACACGTCGCCCTCGGCGTCCCACAGCACGACCCCGAGGTTGAGGCTGAAGTTCGAGATGAAGGGAAACGGGTGTGCTGGGTCCACGGCCAGCGGCGTGCAGACCGGAAAGGCCTCGTTCAGGAACCACTGTCGAAGCTCGCCCTGGTGCGCCGGGGCCAGGCGGCGATAGGCGCAGAGGTGGATGCCCGCCGCGGCCAGGTCCGGGAGCAGCTCGTGGCGGAAGATCCGTCGCTGTTCCTGCATGAATTGCGCCAGCGCGTCCCGTACGCGACCCAGCTGCTCGGTCTGCGAGTACCCGTCCGCCGTCAGCGAGGTGTCGCCCATCTCGACACGCCCCAGGAGCACCGAGAAATGGATGGAGAGGAACTCGTCCAGATTCGCGTCGGAGATGGCCAGGAACTTGAGACGTTCCAGCAGCGGGTGCGCCCCCGGTCGCGCCTGGTCGAGGACGCGCCCCTGGAACTGAAGCATGGACAGTTCCCGGGAAGAGTATCGCTGGGCCGCGGCGGTGGTGTGGCCCGCCTCACGCATGCGGATGTCCACTGGTGTCCTCCATATCGCGTGGGCGCAGGATATGCTGGGCCGGTGGAGCGGCGGCGTCCGGGCTCAGTCCGCGCGCCCGGTACACGAGCGCGCCTTCGCGCGCGCCGTAGGGGCTGACGCGCCACCGTGAGACCCGCCAGCGCACCATGATCGCCCGCAGGATCATTCCGCCGGCGCGGACGAGCGCCGCGCGCTCGCGGGAAACGGTGCACGGCCACCCGGCGGACGAGGCGGGGAGCAGTCGTTGGACCGTCTCGAACAGTGCGCTCGCCGGAAGAGCGGCGGTACTCGGCTCGACCGGGATCTGCCGACGCAATTGCCGTGCGGCGCCGCCCGTCACGACCATCTCGGAAAAGCCAGGCTGGTCCGCAAAGCCGGTCGCGGCGAACAGTTCGTCGAGCATCGCCGCCGTCTGGTCAACCTGGGACGCGGGTGGCGGATCTCCCCCGAGGTCTTGCGCCGCCAGCACGCCAGAGCCGATTGACACGGAAACGACACCACAGACGCCCGACACCAGGACCGCGGCCAGATCACAACTGCCACCGCCAATGTCGGCGCACAGAAATGGGGGTGACGGCAGCGGTCCGAGCGACGCACCGGCCACACACAAGATCGCCTCCTGCTCGGGGGACAGCACTTGAACCGCCACCATGGCTTCACGTTCGATCGCCTCGATAAGGAAGGCCCGATCGGGCGCCGCGCGAACCGCGTGCGTGCCGAACACGATGACGTCCAGCGCGTGTCTGTCTCGCGCCTCGGCGGCAAATTCGCGAACAATCGACGCCACCTCTCGAATCCGCTCGGAGCCCAGCGGCGCCCCATCCGCGACGGCGATGCCGAGCCCTGCACGGACGTGTCGGTCACAAATCTGCCGCATCGGCCCGGCCGAACAGTCTGCGACGAGCAAATGGATAGTGTTGCTGCCGATGTCGATCACGGCCGCTCTGTCGTCCCCACCTGGAGCGCCAGCGAGCCGGTGCGCCATCGGCCGACTCAAGTCACTGAAATCAACGATGCCATACTGTACAGTGCGGTGGCTCCCCGGTGACTCCTGCGCCGGGACACGCTTTTGCCTGATTCTTCATCCAACCTTCTCATTTCGTTAACAGACAGCGTGCCGCGCATCGCAGCCGAGGTCCGCTTGGCCGCCCCAGCCAGCGGACCGCACCGGTCCACGAGAGCCAAAACCAGAGGGGCGTGGGGCGCCGAACGGTCGCGTTCGATGACGTTCAGCCGGTTGCCGGCCTATCGATGGGCAAGTTTGGCGGCCAGCGTGATGGCGTCGACCAGGCTCTGATGGCTGGCCTGTCCGGTCCAGGCGATGTCGAACGCCGTCCCGTGCTCCACGGATGTGCGTACGATCGGCAGTCCCAGCGTCACGTTGACTCCGGCAACGGCACGCGCTGCACCCAACCTGAAGTTCAACAGCTTCACGGGAATGTGTCCCTGGTCGTGGTACATCACCACCACGCCATCCAGTTCGCCGGACAGCGCGCGCGGGAATACCGTGTCCCCCGGCCACGGTCCGCTTGCATCAATGCCGGACGCTCTCGCAGCCCGTATCGCAGGCGCAATGATCCGATCGTCCTCGTCGCCGAACAGCCCGTGCTCCCCTGCATGCGGGTTCAGAGCGGAAACGCCGATTCGAGGGCGTGCGATCCCGAGTTGCCGGAGGGCGTCGGACACGAGCGCTACCACGCGTTCCACCCTTCCCTGCGTGATGCGACCCGGGACGTCACGCAGCGCGACGTGGGTCGTGACGTGGCCCACGCGCAGTACGTCGCTCACGAGCATCATTACGGCGGCCGGGGCGCCGGTCAGGGCGGCCAGGAGTTCCGTGTGCCCGGCGTAGTGATACCCCGCCAGATTGAGGGCTTCTTTGCTGATGGGGTTCGTTACCACCCCTTGAGCCTTGCCGGCCATCGCGAGGCGTGTTGCTACCTCAATGCACCGGTACGCCGCCTCCCCGCCTTGGGCGGTTACCCTCCCCGGCGTCAGCGGCCGGGCGAAGACGCCTGTGTCATGAACCCAGATCGTGCCCTCTTCCTGTGGCGGCTCATTTCCCGTATGGATCGACGCCCGTCCACCGAATTGCGCCGCCGCCTCCTGGAGAACCCATGCGTCGCCGATCACGAGGCATCGGGCCACCGCCGCCACGCTCGGCTCGAGCAAGGACTTTACGGTGATCTCCGGTCCGACCCCGTTGGGGTCGCCCATGGTAACCGCCAGTGTCGGCAGGCCGGCCCGCCAGAGACGACTCATCCGCAACCCCTTCGCCAAGCCGTTCTAATGGACACGCATCAGCTTGCGCCACAGGTCCGTCGGTCCAAAGCTGCCCGCCTTCGTCACGACCGTCAATCCGTGAACCTGCGGGGGCCCAAGGGCCTCACTGAGCGGAACCCCGGGAGCGATCTCGCCTGCCACGCGAAGCCCCCGGATGCCGAGGGCCCGACAGACCTTCCGTGCCGTATCGCCGCCCGACAGCACGAGAGAACGCGGGCGCCCCGTCCCTACCAGCTCCACCGCAATAGCGGCGAGTCGGTTCGCGTACACTGCGGTCGGCTTCTCTCCGGTGCCGAGCGCAGGCGCCCCGAGGAAGATCCCGTCTCCGCGCTCGAGGTGGTATCTTGCGCCCTCCACGAGTGCGCGGTCCTGCCCCGAGCCCGCTAACCGGGACAGTATGCGCACGGGGACGCCGTGCGACTCGGCGGCGCGCAATTGCGCTTGCGCCATGGGATCGGGCGATCCAATCAACCCTACGAACGGCATCACCACGTCCGACGGAGGTGGCGGCGCGTTCGGGCTGACGCTCCGGGCCAGAGCACCTGCGAGTCCGGCACTGCCGCACCACAACCAGCTTGACCTGCCCCGGATCTCCAGGGCAACCTGCACGAGCATAGCGAGGTCTTCCGCCCGTTCGGCGTCACACACAAGCACCGGGGTCTCGTCCCGCAGGAGCGCGGAGAAAACCTGGTGCAAGGATGTGGCCCCGCTCCTGATGGCCTCGAGTCCAACGCCGCGACATCGTACCGCCGATCCTTCCTGGAAGGCCGACAGGAGCGACGAACCGACCGTTCCTCCATCCTGCAGTTGCCCATTCAGGATGACCCTCGCCTGTTCCGGCAGGGCGGGCGCGACCAGCGCGCAGCTCCATGGCCCCGCCGCAAGCATCGCCGCGATCTCCTCTACGAAATGGCCGCGAAGACGGGAGTCCATCTTCTTGAACACCGTCGGTATCTGCAGGCGACCCAATTGGACGACGGCCTCCTGCGTGAGAACGCATGCTTCGGGGACGTCTCGATCCCGGGAGGCCGTGTCGACGGCAAGAACCTGCGCATCAACGCATGCGATGTGGCCGAGGTGGAGCACGACTACGACGTCGCCCGTGCCCCGAAATCTCACCGCCGCATCGAGAGCACCGGTCAGATCATCGGCGACGATCGCCACGCCGGGGCGTGTTGTCACGCCTCCGTGGCCCCGGCATTCAGCCCCTGGCGGTGGCAAGCCGCCCCCCGCGAGTTACAGCTCCCACCCGCCAGAATGCGGGCGCCCGGCCCATCGTCCTCAGGTATTCTGGCTCCGCAGCCACCGCACGGCGCAGCCAAGCGTCAAGGCCACCAGGTATGCACCGGGATCAATGTGGCCTTCTGAGCGGTCCGCGAGCCAGCTGGCGCGTCCCACTTTTGGACGCATCTCGACCGTTGCACGAGCCGCCCGGTCGGCGGCGGCAGCGGCCTGCTCCACCGCTGCGAGCAGCGATGCGCCCTCGTCGGCCGCGGTCCGGAGTGCCTCGGCGGCGGGCACAAGGGCGTCGAGCATGGTCTTGTCGCCCACCGCTGCCTTCCCACGCTCCTGAATGCCGACCACGGAGGCCTCGACCGCCGATGCCAGCCGGGCGGTTTCCGAATCGGCCGGTCGCGCCACAGCCGCCGCCGCCCTGAGAAATCCCGTCGCGATCAGCGTCCCGCTTGTCGACGCAGCCTGCCGCGCAATCGCCATTCCGCACCCCCGCAGCAGGGTCGCTAGATCCCCGTCGCCCGGTGACTGCTGTACCGTCGACATCACCGCGGCGGCCACCGCTGCGATCGTGACTCCCAAGTCGCCGTCGCCGGCCACCGCGTCCAGGCGATTGAGTTCGTCGCGATCTGCGATGACATCCGAGGCGATGGCCGCGAGGGCCTCAGCGGCGGTTGTCATCGCTGGACGAAGAACGGGGAGTCTGCCGGCGCGTCGACGAGCCGGGTCAGTTCCTCGTCGAGCTTCAACAGCGACACGGAGGCGCCCGCCATCTCCAACGAGGTCGCGTACTCTCCCACCCACACGCGATGAATCCCGATGCCGGCGTCTGCGAGCAGCCGATGCACCCGGCGGTACAGAATATAGAGTTCCTCCTTCGGCGTCGCACCCAGGCCGTTGATCAGGACCGCAGCTCGCTCGCCGCGCGCGTACGGCAGGTCCTCTAGCAGAGTCGCGACCAGCTGCTCCACGATGTCGTCGGCTGGTTCGAGCGGTCCCCGCCGCACCCCGGGCTCGCCGTGGATACCCATTCCGATCTCCATCTGGCCGGGGGGCAGCTCGAACGTAGGCTTGCCCGCCTGCGGCACGATGCAGGGGGACAGGGCCACACCCATCGATCGGAGGCGAGCTCCGGCCTTTTGCGTCGTCGCCTCCACTTCGGCGAGCGTCGCGCCCTCGGCCGCCCTCGCGCCGGCCACCTTGTACAGAAAGAACAGGCCGGCGATGCCGCGCCGCCGGCGCTCCTCCCCCTTGGGCGCCGACGCGACGTTGTCGGCACCGAGTACCGTCGCCGTCCTGATCCCCTCGGCCGATGCCAGCTCAGCGGCGAGGTCGAAGTTCATGATGTCGCCCCCGTAGTTGCCGTACAGGTACAGGACGCCACGTCCCCCGTCGATGGCCTTCGTGACGTCCAGCATCTGCTCGGCGCTGGGAGATGCGAAGACGTTCCCGATCGCCGCTCCGTCTGCGAGGCCTTCCCCGACGTATCCCATGAAGACCGGGAGATGTCCTGATCCCCCACCCGTCGCGATCCCGACCTTCCCCTTGACCGGGGCGTCGGCGCGCACGATCGCCCGCGAACTTCCGGCTGTCCGAAGCCGTGTGGGGTGAGCGGCAAGAATGCCCTCGAGCATCTCGTCGACGAACTTGTCGGGACTGTTCATGATCTTCTGCATGGGACGTTCCTCCAATCGCATCAACGCGCGTCGCTACGCACTATCGTTTGCCGGAGTTTCCGCCATGAATTCCCGAACACCTCCCGTGCTCGGCATTCCCTGGCGGCTGCCCACCGTGCCCGGAGACGCGGCCGAAAAATGCTTCACGGCGCTCGCAGAGGCACGGCATGGCCACATGGCCGGGTGCGCCGCAGCCACCGGAGAGCCTTCATGGACTGCTCCACCGCCCAGCCGGGCGACGCGGTCCGCGACTTCAGCGCAGTGACGGCCGCGTCCGCCTGCAACAGGACACCGTCTTCGTGGGGCGTTCCGATCAATTGAACGGTGCTCATGCGGCCCTTCACCATAGCGTTGGCCAGGCCGGTGGCACCCCTGAAGTCGTCCGCAATCGCGCCGAGCAGGATCATCCGCGCAGTCTCCGACGGCACGCGGGCCGGCGCTTCATCTCCGTCGATTCCGGCGTCCGAACGTGGCGCCGGCCGTGCCGTTCTTCGTGAGGAGCGCGCCGGCCACCTACCACGGCGGCCGGACTCGCCTCGGCGCGACGGCCGGAGCTTCCTCCGTGTTCTGAGCCCGCGGCAGGATCGCGGCGCCTGGACCGAACGAGATCCTGATGGAGTGGGGGCGGGCCCCCGGATGCCTCCGTGGCCATACTCGCAGCAAGGGGCGCGCCGTCACGTCGCCTTCTCCGTCTGTAGCCCGTGTGCCTGGGGCACAACCTTGGTGAACGTCATATGCGAAATTCAGTGGGATCGCGGGAGGACGGAGCAATGTGGGGGGTGGTGTGGCTTGGATGGATGGTAGTTGTGGCCTTCGTGCTCACCCTGCATCACGTTCCATGGTGGACCTATCTTGTGGTATCCGGCTCCCTGGTGTTGACCACATACATCGGGTGGGCCGCGCTCGGCGCAACCAACGTAATAGGCCTCGTGTCCGTGAGCGGCATGGTCGGAGCCGCGGCGCTCCTGTATTTCTATCACGCTGCGTGCTGGCTCTATCTGGTGGCCGGGAGCGCCTGCTGGGTCGGCGTGTCTATTGGCTGTGTCGCCGCGGCGCAGCATCCGAGGGCGTTCAAGATGAACAGTACCCTAGCGAACGAACCTCAGGGGGGAGAAGCAACCCGCGCTCAGTAACACGCCTCGATTCGCGATACGTCGATCATCTTGCGGCGCGACTCGTCAATGACGACTCCGGGAACACGGACCCGAGGACGTGAACTCGGCCGCTGTGCACGACCCCTGACGTGGAGCGTCAGCCGATCGCATCCAGGACCACGTGCTTGTGCCGGAAGGCTTTCCCGCGTTCCGATGGCAGACGCACCGGGGATCGTGACATATCAGCCGTTGGAGAATGTCAAAGACGCCAGGATCCGGTTCCTGCGGAACGAGGGTAGGCGTTCGACGGTTCCTCCCGACGCCTCCGGCAGACGAGCACACCAAGCCGCAAGACACCGCCCACCCGCTTACACAGAGTTCAGACCAGAGCCGGCGTCTCCCCACGCACGGTGGGGCGGTTGGGGCCTACAGCCACCGGTCCACAGCATCGCCGTAGAGGCTGCGGAGCACGGTCGGCGTCCAGGCCTGCTCGCCGCGCTTGAAGACCAGGAACCGCCGGAGCATCCACTCGTACCGGCCGTCGGACGTCCGCAGGCGTGCGTGCGGCATCCGGTAGAGCGCCCGCTCGACCTCCGAGACGTTGTGCTCGCTCAGTCGCCAGTCTTCCCGCACGAGATCGTCGAGGTGTCCCACCCCGTAGCCGACAATCCTGCCGGATCCGTCGACATAGGGGTCGACGTAGCTGAATACCAGGTCTCGGATCGTGCGAAAGATCGGGCGGCGGCCGTGGAGGCCGATATCTCGTGATTTCCCGATCGAGCCCCACCCTCTCCCGCTTCGAAAGAGCATGAGCACGTGGTCTAGCCCGTCCTGGGACTCCAGGTCGAGGACGAGCGGGGGGAAACCGTGTTGCTCCAGGATCGTGGCGGCGACGAGCACCGCCTCGAGGCAGTGGGCTTCCTTGTGACGGACGACTCCCCGGAACGTGCGTAGCGTGGCCCCACGTCTCTCCCAGTTATAGGGAAGCGCGCGCACATAGGCCTGCACCCGCGCCGGTGTTCGGTGCGCGCGGAGGACGCGGCGTTCCTCTGCGGTGAACGCGGCCCATGGAGGCGTCCGGAAGGTCCGCGCCGGCGTGCTGCCGTCGCTCACGTGCGGCCTAACCGCGAACTTCCTCCGTCGGCGCGGGCGCCCGGCGGCGAACGTCGTTGTCTTGCCCAAGACGCCCGGTTCGCATGGCAATGATCTCCGCGGCGATCGCGACGGCCACTTCCTCGGGTGTCCGCGCGCCGATGTCGAGGCCGATCGGCGCCCGGATTCGCGCGAGCGCGCCCTCGTCGAGCCCCGCCTCGGCCAGCCGCCGGCGTCGGGCCTCGTGGGTGCGACGGCTTCCGAGGACCCCAACGTAGGCGGCGGGGGTCGCAAGCGCGACCTCGAGAAGGGGCACCTCGAACTTGAGGTCGTGGGTGAGCACGCAGATCACCGTCCGCCGATCCACCGGCGCGCCGGCCAGGAACTCGTGCGGCCATCGAACTACGATCTCGTCCGCTGCGGGGAGCCTGTCCCGGTTCGCAAGCGCCGGGCGGGCATCGCAGACTGTCACCCTGTAGCCGAGGAACTTGCCGATCCGCACCACCGCATCCGCATGGGTGGTCGCGCCGAACACATACATGCGCGCCGGCGAAGCGAATGACTCGACGAACACCTCCACGTCCCCCGGCGCGTCCCTCCGACCGTAGTGGCGGCACCCGGTCTGTGCCTGCTCCAGCATCGACCGCGCGTCCGCGGCCACCGCGGCATCGAGCCTCGGGTCATCGAAGCCGCCGAGAACCGCGTCCGGCGACACCAGCAGCTTTGCCCCGGCGTGCGGTCCCGCAACCTCCGTGGCGAGCGCCACCGGCTCCCCCCGTCGCACAGCCCCGACAAGGGCGGCGAGGAGTTCCCCGGCGAGGAGACACGGCGGCTCCACGAACACGTGGATCGTGCCGCCGCAGGACAGGCCGACGGCGATCGCGTCCTCATCGCTGATGCCGTACGTCACGCGCCTCGGGACCCCCGTGCGAATCACCTCGGCGGCCTCCTCGATAACCGCAGCCTCGACGCAGCCACCGGACACGGACCCCACCACTTGCATCTCACCGGTAACCGCCAGCGCGGCACCGGGGTCTCTCGGCGCCGACCGCTCGGTGGCCACGACCGTGGCGAGGGCCACCTGCTTGCCCCCGGCGACCCACTGCTCGACCTGATCGAGGATATCCCGCATCGAGTCTCCTCACTCCGTGATCTGCGACGCGGCGGCCGGAGGCGGCATCAACCCGGCCTCGTGCTCCGGCGCCCCGCCACCGCTTCGACGTTCCCGTGCTTGGACCACCGCATGCCGGAAACCTGCATGCGGGCCCGGACACGTGTCGCTGGCTCACGGCCCTCGGCGGGGTGACGCCATCGGCGCCGGGATCAGACTAGGATGTGCACCATCATAAAGAGTCCGAAGACGATAACCAGCCCGGACAGCAGCCACGCGACGCACCGGTATCCCCCGGCCATGCGAAACGCCGCGGGGAGCGCCTTCGCCTCGAGCACCAGCAGAAACCCGAGGACGATCGGCAGGAGAAGCGCGTTCATCACCTCGATGTTGATCGTAAGCGCCACCAGTGAGATACCGGACAAGACGATCGCCGCGCCGCTGATGTGGGCCAGCGTGTACACGGCATAGAAGCATTTGCCGTCCCGCAGCGGAAGGCCGAGGCTGTGCGGAACACCGATGATTTCGCCGATGCCCCAGGCGCCGGCAAGGGAAACAACGAGCGCGGCGATCAACGCGGCTCCGAGCATTCCCATCCCGAACACGACCCGCGCCCCGGTCCATCCGATGAATGGCTGGAGCGCGCCCGCGATCTCCCGGATGTCATTGAGGGGGCGCGCGGATCCGGCACGCCCGATCGTGGCCGCGGCCGCCACGATCACGAAAATCATGACCGCTTGCGTGAAGATCGCGCCGATCAACGTGTCCAGGCGGGCGTGCCGGAGGTGGCGAAGCCTGAGGCGTTTCTCCACCACGGCGGCCTGCTGGTAGAAGATCATCCAGGGCATGATCACCGCCCCCACGTTGGCCGCGAGCATGAGCACATAGGTCCGGTTCGCCAGCGGAGCCTGCTGCAGCTGCGCCGCAAGTGCCCGCAAGTCCGGATGGGCCATGAACGCGGCGGGCAGGAACATCAGCTCGAACAGGCCGATCGCAATCCCCACTCGCTCCACCCGGCGATATCCGCCGGTCGTACCGAGCCAGACCAATAGCAGCGTGGCCGCCGTGACCGTGAGCCATGCGGGCACGCCCAGCAACTCCCCGACCCCGGCGATGGCCGCGAACTCGGTGACCAGCGCACCCACAGCCGCCAGGAACAGCGTACAGACCGAAAGCACCGCCCATCCCGCCCCGAAGTGCTCGCGAATCAGTTCGCCATGGCCCTTTTGCGTGACGATGCCGAGGCGAACCGTCATCTCCTGGACGACGTACAGAATTGGAATGAGCAGGATCTGGGGCAGGACCAACTGGTATCCCCAGCCGGCCCCCGACTGGGCGGCGGTGACGATGCTCCCCGCGTCCGTATCCGCCAGCATCACCATGAGTCCAGGGCCCAGGACGGCCAGCATCGCCGCCGTGCGCCCGACATACTGCGCGCTCGCGGTCCAATGCAGACGCGCGTCTACTCCGCCAGAAAGGGGGGCCAGCCCGGCGATCGCCGGGGCGCTATCGACAGATTCTGCCGCAGCCATCGCGAAGACCGTTACCTCGATGAGCCCGAAACGCCCGCCGTCGAGCGCCGGACGAAGTCAGAGCCAGCCACGGGAGAGCCCGGGCACCGTTCTCCGTGATCGCCTCGAATCTCTGGCCACCACCGCATGCTACGGCCCCCATGGTCTCCCGGGATCCCTCGAAGACGAGCGTCGCGGGGTTCCAACAGCCCTGTGTCACCTGCTCGCAGCATATAGAAGGGGGGCAAGCGCCGCCTATCGGACGTGGACCTGATTTCTCACTAGATGCATCAACAATCCCACCGCCTAATGTCGCGCACAGTTCAAAAACGAATAACCGAAATACAATCGCTGATTACCGAATATTACATAACGACGTCGGGTTTGGTCACAGCGTCGCTCTATTTCTAGTGAACGCGCTGAATTGCTTGTGGTAGCGAGGATGAACCAAAAGATCTTTTTGATACTTTAATCCAATTCGCCATCGTCTTCGCGGCACGTCCGTCGCGAGCCGCTCCGCTGGCCGTCCGATGATGATGTCGTCGACGTGAAGCGTCCTGGACACGCACTCGCGTGTTGTCTCGAAGGTGCGCCGCAGCCCGGCGCCCGAAGCGCCGTCCCGGCTCGCCCTACGCGGCGGGATGCGCCCTTGCGAAGATCCCCACTCTCGGCTGCTCGAGCCTGGCGAAGTCGGCGTACGTCATCGTGATCGTCTGTCGGTGATCCCCCGCGTTGAACATGATCACCGGGTCGCGTGTCAGCGCCGTATCCACGAGAACCGGAAGTCCGTAAAGGTGTCCGAAGGGCGGCATCGCGCCGATCTCGCAGTCGGGGAAATAGTTGCAGAACTCGTACTCCTGCGCGAGCCGGACCCGCAGGGCGCCCGTCGCCTCGCGCACCCAGGTCAGGTCAACGTGAGATGTTGCCGGCGCGACGATCATCAGCAGCTGCGCGTCGGCAAACACCATGACCACCTTGGCGACGAAGCGTCCGGGAATGTGCTCGACTTGCGCGAGACCTTGCGCCGTGTTGCGAGGCGGGTGGTGCGTCACTTCGTAGGCCACACCTGCACGCCCCAGGTACTCCTGCAACCGCTCAAGGCAGGGCCGATGGGACGTCATCGCGCACCTCCTCGTATGACGCAATACCTACCCAAAATAAAGGGTAGGCCGAAGCGCGCGGCATGGATATCGGGCGCAAATCCGATATTCCCGGGTGCCCCAGGTGCCACTGCAGGGAAGCCTCGCTTGTGTGCCTTTGAGTCGGGGTGGCGGTTGCCCGGGGCAGAACCCGAGACGCCGGAGATCGCCGGCGGCTCATCGGTGCGTGCTGCGAAGCCTAGATGGAGGGGGCGTGTCATTCGAGGCTGTCTCTCCCCCGTGATCCAATCGCTGTTACTTGCCGTTACACCCCCGGCCGTGCCAGCCTGCATCGCTGGAGAGGCGCTCAGGTGTTCGCAGTCCGTCTCTTCGTCCGCCGCGCGCGCAGGGTATTCCCCAGCCAATTCAAGTAGCTCCTACTGCCTCTTGCCACCGGAACGGCGATGATCTCCGGAACTTCGTACGGATGGATGTCACGGATCGCCTTTTCGAGAGCCACGTAGCGATCGCGGCTGCTCTTGATGACGCAGAGCCATTCCTCGGCGGTTTCGATCCTGTCCCGCCACCAGTAGGTGCTCGCCACAGGGCCGATCACGTGAACGCATCCCCCCAACCTCGCTTCCACAAGTGCCCGGGCGATTCTCCTCGCGTCGTCCTTCTTCTCTGTCGTAGTGATGACCTGGATATACCCTGTCATGCCACGCGCTCCTTTCTCGGAATCTGGCCGCGCAGAGAGGGCACACGGCGGCATTTCGGCCGGCCCCGGCGGCTGGGGAGATGGTCCCCCGCCCCAGATCCATCAGTGCACCCAGATCAGAAAGACGAGTCCAACGATCGCGATGAACGCCCCGCTCAGCACTTCGCCGTACTGCTCGAACCGCCCGAGATGCACACGCTCTGCCGCCGCGCTCGAGGAGACGCACAGTGCCACATACGTGACGACGGTAGCGAGGGTGAATATCACGGCCATGACGGCGATCAGCCCGAACCCGAAGCGGCTCGCCGCAAGAAACGCGGGAATCCCCTCGATCATCGGGGACGACCCGAGGATCAATAGCAGCGTGCGCCGCGGAGCCGCGCGGTGGTCGTGCTCGTGAAACGGGACCACAAGCACGTCGCCGCCTTCGGTCACGTGCCACGTGACCGGCGTATGCCAGTGGTAGTGGGTATGTACGCGCCCATCGGCGTGGCGATGGCGGTGGCGATGACCGAGCTGTTTATCGTCCTGGTCTGCGCGCTCGTCGCGGTGGGAACCTCCCCGGCCGGAGCGGAGGTCCCGCATCGAGCCGATCCCAATCCATAGACCAAAGCCGATCAAGGCAAGGCCCGCGATCATCGTGACCGCATCGGCGAACCCTCCCGCGAGCGCCGCCCCGGCAAACCAGATGACGAGGCCGATCGCGAGCGTGGACAGCGAGTGCCCAAGCCCCGCCCCGGTGGCGGCCCGGGCGGTTTCCGCTCGCGTCCATCCTTCCTGTCTCGCTATCAGGGCGATGGGAAGCCAATGGTCGGGGACGATAGTGTGCAGCACCCCGACGGTCGCGACCGCCAGCAGCAACAAAAGTTGTGGCCCCGTCATGCTATGCTACCGGTCTACTGCGTTAACGATGCCGGCCCACGGCCTACCTTTGCCCACGTGCCCAGGAGCGGCCCGCGCGCTTTTGGACCGGGCTCCGGCAAGTCACGGCGCGCGCACAGTGCTCGCACCATGCCCCCATCATCGTATATGTCCCGGCTGTTGAGTTCAATGGCACCACACGGAGATGTGCTTCGACAGAAGACCTTTGCTGGAACGTGCCGTCAGCCGTTCTTGCGCTGGCCGTAATTGCGGATGTGAAACTGGTAGGCCCGGGCGACCTCCTCGGCCGGCAGTTCCTGTGGCTGTCCGAGTTGCAGCGCGAAATAGCAGATTCGCGCCGCGTCCTCGGCCATCACGGCCGCTTTCGTGGCGGCCGTGGGCGATGGTCCGATGGCGAACACCCCGTGGTGCGCCAGCAGCACGACCGGGCAGGACGCGAGCCAGCGCAGTACCTCTTCGCCGATCGCCTCGCTGCCGACGGGTGCGTACGCGGCGCAGGGGATCGCTTGGCCGAACTCGTCGGCCATCGACGTCAGGTAGATCGGGATGGGCCGCTCGAGCGCCGCAAACGCGGTGGCGTACGGAGAGTGCGTGTGCACCACGCCTCGGACGTCCGGCCGGTGGCGGTAGATGTGGAGGTGCGAGGCTGTGTCGACCGACGGCGCGAGCGTCCCCTCGACCACCTCGCCGGCGAGGTCCACGACGACGAGCATCTCAGGGCGAAGGTCCTCGTATTTGACGCCGCTCGGCTTGATGACGACCAGACCGGAGTCGGGGTCGCGCCCGCTCACGTTGCCGCTGGTCCAGGAGACCAGACCGTATCGCACGAGCTCCGTGTGCATCGCATAGACTTCCTGACGCACCTCGGTCAGCACGACACGTCCCCCCTATTGTCCATGTGCGTCTTCGCTCTCACGATCCGTCATCGTCTCCCCGATGCCGACCGTGTCGCCCGGCAATCGTGATCCCCGCTCCCCCGATATTTCGGCGGCCCTTCCGGCATCCACTCCCGGCCTAGGCGCGCCCCGACGCGCCCGCTTCGGCGAACCGCCTGCGTGCCTCGCCGCGGCACCGCTCCACCCCCCGGGCCAGCACGTCGTAGTGGCTCGAGGACGCCTCGAGCCCCTCGCGCAGTCCTCGGAGCCAGGCGGTGGACAGCGCATGGCCGATGTTGAGCTTGACGACGCCCAACTCGATTGCACGCCGCACGTCCTCCGGGGCGATCCCGCTGCCGCCGTGCAGCACCAGCGGCCCGGGCGCCTCACGGGCGATGCCTTCGAGCCGCGCCAGGTCAAGCCGGCTCTTCTGCCCATGCACGGACCCCACCGACACGGCGAGCATATCCACGTCGCCGCGCTCGAACATCGCCGCGGCCTGGCGCGGCTCCGTGAAGACGACCGCCCCTTGATCGCCCCCGAAGCTCCCCACCTCGCCTTCCATGGCCGCGCCCACGGCGTGGGCCGCCCCAGCGATTGCGCGCGTCTCCCGGAGATTGTCCTCAAGAGAGAGGTGGGACCCGTCGAACATCACCGAGTTGTAGCCCTCTGCGAGACATTGCACGGCCATTTCGAAGCCGGTGCCGTGATCGAGGTGCAGCAACACCGGAACGGGGGCTTCCTCCGCCAGAACACGAGCGACGCAGGCAAGCGGCTTCAAGCCGGCATGGCTGAGATCGCCGGTGTATGTGGCCAGGATCACCGGGGCTCGCTCGTCGACGGCCGCGTCCACGACCGCCTTCATGAGCTCGAGGTTGCACACGTCGAATGCCGGAATCGCGTAGCGCTCGCGCCACGCGTCACGAATGAACGTTCGGGGCTGCCTGACGAGCATCGTCGACCCTCCCAGCGGGAATCGGTAGCACGTGCCAACACGGTGCGAAGCATACGCGTCTCGCCCGTGAACTCCGCGTGCGCAGGGCTCCCGACAAATTGCATCCTTGCAGCAATTCGTTGGGATGACACTGGCTCCGGTCGCATCCCGGTCGAAACGTCACCCGGCCGGCGACGCCTGCGAGTGGCCCCATGATTGCTCACCGGCACCGCCGGCACGACGCAGCCGCCGGTGCAGAGGAGCGACGGCGGGATACAGGTCCGGGTGGATGCGCACCCTCGCGTTCATGCCCTCGACCAGCGCCGGGTCCGGGTCGACGCGACTTCCGATCCTTGCGCCCGCACGCACCGCCTCCGCAACACCCGGAAATACTCCCGCGGCGACGCCACCGAGCAGCGCCGCCCCGAGCGCGGTTGCCTCGGGCGTGCCGATGATGTCCAGTGGCCGGTTGAGGACGGCGGCTTTGATCGCAAGCCAGAGCTTGTTACGGACCCCGCCCCCTGTGACTCGCATCACCCCGGCACGGCCCACGATCCGCTCGAGGGCGTGGGTGCTACCCGCGGCCTCACACGCCAACCCCTCGACGACCGCCCTGGCGAAGTGCGCGGGGCCGTGGACGTCCCGCACGCCCACGAACGCACCCATGGACCACCGGTCCACGACAGGGGAAAGGCTCCCCCGGAGGTGCGGGAGAAAGCAGAGTCCCTCGCTGCCCGGCCGCACGGCCGCGGCCTGCTCCATCAGATACGACAGTGGCGTGCCCGTAAGGTGTGCCACCCACTCGAGCGCTCCGCCGGACATCGTGGATCCGCCAAGCAAGTAGAAAAGGTTCGTCACTACATGGCAGCCGACCGCGAAGCCCATGGGCATGGTCACGTCCGGCGGCGGCGGTGTTTCCGTGGCCACCAACATGGCTTCCGCCGTACCCATCGAATCCAGCATGTCTCCGGGCTCGATCACGCCCCCCGCGAACGCGGCACAGACGTGATCATGTCCGGCAACGGCGATCCAAACGTCCGGTCCTAGGCCAAGCGCTCGTGCGAGCTCGGACCGGAGGCGACCGGCGCGCGCCCCGCTCGGCGCGACGGGCGGCAGGATCGCGGCAGGGATGCCCGCAGCGTCCAGGACGTCTGCCGACCACCGCCGCTGCCTGATATCGAACATCCGGCTGCGGCACGCCAGCGACGGATCGGTCACCCAGTCGCCGCCGAGGCGACCCACGATGTAGTCGGCCATGAAGTACCAGCGTCGGATCCGGCGAAAGACATCGGGCTCGTGGTCGCGCAACCAGCTCAACTTGTGGACTGTGTAGATCGGCAGCCCCTGCAGACCCGTAATCTCGTACAGAGCGCGGTCGCCCATTCGAGCCTCGAGCGCCGCCGCTTGCGCGGTGCTGCGCGAATCGAACCACGCGATCGAAGAGTAGACGGGGGTCCCGTCCGAGCCGCACGGAACGCCAGCCTCGCCCATGCTCGCGACGGCGATCGATCGCACACCATCCCCGTCTCGCGCCGCGGCGACGGCCTCTCGCAGCGTCGCCACGGCCGTCTGCCATACCGCCTCAGGGTCGTATTCGGCTCGCCCGCCGTCCAAATGGCGGACGGGCATCCGCCGAGCGGCAACGTGGCGGATCGCGCCGCCGGTGTCACAGAGCAGCGCCTTGCAGTTGGTCGTGCCGAGATCAAGCCCGATCAGGTAACCGTCGCTCACGTTCGCCGTCCCGTACTGCGGCCCGTCGTTCTCACGGTGGTGGCCCGGGTTTTCCCGAGAACGACCTGCGCCCCTCGCCCGGCACTCCTCGCCGCGACCGGTGCGTTGTCGAGACCGGCGGTCCGGCAGGCTTACCGTGCCGTCTATCCGCCTTTGGTGTTCTTTCGCGACGGCGCCCTACCCGCCTGCCATGGCGCCCACGATCAGAAAGGGTTCGGCTCCCGTCGCGACCGCCTCGGGCAACGAGGCGTCCGGAAGCTCGTGCGACAGGTCGCGGGAGCAGGCGAAGAATCTCACGAACGCCCGGCGCTGCCGCGTCGCGTGGTCGCGGATCGTGCCGCGCAGCATCGGATAACGCGCCTCGAGCGCGTCGAGCACCGAGCGCTGCGTCACCTGACCTTCCACGTGGAGCGCCACCTCGCCGTTGACCTGTGCGAGCGTCCGCAGATGAGCCGGAAGCACGACCCGAATCATGGCAGGGTTTGGACCTCGACGGACAACACGGCGGGAAGATCGCGGAAGACCGGCGCCCAACTGTCCCCGGCGTCGGCCGATGCATACACCTGCCCGCCGGTCGTGCCGAAATAGAGACCGCACGGATGGAGCGAGTCGACGGCCATCGCGTCGCGCAGCACGTTGACGTAGCAATTTGCCTGTGGCAGACCGTTCGTGAGCGCCTCCCACTCGTGTCCGCCCGTCCGGCTGCGGTACACGCGCAACCTGCCGTCGGGCGGATAGTGCTCCGAGTCGCTCTTGATGGGAACCACGTAAATGGTGTTCGGCTCGTGCGCGTGAACATCGATTGCGAACCCGAAGTCGGTCGGGAGATTGCCGCTGACCTCATGCCACGATCCGCCGGCGTCGTCTCTGCGCATTACGTCCCAGTGCTTCTGCATGAACAACACAGCCGGCCGGGACGGGTGCATCGCCATGTGGTGAACGCAGTGGCCAACCTCAGCCGCCGGATCCGGAATGCCCTGGGAGTGCAGGCCGCGGTTCGCCGGCCGCCACGTCCTGCCCGCGTCATCGGTCCGGAACACGCCGGCGGCCGAGATGGCGATGAAGATCCGCCCCGGATCGCTCGGATCCAGGACGATCGTGTGCAGACACATCCCACCGGCGCCTGGTTGCCAGGAGGGCCCGGAGCCGTGCCCCCGGAGTCCGGGAAGCTCCAGCCACGTTTGCCCGCCGTCGATCGAGCGGAACAAAGCGGCGTCTTCGACCCCGGCGTAGACGGTGTCCGGATCGGTGAGTGACGGCTCGAGGTGCCAGACCCGCTTGAACTCCCAGGGATGCTGCGTACCGTCGTACCACTGATGAGAACCGGGAACGCCGTCGTACACGAACTGGTTGCCGGCCGGCTCCCACGTCTTGCCGCCATCGTTGGAGCGCTGGATCACCTGTCCGAACCACGCGCTGGACTGCGACGCGTACAGCCGGTCCGGGTCGGCTTGGGACCCCTTGAGGTGATAGATCTCCCAGCCCGCAAAATGGGGACCGTCAATATCCCAGCGGTCGCGCTTTGCGTCCGCCGTCAGAATGAACGCGCCCTTCCGTGTGCCGACCAGTACCCGGACTCCGCTCATCTCTTTCCTCCTTTCCGAACTTCGCGCCGGTCTCCGACGGGGCGCAGCTCTGGCCCGCGGCGGCGCGGCCACGGCGGTCCAGCCCCGCGCGCCCTGGCTCACACCGTGGGCACACGCTCAGTACTTGCTCACGCCGTACGCAGAAGCACAGGCTCATAAGCTGGCCAAACGACCTCGGGCACGTGCGTCCCCGTGCGTCTAGTCATGCGGTCGTTCGGCGGGGCGCGCAATCGACGGATGGATCGAGATCATGCTCTGTTTGACGAACCGGCCCCGGCACCCTGCATCCGCGCCGTCCCCCTCCGTGTGATCGCCTCGGGGCGCCGCTACGCCGGCCCCACGGCGGTTTTGGTTCGCGCGGGTCTCGGCTTGCGCGCTCTGTCGCATGCCGTGGGCGCAAGGTCCAGTACTGGCTCGCACCGTGGCCGTGGGCCCGCAGGCTGGTCTTACGAATTCACCGCACCAAGGCTTGACAGGGACAAATATATGATTCAAACTGATATTTGAAATGGACATTACAACCGGTCGACTACAACCGCGACGAACCGCGCCGGCGCCCCGAGCGATCTCCGACAGCACTCGCGAGAAAGTGCTCAAAGCCGCCGAGCAGATCTTCGCGGAGCGGGGATTCCAGGCGACCACGGTGCGCGACATCTGCCTGCGTGCGGGGGCCAACATCGCCGCGGTCAACTACTACTTCCGTGACAAAGCGAGCCTGTACACCGAGGTGCTGCGGAGGTTCGCCCGCACGCTGGACGTGGAGGCTGCCATCTCGGACCGCACGATCCCGCCCGAGAAGCTGTTGCGGATGATCATCGTGATGCGGCTCCGCGGTGTGTTCGCCTCGGATCACCCGGACTGGCCCTTTCGCCTGATGATGCACGAGTGGGCGCAGCCGACGCCGGTCCTGGACCGGGTGATGAACGAAATGTTTCGCCCGGTGTACGACCGCTTCCGTGAGATCGTCGGCTCGATCCTCGGGTTGCCGCCGGACCACGAAACGACGCGGCTCTGCGTCCACAGCATCATCGGCCAAGCCGTCCACTACGTTCAGGGACGGCCCATCCTCTCACGGATGTGGCCGGAGCTCAAGATGACCCCCGATCAGGTGGACAGGATCGCGAACCACATCGCCGACTTCTCGCTGGCGTATTTGGGCACGTTCAAATCGCGGCGACGGCGCGCGACATCGGCCGCGCAAGGACGGAGACGGCCATAATGGCAGACGAAGCCGCTCAGGCCCCGGCACAGGCACCTCCGGCAGAATCCGGCCGGGCGCGGGCACATGCGCGCCCGAAGTTCCTCCCGATCATCGTGCTTCTCGTGCTCGCGGGGGCTGGGGTGTGGGTCTGGCGCACCTTCTTCTCCGTTCCTCCGGTACCGGACAACATCGTCACGCTGAGCGGCCGGATCGAGGGCGACGACTCGGCCATCGCCCCCAAGGTGGCCGGACGTATCGTCGACATCACGGTCCGAGAGGGCGACACGGTAAAGACCGGCGACGTGATCGCGACCCTCGACGACTCGCAGATCCTCGCCCAGGAGGACCAGGCCCGGGCGGCGCTGCTCGTGGCGCAGGCACAGGCGCAGGCGGCCCGGGACCAGATCGCCGTACTGCAGCAGCAACTGCAGCAGAACCAGCTGCAGACGTCGCAGGCGGCCACCGACGCAGAGGGACGGGTGCGGCAGGCGCAGGCGGATCTTGCGGCGGCCGAGGCGAGCCTTGCGCAGCAGAAGGCTGCCTACGAGAATGCCGTGTTCAACAGCAACGCGTACACTGCCCTTGCGCGCCAGGGCGCCGTGTCCGAACAACAGCGGGTCCAGGCAGTGACGGCCACCGATCAGCAGGCCGCCGCGGTCGCCGCGGCGGAGCGACAGGTGGAGGCCGCCCGGGGCGCGCTGGTCACGGCGCAGGCAAACCTGGCGAACCCTCCGATCCGGAGCGCTGCGACCGCGCAGGTCGAGAAGCAGATCATGCAACAGCAGGCGATGATCGCGAGCGCGACCGCGCAGGTGGCCCAGGCCCGCGCCCAGCTTGCCGAGGCCGAAGCGAACCGCCAGGACCTCATCATCAGGGCGCCGTTCGCGGGGACCGTGATCACGCGTGCGGCGGAACCGGGCGAGGTGGTGCCGGCCGGCACGGCCATTGTAACGCTGCTCAATCTGGACCAGGTGTATCTCCGCGGGTTCATCCCCGAAGGCCAGATCGGAAAGGTCAAGATCGGCCAGGCGGCTCACATCTATCTCGACTCGAATCCCGGGCACCCCATCGACGCCTATGTACTCCGCATCGATCCGGCGGCCACGTTCACCCCGGAGAACACGTACTTCCGGGAAGACCGGGTCAAGCAGGTCGTCGGCGTGAAGCTCGGCCTCCGGGGTGGGTTTGGATACGCGAAGCCCGGGATCCCGGCCGACGGCGAGATCCTGGTTGCGGGTGACTGGCCGCCCGGCTGGAAGGGCTGGCACAGCCAGTGACAGCCGGCACCGTGACCGCCCCGCACGAACGCCCGCGGGAGGACCCGGTCCCCAGTACGGCAATCCGAGTACGAGACCTCTGGAAGCGCTACGGCGCCTCCGAGGCCGTCCGCGGGATCGCGTTCGACGTGGAAGAGGGCGAGATCTTCGGCTTGATCGGGCCGGACGGCGCGGGCAAGACATCGACGTTCCAGATTCTCGCCGGCGTGATGGAAGCCACCGCTGGCACGGCAAACGTGTTTGGCCGGCCGGCAAGGCTGGCCCGCGCCGAGACCGGATACCTCACGCAGACGTTCAGCCTGTACTCCGACCTGAGCGCCGACGAGAACATCCGGTACATCGCCGATCTGCGCCACGTTTCCGCGCATGAGGCCGCGTCGCGCGGCCAGCGGTACCTTCGGATGTTCGGCATGGATCGATTCGCCGGCCGCCTCGCCGGACGGCTGAGCGGCGGGATGAAGCAAAAACTGGCCCTGGCCTGCGCCCTCGTGCCCGAGCCCCGAGTGCTTCTGCTGGACGAGCCGACCACGGGCGTGGACCCGGTCTCGCGGCGCGAGTTCTGGGACGCGCTGGCCCATCTCGCCGACGGAGGCCTAACCATCCTGGTCGCCACGCCGTACCTAGACGAAGCGGAGCGATGTCATCGGGTGGCGCTGATGCACCTCGGAGAGATCCGTGGCATAGGCACGCCCGCGGATCTGCGGGGGAGCCTGCACGCGCAACGGATCGAGGTCCGCACCACGCGTGTTAGAGAGGCCGAGCGCGTGCTGACCGGGATCAGCGGATCGGACCGGGCGATCATCGACGTTCAGCGGTTCGGAGACCGCCTCGACCTGCTCACGCGCGACGCCGGCGAGGCGCAGCGCCTTCTCCGCGACGCGGCGGGGCGCGCCGGACTGGCGATCGAGGACCTGCGCGTGGACACGCCGACCCTGGAGAATACGTTCGTCACGGTCTTGCGCCGCCTGGGCCAGGAACCCCATGTCGCACCCTTTCCGGCGCGTCACGAGCACACGACCTTGACCGGGCAGACCGCCATCGGGGCCACGAACCTGACGAAGCGGTTCGGCGCGTTCACCGCGGTCAACAACGTGCGCATCGAGGTGCGGTACGGGGAAGTCTACGGGCTGCTCGGCGCGAACGGTGCCGGCAAGACCACCACGATCAAGATGCTGTGCGGGCTGCTCGAGCCGACCGCGGGGCGAGTCCAGCTCGCGGGCGAGCGCGGCGTGCGATCCGAGAGCGTGCGCCAGCGCGTCGGCTACATGTCCCAGAAGTTTTCCCTGTACAACGACCTGACCGTGGAAGAGAACCTCAATTTCTTCGCCGGAGTCTACGGCGTGCCGGAGGGCGAGCGGGAAGAGAAGCGCCGGTGGGTCCTCTCGTTCTCCGGCCTGCAAGGCAAGGAGCGGGAGATCACCGGCAGCCTCCCCGGCGGCTGGAAACAGCGCGTCGCGTTCGGTGCCGCGATCATGCACGAACCGGCCGTCCTCTTTCTGGACGAGCCGACATCCGGGGTGGATCCCCTTGCCCGCCGTGCCTTCTGGGCGATGATCAATCGGCTGGCCGACGCAGGGACGGCGATTCTCGTCACGACCCACTATCTCGAAGAGGCGGAGCAATGCAACCGTATCGGTCTCATGGTCGCGGGCGAGCTGGTCGCCGAGGGGTCGCCCGACGGGATCAAGCGCCGCGAGATGGCCAACCGTCACCTCCTCGAGATCCGCGTCGATCAGCCGCAGCGCGCGGTGGACGCGCTCCGGCGGGGCGCGGACGGCTGGCGGATCTCGCTGTTCGGAGACCGGCTCCACGTCATCACGGACGGCGACCGCGAAGACGCCGCAGGGGAGGTGGCGGACACGCTGCGCGAGCACGGGGTGAGCGTGCTCGAATCGCGAGAGGGACGGTTCTCGCTGGAGGACGTGTTCATCAGCGTCGTGGAGCGCTCGCAGCAGGAAGACAGAATCTCCGGGGACGGGGGAGCCTGACCCGTGGCGCGCGTCCTGGCCCAGGCCCGCAAGGAGCTCATCCAGTTCCTCCGGGACCGGCTGTCGCTGACCCTGGCGCTGGTGCTGCCCGTAGGCCTCCTGTTGCTCCTCGGCCGGGCGTTCTCGCTGTCCGTCACGAACGTCCCGATCGTCGTCCAGGACCTCGATGACTCGGCGATCTCGCACGACCTCGTCGACGCCCTCCGTGCGTCCATCACGTTCCACGTGGTGCCGTGGCCCGTCGACGAGCAGCCGGACCAAGCGCTGGTGTCCAACGACGCCCGCGCCGCCCTCGTCATCCCGGCGCACTTCGGCCGGGACATCGCACGCGGCGTCCCCTCACCCGTGCAGCTCCTCGTCGACGGGTCCGACGCCAACACCGCGAAGCTGATCTCCGGCGACGTCGCCCAGATCGTGCAGGCGTACAACGAGCGCACCGCGGGAGCGGCGCAAGCTGCGCCGGTGCAAGCGGCGGTGCGCCTGTGGTACAACCCGGGAGAATCCCCGCCGAAGTTCTACGGGCCCGGCATCTTCGTCATGGCGCTGTCGATCTTCCCGGCGCTCCTCGCCACGCTGGCGATGGCGAAAGAGGGCGAGCAGAAGACCATCCTCCAGGTGTACGTGTCGAGCATCTCGGCCCACGAGTTCCTGCTGGGGAAAATCCTCGCGTTCGTGGCCGTGGCGCTGGCCGAAACACTCGTGCTGCTCGCCGTGCTGCTCACCAGCTTCGATGTCGGCTTCGCGGGAGACCCCACCCCGTTTCTCGTCGCCACGATCCTGTATGCGTTCTGCGTGGCGGCGTTCGGTGTGATGGTCGGCGCGGCCATCCCCAATCAGGCGGCGGCCATGCAGGCGGTCGCGTTCGGAGGATTCATGAGCGTGCTGCTCCTATCGGGGCTCCTGTTCCCGATCGAGAACATCCCGGCCGGCCTCCGGTGGATCTCCAACCTGGTCTGGGGACGGTACTACATCGAGGTGGTACGGGACGCCCTCCTGCAGGGCGGCGGATGGGGGGCCACGTGGTACAAGGTCGCGATCATCGGGCTGATCGGCGCGATCTTCTACGGAGTGGCGTGGCGCACGATGCGGCGCATGCAGCTCGCCGACTGAGGATCACATGGGCGCGTTCCTCCGCATCCTCCTGACCGATCGGTTCCGGGCGCTGTTCCTGAAGGAGTTCCGGCAAATCCTCCGCGATCGCCGCCTGGTCCTCTCCCTGACCGTCGCGCCGGTATTGCAGTTGCTGCTCCTGGGATCGGTGCTGAACGCCACAGTCTCCAATGTCAGCCTGGGGGTGGTGGACGAGAGCCAGACGCCCCAGAGCCGCGAGCTGGTGGCCGAGCTCACCCAGAGCGAGAGCTTCCGTCTGGCCGGCTACTACCTGTCGGCCGACCGGCTCGCGGACGCTCTCGGCCGGGGAGCGATCGACGCCGGGATCGTGATCCCGTACGACTACGCCCACGATCTCGTGCGGGGATGGCCGACGACGGTGCAGTTTCTCCTCAACGCGATGAACGTGAACACCGCGCAGATCGCCCAGGGATACGCCGAGGGCGTGATTCAGAGCTACAATGCGGGGCTGGCGGGACAGGGCATTCATGCGACCTTCGAGCAGATCGCTGCGCAGCCCGTGACCCACCAAGGCGCGGTGGAGCTCGATCCGGCCTTTCTGTTCAACCCGGGCCTGGTGAGCTCGTGGTTCGTCGTGACCGGCATCTTCGGCATGCTGCTGATCCTGAACGGCTCCATTGTGGCGTCCACGGTGATGCTGAAGGAGCGCGAGTTCGGCACCATCGAGCAGCTCCTGATGTCGCCGGCGAGCACGGCCGAGATCATCCTCGCGAAGATCGCGCCCGTGTTCGTGGTGCTCTCCGCGATGACGCTGCTCGCGCTCGGGCTGATGCGCGTGGCATTCGGCGTGCCGTTTCACGGCAGCATGGTCGTCGTGCTCGGCGGCGCCGGGCTGTGCCTGCTCTCCGGCATCGGCCTCGGGACGCTCCTCGCGACGTTCACGCGCTCCGCTCAGCAGGCGATGCTGATGGTCTTCTTCATCAACCCCCCGCTCACGTCGCTCTCCGGGGCGCTGATGCCGGTGGAAGCGATGCCGGGATGGATGCAGCCGCTCACCATCTTCAATCCCATCTACCACTTCGGCCGGATCGCCCGAGGCGCGCTGATCAAGGGAAGCGGGTTCGACGCGCTGTGGCCCAACTTCGTCGGGCTGCTGGTGTTCACGGTGGTATTGGTCTCGTTGAGCGTGTGGCGGTTCAGAAAACAGCTCAGCTAGCGACCGTGGCGTAGGGACCGCACCGGGATAGCGGCTCCCCGGGTGGGACGGATTGGCTACGGCTGCGGATTAGTGCTGTTGAGCCATGCCTGGCACCGGCCAGCCTGCGCGACGTCGTTCCCGTACACGCACCACTTGAACCACGCGCCCGGCTTCACCAAGCTGTTCGTCTCCGCGATCGTCGCTTTGTGCGCGCTGTCAACTGCCTTCAAATGGTGCGCCCCGGCGGGTACCAGGAACGAGCCCAACTCCCCATACTTCAACGCCCGCCACGACGGATTGCTGAAACCGCTGAGCTGGACGTAGACGATGACCGAGTCTCCGGCCTGGTTTTGCCATAGATTCCACACGTAGATCGTTCCCATATTGCCCTGCGCACTCTGGGCCCCGGCCGAACCCGACATGACCGCTCCCAAGAGCGCGAGAACCAGGACGCCCAAGACACACTTCTTCATTGCCGCACCTCAACACTCACCCGGGACTCCACCATCTAGTATACACGCGTCCCGTCCCCGGTGTCCGAATCCCACGTCAACGCCGCCTTGGAGCGGGCAGAGCTGCCTTCGTGACGGCGCAGCGGCTCCGTGAGGTCGTACTACCCGATCTCCACCATGAGCACGTGATCGGGGTTGAGGTAACGGGTCCGATCCTTGTACGTGACCTGAATCATCGCGGACGAGACGTCTTTCACTCGCGCCCCGTCGAGCACGGTGCCGTTGATGAGGTAGATGTCAACGACCCGTCCTTTGATCTGAATAGCCTCGGCGAACGTCATAACCGCACCCCCATCGAAATCGAACCCGATCCAGCGAACGCTTCGGCGTCCGTACCCGCCGCGCCATGGGACGCCAGCAGGGCTATGACATGCGCCGGATGGCGTTCACCTTGCGCGTCTTGCGGTGCTCCAGCACCTCGGCGATTCGCCGGATGAGCCGCGCGCTCGGCCGTGCCCTGCCGTTGATCACCTGGTTGAGGTGTGAGACACTCACGCCGATCTCCATTGCGAGCGAAGACTGGCTGGCCCCCGATTCCTCGCACCAGGACCTCAACTCCTGCACGACCTGGCTCGACGGTGCCGCACTCGACCGGGGCTCGTTCAACGAGCTGCCCCCCACAGTTACCCTCCCGCACAGCATCCCGTAATCCGTCTAAGGAATGAAATATCAGTCCCGTATTGCTAGTACCCACATGCCCTCTGTCTCAGACGCGCGCGCACGAGAAACGCGCCGCCGGACGCCTGCAGGCTCGCAGCAGCCGGCAACGCGCGAGCCCGTGCAGCGCACGGTTTCCCGGAGGAGATCGAAGCTGGGCGGGGGCCTTTCATGGAGGATGCAATCGATCTGCCGGCGAATGTAGCTTGTTGCCTTCTACAAAGCGAGCGAATTCAGGATCACTGGTCGAGCGATGGGGATCATTGGTGCCGTTGACCCGCAGGATTGCTCTCGAGGACCTGCCTAACACCCACGCCCGTGTTCGCGTCCTTCTCGCGGACGGGAACCGGTTGTTCCGGGCGGGCATCCGCACGCTCCTCGCGCAGCATCAGGACATTGCCGTGCTCGAGGATGTCGGATCCGGCGAAGACGCCCTCAAGGTCCTCAAGGCGCAAGAGGCGGACGTCGTCGTGATGGAAGTGAATCTTCCCGATATGAGCGGCCTCGAGGCACTGCGCCGGCTTCGTGCCGCGTCGGAGAACCCTCAGGTGCTGTTCCTTACCACGGTCGACGACGCCGAGACGCTGCTCGCGGCCGCGGAGGCGGGCGCGGCGGGCTACATCCTGAAAGACATCAGTCCAGAGAACCTGGCGAACGCGATCCGCGCCGTGCACGAGGGTCGCACGATGATCAACCCCGTGCTGGCCAGACGCATGATGGCACGGTTGGCCGCGAAGGCCAGGGACGGGGCGCCGCCGGACAAGCCCACGCTGGGCGAAAGTGAGATTCTCATCCTCGGCCGCGTCGCGCTCGGCATGAGCGACCGGGAAATCGCAACGAAGCTTCACCTCTCTGAAGCGACGGTGAAGAAGCACCTCCGCAGGATCTACGGCAAGCTCGGCGCACGCAACCGCGCCCAGGCCGCGCTGCTGGCCGTCAAGTTGAACCTCATCAAGTAGAAGCGGGGACTCGAGTTCCAACCCCGGGTGCCCGGCAAGCACGTAAAGAGGCGGGGGCCCGCGCCCCCGCCTCTTTACGTACGTATCCTTTTGAGGTAGTCGAGCCGACGCGCTACGCAGCCGGCTAGTTGTTGTTGTGGCCGCCGTTGCCGCCCTGGCCGCCGTTCCCGCCGCCGCCGCTGCTTCCACCATTGCCGTTCCCGCCGTTGCCGCCCGAGCCGCCGCTGCCGCCGTTGCCGCTCCCGCCGGTGTTGCCGCTCCCGCCGTTACCGCCCTGGCCGCCGT
>DASPUZ010000083.1:0-12360 GCA_035622635.1 bacterium | reverse complement strand
AGAGTTCGGCGGTATCGAAGAACGTGACGCCGCGTTCGACCGCCGACTGAATCAGTGAGATCATTTCCTGCTTGTCTGCAGCCGGACCGTAAGAAAAGCCCATTCCCATGCAGCCTAATCCGAGAGCCGAAACTTCCAGGTGGGTGTTTCCAAGCCTGCGCTTCTGCATTGTTGATTCTCTCCGAAAAGGTACCAGTTTCTCTCCGAAAAGGTACCACCCCCCGAGGGGCCGTGTGTCCCTATGGTTCGAGCGGTACCCGCGCCTCCCTGGTGGTGCTCTAAGGTTCTCTTGAAGGAAGGACGACATCTACGGGCTCCCGGGTTTGGGGGGCCGCTTGTCCTTGGTCCGGTAGGAGGGCCCGTTGATTGCGACGACATGACAGTGATGCAGGAGCCGATCCAACACCGCGCCGGCAATCACCTCATCGCCGCCGAAGACGGTACCCCATTCCTCGAAGGGCTTGTTGGTTGTCAGGATGATGGACCCGTGCTCGTAGAGTCGGCTGATCAGTTGAAAGAAGAGATTCGCACGCCGTGGGTCCATCGGCAGATAGCCAAGCTCATCGAGGATCAGGAGGTCCAGGCCCCCGAGCGTCGCCAGCCGTGCGCCCAAGGTGTGATCGACGGTAGCGGCGATGAGCTCATCGAGGAGGTCGGCGACCGAGCGAAACAGGACACGCTTGTGTGCGGCACAAGCTCGAATGCCTAGCGCCAGGGATAGGTGCGTCTTCCCGGTTCCCGGCGCCCCGACCAAGACGAGGTTCTCGGCGCGCGCAAGAAAGCCGAGCTCAGCAAGTTCGCGAATGAGCGGCGCGGGGATGGAGGGTTGAAACTCGAACTGAAACCCCTCCAAGGTCTTGATCGTGGGGAAGCGGGCGCGGACGATGCGAGCGTTCACCGACCGATCGGCCTTCCGCGCCAGTTCTTCGTCGACCAGATGATCGAGGAAGCCAACATAGCTCTGCTTGGTCTTCGCGGCTTTCTGCGCTTCCCGCTCGAACAGATCGGCGATGGCGTGCAGTCCGAGCCGCTTGAGGTTCCCCCGGAGGCGCTCGCCATCGGTACTCATGGGCGCGCCTCCTCGCTCGTCGACGTCAAGAGCGTCTGGTAGGCGCGCAGATCGCGCTTGACCGCGAGCCGTGGTACCGGGGCTCGCGTCGTGACGAGCGTCGCCGGGGTGGTCGCCGGCAGCGCGTCATGCTGCAGGATGCCCCGGATGAATGGCAGTGAGTAGGTGTTGTACGTGCTGGCACTGCGGAAGGCCGCACGCAGCGCCTCGGGTGCATAGTGTTGCGCGAGGTCCAGGATGCCACGAAGGTGGCGCACGGGCCCCAACTTCTGCTGCGCGAGCAGCCCATCGAGGAACGCCTGCTGGTCCGGGAAGCGGCGCTGGAAGGCCTCCACGAGGACCACCCGGGTGTGCGGCGTGTCCTTGCGCAATCCCTCGTAATGTGCGGGGTCGATGATCGTGGCGCCTTTGGTCTCGCTGAGCGGATGCCGCGCGATCACCTCGCCCGTGGGCGAGAGCGCCTCCAGCCGTGCCCCTTGTGACACGCGCACCCACACACGCTTGCCGGCGTAGACGCACCGCACGCTGTACCGCGACCCGTCGTACGGGATCAGGCAGTCCCAGCTGACCTTGCGCGTGAGGGCATGGATCCCAATGTACCGTGTCGCCGGCAACGGCGTGAGATACGGCACCTCCTCGGCAAAGCGCTCGATCGGAGACTGATGCGTCGTGAGGTGCTCACGCACATCCAGGATCTCAGTGGTGAACCGAGCGAGATCACGCCCGAATGTATCGAAGTCAGTCCAGCTGTTGCCCTTGATGAAATGGTGCTCAAGGTAGTAGAAGGGCTTCTCCACTTTGCCCTTCGTCCTCGGCCACCGCACCCGGCAGGCGCGGGGCTCGATCCGATAGTAGCCGCACAACTCCAGAAACGTCGGATTCCACTCGAAGGCCGCCGGGCGCGCATCGATGACGAATGCCCGAGGGTTATCGACCAAGACCTGTTTCGGGACGCCGCCGAAGTGCCAGAAGCCTTCCTCGAGCGCTTCATAGATGGACGCCGCCGTCTCATCGCGACTCGGCCAGTTGAACTGACGGCGGCTATAGCCTAAGACGGTGTTGAACACGATGACGCGCGTGAGGGCGCCACCCAGCAAGATCGTGTACGGCGACCAATCGAATTGGCATTGCTCTCCGGGGGCTGTCTCGAAACGTTCCGTGACCCGGGGATCGGGCCGTGGCGGACGCAGGCGCGTCCAGGTCCGATAGAAGGCCGCGCGTGAGCCCCGGTAGCCCCGCGCTCGGAGCTCATTCAGAATGCGACTACCGATCAGCCCATGCTCCGTGGTCATCTCTCGGATCACGGGAATGAAGGGCGTCAACTGCGCATTCTCGACCGGCTTGCGCTGATAGCGTGGAGGCTGACTGCTCCGCAGCGCGCGCCGGATGGCTTTACGAGACAGATGCAGCTGACGGGAGATCGCGCTGATCGAGTGCCCTTGGACGCGTAGAGTACGAATCGTGGTCCACACTTCCACCGAGATCATCTCCTCCCCCTTCACTCCACGGCATCTGAAGTGAGGGGCTTGATCCCTCGGGAAGGTGGAACCTTTTCAGGGAGAAACCCTGGTCCCTTTTCAAAGAGAAACTACACCAGGGTTGAACGAAGGCTGCAAGGGCTGATTTTGGACTTCACGCATCGGGTACCCACCTCCGCAGCATCACGATCACCCGCAAGCCCGCACCAGCAAAGACGTTCGACGCGTCCCCGAAACCCCTGGTGCCTTGTCAAATTGGAAATCCGGGCTCGGTGAAGCCGCCCCGCAACGAGACCCCTACGTCAGGGAGTCGTCACAAACGACACTGTATCATTGCATGCAGCCTCTGACGTCCTGCACGGCGCGTCCTCACCGAGAGCCACGGACTACGCCCTCCAGGACGACCCATAACACCACGGCGACTGCCAGTCCGATCGCACTCAGCTTCCACATCTGTCCGCCGAGTCGAATGCCGCGCTTCGGGCACGTCCGACCGCGTTGAAGATACCGCTTGCCGACACCGTCCCTGCCGGCCTTTTGGATCCTCGGGGCGGTGCGTTCGTCCCACAGCCTCTCGACCCTTTCGATCCTTGGGGCGGTAAGTGCATTCCACCCTGCGCCGCGCTTAGGGCCTTGCGCGTTCCAGCCCACGACCGCCTCTGTACTCCTGGATTTCACGAAGTCAGTCGGAAAGTTCATAGCCTGTCTGTGACGAATGCGACCGATGCTAAGCACGAGGCGGCTTGACCTGTTCGGCGCGTAAGGGGCGCTCATGCGACCCTCCTGTCAAGTACCATCAAACCAGATCTGCCTACTATATTACCAAACTACCGCATTGTCTAGACGAAGTCCTGGTGGGTCACCGAAACGAACAAGGATGCGCGGTCGCTGTACGTACGACAAGGGTTCACGGAAACTGGGTCAACAAGGCCGTTACCATCGAATTCCGCGCTCCAAGAACTGCTCATGGTGCGGGACCTTTCCCGCGGCGTGAGAGCGGGCATGGAGCCTCGATGACGGGATACGGATGGATTGATGCCCCGCGCGCCGTGCGCGAGCAGGTGACGGAGTGCGTCGAAGCACTCGACTCCTTGCTCGACCAAGACCTCGTCGGTGTGTATCTCTACGGATCGTTGGCCATAGGGTGCTTCAACTCGGACAGGAGCGACGTTGACCCGCTCGTGGTGACCCACAAGAACATGACGGCCGACGCGAAGAAGCGCTTGGCGGAGCTTCTGCTGCGTCTGTCAAATGCGCCCGCGCGGATGGAGGTCAGCATTCTCACGACGAAGATCCTCCCTGGCGGCACCCGTCGCCGTACGATTCTCATTTCAGCGAGGAGTGGCGAGAGAGGTACGAACAAGCACTGCGCCTCGGCGAGTGGACGAGGTGGCGGGTATCTCCGGGGACTGATACCGACATGTGAACCTTATGATGGCTCGTGAGCGCAGTGTGAAGCTGTTCGGCGCTCCAGCAATCGCCGTCCTCCCGCAGGTTCCCGAACGAGATTGTATTTCAGTGTTAGTGTACTGATACCGTACCATCTGCGGTAGCGTCCAGGCGTATTTCCTCCCCAGCGCGGATCCCCACGAATTTCGTGAATCGGACCAAACCGGACCATGCAAACGGGTGGCACGCGACTCGCTTCGTAGCTTCCGTGCCTAATTACGCGATTACGCGGTGGTCCGGTATGGTCCGGTTCAAGCGTCGCATTGGGAGGGGCGCCCCGGCGCGGAGAAGCACCAAGTCTGCTCCCCGGCCGGGGTCCGGGAAGGTTAGGCACCAGGAGGTTTTTGACCCCGGCGGACGGAACTTTCCGCGCCAAACATTCGTGGGCCAAACGACGGCATACCGGCGCACCTGGTTGACACGGGCCGGCCGCGATCCGGAATCCGGATTCGTTGACCGGCCCGTGATCCTCACCAAGGATTGGGGGTTGAGGGATGCGGACACCGCTCGGGAACATCGCGCTGGCAGCGATCCTGGTAGTGCTCGTGACGGTTGGGCTGCAGGGCTTGGCCTCGCCTCAGTCGACCGGAAACTCGCGCGTGATCAAGCTCGGGGCGGCGATCTCGAACACCGGCAATCTGGCCGCCGAGGGTAAGCTCACCACGGACGGTTACGACTTCGCCGTCGAATGGATCAACGCGCACGGCGGGGTGAAGGTCGTCGGGCAGACATACACGTTCGCCCCGATCAAGTATTACGACGACGAGAGCAAGCCTGCGCAATCCGCGGCGCTAATGGAGAAACTGGTCACCGAGGACCACATCGGCCTCATTCTCGGTCCCTATTCGTCGGACAACACGATCGCGGCGGCCGCGGTCAGCACCAAGTACGGCGCGGTGCTGATGGCCGATGAAGGCGTCGCGAAGTCGATCTGGACGTCCGGTAACAAGAACGTCGTCGGGCCGGTCGTCTACGACTATCAGTACATGTACCCGGTCGTCGACGCGCTGATCGCCGGGAAGACCGGCATCAAGTCGGCGGTCATGATGCATGCGGACGACTCGTTTAGCGTCGGCGTGGCTGAGGGCGCCGTCGCGTACCTGAAAGAGAAGGGCATCAACGTCCTCGGCGACTTCCAGTACCCCGCGGCCACGACGGACGTCTCGTCGGTGCTGGCGCAGATCAAGGAGCTGCACGCCGACGCGCTGCTGAGCTCCGGCCACGTGCAGGACGCGATTCTGATCACCCGTCAGGCGAAGCAGAACGCGATCGGCTTCAAGGCGATGGCGTTCACGGTCGCGCCGCCCACGCCCGACTACGTCAAGGCGCTTGGCAAAGACGCGGAAGACGTGATCGGGCCGGCGCCGTGGGTTCCCCAGGAGAACTTTTCGGACCCGTACTGGGGCTCGACCCAGAAGTTCGTGAGCGCGTTCAAGGCGAAGTACGGATTCGTGCCGGATTATCACGTGGGCAACGCCGTGATCGGGGTGGAGTTGTTCGCGCAGGCGATCGCAAAGGCGGACAGCTTGGACCCCACCAAGGTCGGCGCGGCGTTCCTCAACGTCACCTATCAGAGCATCGGCGGCCCGGTACACTTCAACAACAACTGGCACGAGGACAACCAGCACGGCGCCGCGATCCAGCTCCAGGGCGGGGTGCCCGTTCCCGTCTGGCCGGCGCAATATATCAAGCGCCTGCGTTACCCGATGCCGAGCTGGGCACGACGCTGATCCACCGTCCATCGTACTGGCTGAGCACTCCGGACCGGGAAGCCTGAGGGCGGTTCGTGGAGTTCTGGCTCCAGATCGTCGTCAACGGCCTCCTGCTCGGCGGCGTATACGCGCTCAGTGCGCTCGCATTCTCGCTCGAATGGGGAATCCTCAACATCGTCAACCTGGCGCACGGATCGTTCATCATGCTCGGCGCCTACGTCACGTGGATGTTGTTCACGTCTCCGCTCCACCTCGACCCGTTCGCGAGCGTGCCGATCGACTTCGCCGCGCTCGCAGGGCTCGGCTTCGTGATGCAGCGATTCCTGCTGAACCGGGTCATGCGGGGTGAGTTCTTTCTCACGCTGCTGCTGACGTTCGGCATCGACCAGGTGCTCGTGAATGTCGGGATTCTCCTGTGGACCGCGGACCCTCGGGCTGTCGCGCCGTCGTACAGCTCGGTCAGCCTGGCCGTCGGCGCACTCACGATCCCGTATACCCGGCTCGCCGTGCTCATCGTGGCGCTGGCCATCACCGTCGTTCTCGCCCGGTTCATGCACCACAGCCGGCTCGGTCGCGCGATCAACGCCACTGGCATGGACCTGGACGCGGCCAATCTGATGGGCGTGCGGCTCCCGTTCGTGTTCGCGCTCACGATGGGACTCGGTTGCGGGCTGGCCGGGATCGCCGGCGCGCTGTACAGTCTCAACTTTCCCTTCTCTCCCCAGATTGGCGGGGATCTGACGCTGCGGGCCTTTGTCGTCACGTGCCTTGGCGGCCTCGGGAACATGTACGGGCCGCTCCTTGGCGGGCTTGCGCTCGGTATGGTCGAGTCCGTGGCCACCGTGGTCGCCGGCTCGGGCGCCGTCGACGCGACGGCGTTCGTCATTCTCGTGCTTATCCTCGCGTTGCGGCCCCGCGGCTTGAGCGGCCGGGCGGCGGCGTGAGCCTTCCCGCGAGCTCGCAGCCTTCCCGGGGCCTGGCGCCGTCCGCCTCGACCTCTCGTTTCCGTGTCACGGGTGCGGCGGCGCTGCGCTCGGGCGGCCCCATCCTCTTCGCGATTGTGGCGATCGCCATCCCGATGTTGGTCTCCGGCTACGCCCTGCGCGAGGCGACCGCGATCCTGATGTTCATGACGCTCGCACTTTCGTGGAACCTGGTCGGCGGGCTGTGCGGCTATCCTTCGTTTGGAAACGTTGCTTTCTTCGGCATCGGGGCCTACGTCACCGCCGGCCTGGTTGCGAACCTGCACTGGCCGTTCTTTCCGGCCGCCGGTGTCGCCGCCCTCTCAGCGTTGGGGTTCGCGGCTGTCATCGGACCCGTCGTGCTGCGATTGCACGGCCACTATTTTGCGATCGCCACGCTGGGGACCGCCCAGGCCTTGGGGCAGATCGTGATCATGGTACCGTGGGTCGGCGGCCCGAACGGGATTATCCTCCGGGTTCCGTATGCGACCTCGGGGCAGTATTTCTACTACCTCATGGCCGGTGCCCTCGGGGGCGCGTTGCTGATCACCTACGCGATCCTGCGCGGATCATGGGGCTATGCCTGCCGCATGATCCGGCAGGACGAGATCGCCGCCGCCGCGAGCGGCGTGAACACGACGTTCTACAAGACCGCATGCTGGAGTCTCTCCGCGTTCGTTGCCGCACTGGTCGGGGGCGTCTACGCGCTCTGGATCACGTTTGTGAACCCACCGTCGGTGTTCGACCCGCTCATCAGCTTGACGATGGTCGTCCTCGCGCTCGTCGGGGGTGCGGGAACCCTGTGGGGCCCCGTGCTGGGTGCGTTTCTCGTCGAGAACATCGACCAGTACCTGTGGGCACGCTTGCTGACGGCGCACACCCTATTCCTCGGCCTTGTCATCGTGGTCATCGTCCTTTTCCTCCCGCGCGGCATCTGGCCGTATCTCACAGGACAGCAGGGGCTCGCCTGGCGTTCGCTGTTCGAAGGGACGAAACGGCTGCGCGTATGAGCACGGCGCTGCGGCTCGACCGGGTGTCCAAGTCGTTCGGTGGCCTGCAGGCGGTCCGTGACATCTCGTTCGAACTGGAGGAAGGGGAGATTCTCGGCCTGATCGGCCCGAACGGTGCCGGGAAGACCACGCTCATCAATCTGATCGCCGGCGCGGATCGGCCGACCGCCGGCCGGATCACGCTCGGGACGCGCGACGTCACGGGCCGTCCGCCGTTCGCCCTTGCCCGCCTGGGCGTCGCGCGGACGTTCCAGATCGTGCGCGTCTTCAAGGACATGACGGTGTGGGAGAACGTGGTCGTGGGCGCGCTGTTCGCCGGCCGAGGTGGCGGGTGCACGCCACGGGAACGCGCGGCCGAGACGCTGGAGTTCGTGGGGTTAAGCGGGTTAGCCAACCGGCGGGCTGGCGAGATCGGCCTGGCCGAGCAGAAACGGGTGCAGTTCGCGCACGCCCTGGCCATGAACCCGTCGGTGTTGCTGCTCGACGAGGCGATGGCCGGACTCAATCCCGGCGAGCTCGACGCGGCGGTCGACCTCGTCCGGGCCGTCCATCGCCGGGGGGTCAGCCTCATCGTCATCGAGCACCTGATGAGGGTCATCATGGGGCTGTCGCACCGGGTGATCGTGATGCATCACGGGCGAGTGCTCGCCCACGGCAACCCGGCCGACGTTGTCCGGGATCCCCAAGTGGTGGCTGCCTACTTCGGCGAGCAGTATTCCCCTCGCGGGCGGGCCGGGGCGCTCCGCGCCGTCCGGAGCGTCCGGCGGCACGCCGAATCTGACCAGCGGAGGAACGGCCATCGCACTCCTTGAGATGCGAGATCTCCGGAGCGGCTACGGCGCGGTCCAGGTCATCTGGGACGTGACTCTTCGCGTCGAGGCAGGCGAAATCGTCACCCTCATCGGCAATAATGGAGCCGGCAAGACGACGACCATGCTCACACTGACCGGGCTGCTGCCGGTGTGGGGCGGCGAGATCTCGTTCGAGAGCCGCCGGGTCGCCGGGCTGGAGCCGCCAGACATCGCCGCCCGCGGCCTCGCGCTGGTGCCGCAGGGGCGGCGGTTGTTCGGTGCCATGAGCGTGGAGGAGAATCTCCTGATGGGCGCCTACCTCCGGCGAGACCGCGGCGTCGGGGACACTCTGCGACACGTGTACGACATTCTCCCTCGGCTTCGCGAGCGGCGCCGACAACTCGCCGGGACACTCTCGGGCGGTGAGCAGCAGATGTGCGCAATCGGCCGCGCGCTCATGGCTCGACCGAAGCTGTTGTGCATCGACGAGCTTTCGTTCGGGCTCGCCCCCGTCATTACCGCGGGGATGCTGGATGTGCTGTGCGAGATCCGCGCCGAGGGGACAAGCGTGCTCCTGGTCGAACAGGACGTCGAGCACGCCCTCGCCGTCGCGGATCGTGCGTACGTCATGGAGGGCGGTCGGATCGTGCTCTCCGGCGCCGCCGCCCAAGTCTACGACGATCCCGTCGTCCGCACCGCCTACCTAGGGTTGTGACACCGGCACGACCGCGGTGAGCGGTGACTCCTCGATATCGTGACGTGTGAATCGGACCATACCGGACCGCGCAAAGGGGTGGCCCGCCTCAACTTGGAGTTGATCTAGCGATTCGAGCACGTACACTGCGCCAGGAAGATCTGGACATCCTGTGAACTTTGTGAACACTCGGTATCCCGACTCTCCTCAGGCATTCCTGGGGACGAACGGTTGACGGCCGGTCGGGTCAGATCGCGATCACTATGCCGCGCACGTGGACCGTCCAATCGCCGGTGCCAACGTCACACTCAAAGGCACGGCACCGGCTCCCAAGGCAGATACGCTGCCGGACACGGTCGAAGCAAATGCAAGGTAAGCACCGGAACGCGATATTGTAATACACTTGCGCGTGCACGTGCGTGATCATCGCACCTATGAAGAAGACCGCCAATCCGGTCGCTGCAGCAGTTCCTATGATGGGGACGCCGAGAAATCCGCGTAAGAGCCCGACGGCGCCCGCCCCTTTGAGGCGGGAAGCCGCAGCAGCCAGGAACGCAGGTACGGCCATGCCCAGTGCTGAGGGTCCCAGCGGGGTTACAAACGAGCCTTCGGGGGTCGGCGGGGAGAGATTCCGGATGGGGGTGCCCGGCTGACGCCCATACCGGAGGAGTGCCGGTGCTAAAATGGAAATCTGCGCTTATGGGGTATTCTGTGGATTCTATGGATGCGATCATCAAAGTGACCGAGCTCCAGAAGCGCTATGGCCCCGTCGAGGCCGTGCGCGGCGTTTCGTTTGACGTCCGCCGGAGCGAAGTGTTTGGATTTCTCGGACCCAACGGTGCAGGGAAGACGACCACCATCAAAATCCTAGCCACGCTGCTTCGGCCGACCTCAGGACGCGTAGTGTTGAACGGCTTTGATGTGGCCCGGCAACCGACCGACGTGCGCCGTTCGATCGGTATCGTGTTTCAGGATCCGAGCCTTGACACCCGGCTGACCGCTGAGATGAATTTGCGCTTCCACGCCATGCTGTACGGCGTGCGGAGGGATGTCGCCGCACGACGGATCGACGAGGTGCTCGCCATGGTGGACCTGGCGGACCGCCGGCGGTCGGTGGTCGCCACGTTCTCCGGCGGGATGAAGCGGCGGTTGGAGATCGCGCGGGGCCTGCTCCACGCGCCTCAGGTGCTGTTTCTCGACGAGCCGACCGTGGGGCTGGACCTCCAGACCAGGAGGAGAATTTGGGACTACGTGCTCGACCTCCGGCGCAGCATGGGAGTGACGGTGTTCATGACGACGCACTACATCGAGGAGTCCGAACACTGCGACCGCATCGCGATCATCGATCATGGCCGCATTATGGCCTTGGACACCCCCGAGGCCCTGCGGCAGCGGGTCGGCGGCGATATCATCATGGTCGGGGCGGACGATGCGCCGGCGTTGGCACAGGCGATCAGGGAACGCTTCGGCGGTGAGGTACGCCTAGCCGATGGCGCGGTCATGCTGGAGCGGCCGGACGGCGCCGGGTTCGCCCCGCGTGTGGCCGCCGCCTTCCCGGGCCGGATCACATCCCTGATGGTGAAGCGCCCCACGCTCGACGACGTGTTCTTGAAGATGACGGGGCACGGGATCCGCGAGGAGCAGGCGTCCGCGGTCGATCAACTGCGGCTCGCGGCGCGCCGCTGGAGGCGGTAGCCGTGGCCGTCCACGTGCGTGAGGAACGCGTTCGGGTTGGGCCGCCCGGGATAGGCGGCGAACTCTACGCTGCGTACGCCATCTGGCTCCGGGAACTGGTCCGGTTCCTTTCGGAGCGATCCCGGATTATCGGTTCCTTCGGCCAGCCGTTGATCTACCTTTTCGTCATGGGAACCGGCCTGGGTGCGACGTTCAGGTCGGCCGCGGTGCCCGGCGGCTTCAGGTACGTCGCATTCATGTATCCGGGCATTCTCGGCATGGTTGTGCTGTTCACGTCGCTCTTCTCGGCGATCTCCGTGATTTGGGACCGCGAATTCGGCTTCCTTAAGGAGATCCTCGTCGCGCCGGTATCCCGAGGGAGTATCGTGCTCGGCAAGGCGCTCGGCGGCGCTACGGTCGCCACGCTCCAAGGCATTGTGCTGCTGATCCTCGCTCCGCTCGTCGGCCTGCCTCTGGATCTCCTGCAGATCCTTGGGGTGATCCTAGCCATGATTCTGGTGGCATCTTCGCTCACGAGCCTGGGCCTCGCCATCGCCTCGCGGATGTCGAGCATGGAAGGCTTTCAGGTCATTATGAACTTCCTTGTGATCCCGATGTGGCTACTGTCGGGGGCGTTCTTTCCGCTTCGAGGCCTGCCGGTCTGGATGGCGGTGCTCACCCGAATCGATCCCCTGACCTATGGCGTCGACGCGCTGCGGGGCATGGTGTACGCTCACTCACCGCTCCGCGCGGCGCTGGTCGCCCATTCATACGCCCTCGACATATCCGTAACCGCGGCGTTTCTCGTGGCGATCTTCGGGGTGGCGTTCGTGACCTTCCGCGGGCAGGAAAATTAGGTTTATGCTTTCATGGGCGTTCGGACGCCTTGTGCCCGGTGAACGACTTGCGAGCGTAACCCGCAAGTCAAAACCGAAGAAGCAAATCAACGCTAATCTCTCTCAGCCATCATCGAAGACAAATCTGTGCTCAAACCGTTCGAAGATGGCGGCACGGTGGCGGCGCCACACCGGACAACCGGGCAGCCATCGATATCCAACTCGGGCACTTGCCCCGGCTGGAGCCGCATTCCCGGCGTGGGCTCCTGCTGTCCATCCTGAGGCGGCCTGCGGGTGACCTCAAGGGCCGGCACTCCATCGATTTCGTCCTCGTAGGCAAAGCCGACCAGTTCGCGGACTACGTGGAACGGATCACTACCGACGATCGGACGGCCTGAATGCCTGGCCGCCTATGGGAGGCGGACCACTCGCGGTTCTCTCCTTCAGCTCCTCGAGACTCCCGGGGGGACAGGCCGGTCTGGGCCGCCACTGCGGTGCGGCGTTCGGCCATCATGATGGGCGTCACGCTCCATGAGCCGGGCGTGCTAGCGGGCCATCGCGCCGCAGAACACGTCGGTCAGGGTGGGATCGAATTGAGAACCTCGGCACCGCCGGAGTTCGTGCAGAGCCTCCACGTGCGTGAGCGCGCGCCGGTGGAGGTGCGCACCAGTCATCGCCTCAAAGC
>DASPUZ010000082.1:0-47881 GCA_035622635.1 bacterium | reverse complement strand
GTCATCGACCGCGTCCGCGTGGACGAACCCAATCGGGTGCGGCGCAACCCGCAGGCCCGGAAGGCAATCAAAGGGGGCGGGTAGCTCCTCTTGCGCAACCCCGAGCACGTCAAACCGGAGGACCGGATACGGCTCCGAGATCTGCTGGCGGTAACCGATGGCTCACCGCAGTCTACGTGCTGAAGGATGACCTCGAACACGTGCGCGTTACACCTATCCCGGTGCCGCGACCCGCTTCCTCGCCGGGTAGCGACTCCCATGCCCGTTGTTCGCCAAAGTCTTTGATCCCCCCTTTGAGGATCTGGAGGATCCGGACTGGCGACACCGCCGGCGAGCGGTTGGACGATCGGCTGTACCTGCCCATGGAGTTCGATCCCGCGAAGAAGCAGACTGAAGGTCGTGACCGTACACCTACCCGGGCCACGATCAGATTGTGCTGCAGCGAACCATCCCGACGACGGGGCTGACCGCGGCCCTCTAGCTGATCGAGGAAACGCAGCGCTTCGCTGAACCCCTTTGGTGCTGTACCAGTGTTCGTGTTCGAAGCGACCAGTATCGGCCCATGGATCTCTGCCTCCAGGTCGCACGGACCTGGCGTCCGAAACTGGTGGCGCACTCCCCCCATCCACGGAAGGAGCGCGGCCGTGCAGGCAACCGAATGCTGCCAACCACCACCGCCCCAGTCCCGTTACTGCGCCCGTCTGTCATTCCCCACGGCGCAGATGTCCTGAACTACTTAACAGCGCCAAACGTCAGGCCGCGCAGAAGATACCGTTGAAATAGGGTCGCAAAGAACGCAATGGGGACACCGGCGACGACGCAAATTGCACTCAATTCTCCCCATTGGATCAAGCGGTCTGTGGCGAACGTCGAAGCAAGTACAGGTAGTGTTGTGATGTTCCCCCCTCCCAAGATCAGTGCATAGAAGAATTCGTTCCAAGCGAAGAGAAACGCTAAGACACTGGTGGCAACTAGTCCCGGAGCAACAAGTGGCAGCGCAACATACCAGAAAACGCCAGCATCAGAGCACCCGTCAACGACCGCAGCCTCTTCGATCTCGCCTGGTAGATCACGGAAAAACTGACGCATGAGCCAAACGACGAGTGGAAGGTTGAATAGGCTATAGACGACGATGAGAGCGTCAAGACTACCAACTAAGTGAATCTTCCCCAGCAAGAGAAACAATGGAAGCGCAAGCGCGATGGGAGGAGCGAACCGAGTGCTTAAGAAATAGAACCCTATCTGTCGGCCGACCTGCGCGCTAAGCTTCGCCAGTCCATATCCGGCCAATGTCCCAAGCACCATGCTGGCAATCATACCACCCAGGCTTGCCACCAGGCTCGTGACTAACGCCGCCCCCGCCTGATCGGTTGTGAACAACGCAATGTAGTTCTCGAAGCTGGGTCTAAAGATCAATGCTGGCGGATAGGAGGTTACGTCCAACGGCCTCTTGACCGAAGAGAGAATAATCCACAATAGCGGAATCCAGAACAGGACCGTGAAGAAGCAAACCCCACCAAAGGCTGCCACTTTCCCGACCGTCTTTTGCATCGTCAATCTCCTACGGCAGCCCAAGCATTACTCGAACTGCGCAATCTTCATTAGGCCGCTGACGACGAGCGTCGTAAGGCCGATAAGGACAATGGACATCGCTGCAGCATATCCAATGCGAAAGTCCTGAAAAGCCTGTAAGTACAAGTTGTAGGGTTCCACGGTGGTAACCCGACCGGGGCCACCCCCGGTCAAACTGAAAATGGTATCGGCAGAGCGGAACGCATCCAGCAGGCGGAACGTAGCCCCGATCAGCATGACATTCCGGATAATCGGGAGAACGACAAATCGCAGCCTCTGCCAAGAGTTTGCACCATCCAGGATAGCCGCTTCGATCACATCAACTGGCACGGTCTGCAAGCCTGCCAGGACAATCAACATGATGAAGGGTGTCCACTCCCAGATATCAGTTATGATGATCGCCCCAAGCGCCAGATGCGGATTTACGACCCAGGCCTGAGGACGCCCTCCGAAGATCCCCAGGATATAGTTGATCAAGCCATACTCTGCGTTGTACAACCAGCGCCATATAAGACCAACCACAATTGGAGCAATGGTCATCGGGGTGAGCAGCAGAGAGCGAAAGAGATTGCGACCGAATACCTCATAATTGAGGAGCGACGCGAGGAGTACTCCGAGTGCCAATTCAATTGACACAGCGACGACAGTAAAGATGGCGCTAACCCGCAGTGAGTACCAGAAATCGCCTACAGTGAGCAAGCTGAGGTAATTTGACAGGCCATTGAACGTGAATGCGGCATTAGAGTAGGTAAGGTTATAGTCATGGAAGCTGACAAAGAGCGTGTAGCCAAACGGATAAATTGAGCCCGCAAGGACGGCCAACAGCGCCGGAAGAATTGAAAAGGTAATGAACCAATGGCGCCATCTGTGCCGCACGCCGGGCCATGGCCACCATGAGCCAAAATGACCCACCATGCGGGCTCCCGACCGGTTGCTCACCGAGCGCTCACGCATTCATAGACCCCAGCGAATACCCCACAGACAAATGCGTGCTTGAAGCCCTAAACGGTTGCCGCCGGCTCTCGGGCCGCCGGCGAGCCCCGCCTTCCATCAAAGGTAGACGGGGCTCACCGGCTCACATGCTACGCAGAGTATCAGCCTTTAGAAATACCCAGCGCGGTGCATAATCGCATTCACAGCCCCACTGGCTTGACTCAGCGCCTGCTCAGGCGTCAGGTCGCCTACGAACACTGCGCGATGGAGAAACTCCGCTATGGTCACGTCGACCTCACCCCACTCTGGAATGAGCGGCACTGCCTTAGCGTTCCTCAGAGATTCCTCAGGCAGATCATCCTTCGCAGAAGGCGCGATCTTCACTACGCGCGGGTCGCGGTAGACCGACCAACGAGGAATAAAGCTCCCATCAAGTACGGTCTTCACCGCATGCTGCGGGGCGAGAAGCCACGCCACGTATGCGTACGCTTCCCGAGGGTACTTTGCCTTCGCAGGAACGGCAGCCACGATGCCATCATAAAGCGGCCGCGTTACGCCGTTATGCGAGGGAGCGGCAGTTGCGTCGAAACGCCCAAAAACGGAACTCCCCGGCTTCACGGCCACCGTCGAGAGGTCCTGCCAAGTAATCGCCAATGCCACGTGCCCAGAGAGAAATTCGGTCCATGTGTCGCTAATGAAATAGTTGCCGGATCCAGGCGGTGAGACTTTCGCCAGAGCGATCAGGGTGTTGAGCGCCTGCAGTCCTTGGGGACTGTTAAAAGCGGCATGGAATGTCTTGTCGAAGTAGTCTCCTCCGTAAGTCCAGAGGAAGCCAGAATACTCATCAAAGTTGATCCGACCGCGCGAACCTGACAGCACGTACCCGTAGATCTGTTCGCTCGGGGCATTCATCTTCCGTGCATACATCACGAGCTCCTCCATAGTCTTGGGAGGATTAACTAGCCCAGCCTTTTTCAACAGATCCGTCCGATAATACAATGGACGCCAACCAGCAATGAGTGGCAACCCCCAGATTCCTGCAGGCAGATGCCACCCATTTCCCGGCTTGTAGTTTCCACTGATTTCGACGTTTTGGAAATCATTCGGGTAATCAAACCCTGCAGGCGTCGCTACAGGGTCCTTGAGATACGGAGTCAAGTTCTTCAAAAACCCCCGTTTCGCAAAGATAGGCATCCAGATAGTGTCGTGGAACGCCACGTCAAACGCATAAATGCCGCTGACATACGTTGTCGTCAGCTTGGAGAGCATATTCTCAAAGGGCGCCTGGACGTATTGCACGTTTACCCCAGTCAACTTTACCCAATCAGCCGCCATTCGCTTGAAGTTATCAGCCCATGGATTGGGTTGACTAAAGACCTTGACAGTCGCCCCCTGCTGCAACTTGAGTCCAGCGCCCTGCCCTGCGGCCTCGGTCAGACCGAGGGATTCCATCCACGCCGTGACCGCCGGGACAGACAACCCAAGAATAGTTGCTCGCTCCAGGAGTTGCCGCCGCGACAGCTTGCGTTCGCTCGGATTCCACGATATTAGCTTATCATCGCCACTCGACATAAGCCCCCTCCCTCTTTGTTGTCCCAGCGTGTACTCTCTTCACAAACGACCCTTCTGCTCTTCATTCTTACACCGAGTGCAAGTTTGCGCGTACCCGGTCGAACCGATAGACACGCTCTGCAGTTCGTCCCAACAGCAATGCCAAGCTCTCCCGATCGAGAGCTACGTGGTTTCGAACTAGATCCAAAACCTGCCGATATGTACAGTGTTGCAGCACCGTCGGAAAATCCGACCCCCACATAAGCCGATCAGGGCCAACTAACTCCACAGCCACGGAGATGATCTCTTGCGCTCTTGGGTAGGGATACTCTTCCTCCGGGCAAAAAAAGGGGAGCCCCGCGATGTCGAATACAACGCCGGGGAACCCGGATAGACGTCGTAACGTCTGCCGCAAGACAGGAAAAGGCGCCAACTGGTTGCGGTCCCAAAGACGGCTCACCCCGAGATGAGCCACTACGACTTGAAGAGTCGAATACCGCTCTAGGACGGCGGAGAGTCGATCAACGTGTCCGTCGAATGGGCCATCATGCCAACCCAGGTCTATAGTAGCCAAGAGATCTGCTTCAACAATCCTCCTCCACAACGGCGCATGTTCCGGTGCGTCCATGAGAAAAGGCGTATCGGGAACCTCAAACTTCACGCCCACAACTTCCGGATACGCTGCCACCGTCTCCACGTGCACCGATGCACGTCGGCTATCTCGCGGATCCACCAGCGCGACCGTAACGAATCGGCCCGGGTAGGAACGCACCACCTCCCTCAGGTAGGGTAACTGATCTCCATAGCAAGGCGCCTGCAGCAGCACCGCACCATCGATCTGCAGCCAATCGAGATACCGGACAAGCATTTCAGCCGTCGCCACGCTTCGCTCAAACGAGGGAGGCATCCATACTTCCAGATCGTCTCCAACTTGTACGCGCCCCAATCCAGCCCCCGTGGTCGGCACTTCACCGCGCCGAGTGCCGCGAATCTCGCGCATGATGTGCGTGTGAGCATCGACAATCATGGCTGCTTCGCCACCCAACGAGCAAAGGTCTCGTGCGGCACGTACACGAGCATCGTGCGGGTAAGGGCAACGACTCGCGCGAAAATCGGATAGGTTTTCGGTACCGCACGCCCTAACTTCTTGCGAAAGACTGCGTCCATATATCCAAATGAGGCCCGACCTACCGCATCAGGGTCCTGCCAAGGATCACTCCGCTTCTCTACCACGGCGAAATACATGAGGTCGGCAAAAGCAATGATGCGTTCCTCAACAGTCTCAGGCACATACGTATCGCGCAAAGGCTGGGGAAAGTTACCGAGTTCCGCAGCTTCAGGTCTGGCAATGCATTCGTGTCGCTCAACACACCTGGCCACCGTCTCGGTAAATCCATTCGCCCGAAGAAAATCAGCACCCAACGCGCAGTGCTCAGGCGACAGGTCATCCCTCGTGAATGCGACCCCTACATCATGCAGCAACGCGCCGATCTCTACCACTCCGAGATCGACCGGTATTTCAGCGGCTTGCATCTTCCGCCCAACGGCAAGAGCGACATCAGCAACACGTTCGCAGTGAGTAACCTTCTGTTCGGGACAACCAGCGCCGCGCAAGAATCCGACGAGCGCACTCCTTGATGGCATGCGGTCTTCTCCTTTTGGGTCTTCCGGAAGTCGTGTTGGTAATTGCCGAACTTGAGTATGGAAACGAGACCCTGCCGGTCAAGGCGATCTAACCCTCCAGCAGCGACCAGGGTGGACCCACACGAAACCCGGAAGAGGCCTCCTTTTCACCCCTCTAGCAGTACCCGATTCACACGCACCAGATGCCGGTGCACAGCAGCACGAGCTCGTCGCACATCGCGACGTCTCAGACATTCAAGAATGGCGATGTGATCGCGCACCCACAGTGCCCGGTGCTCTTGCGTTAACCCCATCCGATTGATTCGAGCCCACAGAGGACTCCGAAACTGATCCCACAGCGCCTCCTCGATGGAGACCAAGACGCTGTTGCCGGTGGCTTCAGCGATGCCGATGTGGAATCGGCGATCGCCCAACTCCGCAGTGCTTCCCTCGGCATTCTCTTGCTCCATCGTTGTCACGGCTTCGCGAAGACCTGCGAGTTGATCATCTGTCACGATGCGTGCGGCGACGGCCGCGATTTCACCCTCGACCAACTTTCTGGCCTGAATCCACTCGAAGGGGCCGGGCCCAGCATCGTCGTTGGCTGCGCCGGGAGCGCTCGGTGCGAGCGCGGGTGCACGCACGTACGTTCCCGATCCTGTTCGGACCTCGACTAACCCAGCAAGTTCGAGCGCAATCATCGCCTCCCGCACCGAGGGGCGACTCACGCGAAGCCGCTGAGCAAGCACCCGTTCCGGTGGCAGCCGATCACCGGGCCGGAACTCCTGACTTCGGATCAGCCCGGCAATCTGGTCAGCGATTTGCTGGTAGCGCCGCCGAACCGTGATGGCCTGAACAGGCATCGCCTACCTCGTCCCCGTCGACACGCCTGAGGGGACCACGCACTCTTCAAAGGCCTCCCGAAGAGCCGTGGCACCATCATGGATGGCATCCTCCGTGATAATCAGCGGGGGGTTGATCTTGATCAACGACCCCATCAGGCCCACCGGGGCAAACAACATGAGTCCCTTCTCGACGGCACGCTGAACGATTGCCTGTGCCAGATCCGGGTTGGGTGTCAGCGTGCCCGGGTGGACGATGTGTAAGCCGTACACGAGCCCCGCACCGCTTACTTCAGCGACAACAGCCGGATGGCGCCTCTGGATCGCCTCAAGTTCCGCGCGCAGCACGGCGCCGGTCTCCGCAGCACGCTGTGGCAAGTGTTCCCCCACGATAAGATCGATGTTTGTTAGCGCCGCAGTGACGGAAAGCGGGTTCCCGCAATGAGTGCTGGTCATCGAGCCAGGCGGAAACTGATCCATGATCTCAGCTCTGCCGATGACTGCAGAGAGGGGCAGTGAGGAGGTCACACCCTTTCCAATCACGACGAGGTCCGGAACGATCCCATAATGCTCGAAGCCCCAAAGCTTCCCGGTGCGTCCAAAGGCGGCCTGTATCTCGTCGAAGGTAAGCACGACGTCGTGTGCGTCGCACCACTCACGCAATGCGCGGGCGTACTCAACGGGCATGAATGATGCATTGCCACCCTGAAACGTCTCCACGATAACACCCGCGACCTCCGCGCCAGTGAAGCCTTTGGACGTTAGCGTACGTTCGAGAACGTCGAAGCTACGGTCGGCGCACCGAAGATCTCCGGGAAACGGCACCTGTACAAAGCCTGGGTCTAGATGACCGATCCACTCCTTTTGGGATGGAATCCCGCCAGCCTGCTGCGCGCCGAGAGTTCTTCCATGAAAGGCCCCGTCGAAGGAGACAATGACGAGTTTGTTGCGACCCCGTAAGCGCTGACCTCGCGTGCGCGAAAGCTTGATCGCACACTCAACCGCCTCGGATCCGGTGGTCAATAAGTAGGCTTTGTTCAACGTGGGCGGGGCGAGCTCGACGAGACGGTCGGCGAGCCTAGCGCGCAGCTCACTTGGGAACACGTAGTTGTGCAAGAGCCCGTGCTCGATCTGGGCTATCAATGCCTCCCGAATCTCTCGACGGCCGTGACCCGCATTGGCAACGAGCACCCCAGAGCTCCAATCGAGCCACGCGTTACCCCATTTATCAAAGACTTGAACGCCTTCCGCACGGTCCCAGATGACCGGGGGCTGCCCGAGCATCGACACGGGCTCTGCCTTGGCGAGTTCCTGGAGGATGGGAATTGACCCGGGTACAGGAATCGCCGTGTGAATATGCCTGAAGGCCGTCTCTACCGGTGGCACCAGTCGGGGTTCGAAGGAAAATTTGGATGCCATGGCTGCCGCCTCCCTAATTGGTAAGGCCACCTTGCCAGTATAGCTTTTTGGTCAGGCAGCCCGTCCATCCGTAGGCTACGGCGCCTACACGTCAATGTCGATAGGGCGCCGAATGTATATCAACCGAACCGGTGTTCGTAGTATGTGGTGCGGCAAGGTACGCTTTTCCCAACGAAATGCGGCCATCCCTCGAGGCGAATTAACAGTAAGGTGATCGACGGCCTTCATAGGCTATTGATGATCCTCAGAAAGCGCGGGAATCTGGACCGGCATAACGGTTGGTAATCCGGCAAGTTGGACGCCCTGCTCGAATTGGAGTACGGGAGTTCTGCGGGTAGTGTAGGGTGAGGACCCGGAGTCTAAATAAAGTGCCAGAAGTCATGCGACATGAAGATGTCTCCTGAAGACGCCGTCGCAGAACGGACTTCCAATCATGCGCAAGATGCGCTCCGGGTGTCTGGCGCGACATGGAAGAAGGTCTCGGAATCGAACTCGAGCATGTCGAGATCAGTGCGGTGATGATTGTGCGTCACCTCGCCACGCCACATGCGGAACAGATGGTCCAACGGTTGGAGCTCCGGCGAGTACGCCGGCAGGAACACCAGCGTCAGCCAGGGGCCGTGCCGTTGCAGCAGGTCCGCCCCTTGCCGCGATTTGTCGGGTCGGTGAAACCAGGCATTATCGAGGAGGATCATCGTCCGGTGCCCGCGGCGGCGAGACCGCCACACCGCCGCGCCCCTACGCGCGCGAGCGCGGCCTTGTACCTCGGCCCCCGGGCCCCACGTTTCCTCGGGGACACCCACCACGGGTGCGGAGAGCCTTCCCACAGCGCCCCTCTGAACACCTAGCCGGAGTCGACCGTCGCGCGAAGAACGAGCGCGTCTCCGTCAAGCAGGGGCTCGCTGTCGCACCTGGTCGTGCGCCTCGCCCCACGTAGTCACAGCCCCCGGCTCTCGCCGCCAGCCGCGCGTAGGGCGATATTGTCGGCGCCTATGAAGTTCCTACCAAGGATTCACTGATAGAGAAGAAACCGACCGAGGAAACTACCGTCACCCTTATTATACCGCGGACGCGAAGAGGGCCATTCCGACCGCCCCGGCGTTGTCCCGAAAACTCGTACTATTATGACGCTGGTGCATCGCTGCATGTACCTGCTGCACGCTGCGTCAAATTCGCCTACCTTGCTAAGACTACGCCGGGTACCTCCCAAAAAGCATTTTTCGGGTCGTTGAAGTGTGCTCGCTACCCCTCTCCTACCACTCTCTCCTGTGATCTCCGGAGTCGCTCACGGCCCTGATTCCGAACCCCGTTATCCTTATGCTTGCCGAGTGAGCCTGACGTCGGCGAGCCGCACTTCGGCGTGTCTTGAGATACCCGAGCCCCGCACTTACCGGTCAAGCTTGTTACGGCGTTACACCTTGAGCGCCTCGGGCAGCTGCTCGGAACCCGGACGGCACGAACCCCTCCTGAAAATGTTGTGGGGCCACCAGAGGGTAGCAGAAGGGTAGCAAGTTTCAGGGGGCGCGCGGAAAGCCTTGATTGGCTCCTCGGGTAGGACTCGAACCTACAACCCTCCGGTTAACAGCCGGATGCTCTACCATTGAGCTACCGAGGAATGGCGATCTGATTGTATTGACCCCTCCACGGCGTGTCAAGCCCATTTGCCTTGACAGGCACCGCCCCGAGCGGCAATATGGTATCCGTTTCAGGGAGGGCTTCCCATAATGGCAATGAACTCCCGGCAACCCCGCCGGTCGCATCTCGGGAATCGAGCGCTGCTGGCCCTCTTCCTGGCAATCTTCATCGTGATGTTGGGCTTCGGCGTCGTGCTGCCAGTCCTTCAGTTCTATGCTCGGGGCGTCGGGGCGACGCCGCTCGAGATTGGATTGCTCGCCACGAGCTATGCCTTCATGCAGTTCTTGTTCGCGCCCCTCTGGGGCGGGCTGAGCGACAGGGTGGGCCGCAAACCCGTATTTTCGATCGGCCTCATCGGGTACGCGGTCTCGTTCGTGATCTTCGGACTCTCCCACCAGGTGTGGCAGCTGTTCTTTGCGAGGATCCTTGGCGGCGTATTGAGCGCGGCCACCCTCCCGACTGCCATGGCATACATCGCGGACACGACCTCCGAGGAACGCCGGGGGAGCGGCATGGGGATGATGGGGGCGGCCATGGGCCTGGGCTTCACGATCGGCCCCGGCATCGGAGGACTCCTCGGGCGCCACAGCCTGTCGCTTCCGTTCTTCGTCGCGGCGGCGCTCGCGCTCGTCACCCTCCTCCTCAGTTGGGGGACCCTGCCGGAGCCGGCGCGCCATGATTCGTCACGCGAACGGCCTTCCCGCGTCGATGCGCTGCGCCTCGCGCTCACCGGACCGCTCGCCTACTACTATATAGTGACGCTCGTCGGGGCCTTCGCGCTCGCGGCGCTCGAGGCAACATACGCGCTGTTCGCGCAGGACCGGCTGCACCTCACCAGTACCGGCGGCGCCGGGGCGATCGGAGTTGTCTTCGTCATCGTCGGACTCGTGCAGGCGGCAATCCTCGGCGGCCTGGTCGGCCGTCTCATCAACCGCTGGGGCGAGGAACGGTTGGTGCGCAGCGGCATGGTGCTGGCGGCGATTGGATATCTGCTTGTCACGAGCACGCACAGCATTGCCACGCTCGCGATCTATGCCGCGGTCGCGGGCGCCGGGCACTCGCTCATGCGCCCGAGCGTCGCATCGCTGATCTCAAAGCGCTCGCCGGGCGGCCAGGGCCTTTCGATCGGGATCATGGACTCGTTTGACAGCCTGGGGCGCATTCTCGGCCCCGCCTGGGGCGGCTGGAGCTATCACGCCGGCATCGCGCTCCCCTACTTCGGCGGCGCGGTTGCGCTCCTGCTGACCGCCGGGGTGTCCCTCCTGACGTTGACCAGAGGCGTTCCGGTCCACGCCGGCTCCGAGTAACCCCGTGCCCCCGCCGACGCTCACCGCGCAGAGCCCCGACTTTCTTGTCCTGATGGAACGGGTTGGGATTTCTCTCGCCATCGGGATGATGGTCGGCATGGAACGCGAGTGGGCGCACAAAGAAGTGGGTGTCCGGACGTTTGCGTTCGTGGGGCTGGCCTTCACGCTCGCGTGGACCATTTCACCGATCGCCACCTACATCCTCATGGTGACGCTCATTCCCCTCGTCACGCTGCTGAACTGGCGCAGCCTCACTCGGGATGGAACGCTCGAACTGACGACGACGGTCGCGCTGCTGGCGACGGCCCTGCTCGGCATCCTCGTCGGGCAGGGATTGTTCCTTATGGCCGCAGCATGCGGCGTCGTGATCACCGTCCTGCTCGCGTGGAAGTCCGAGGTGGTCCGGTTCACGGGGGCGCTCACCAACGACGAGATCCGCGGCGCGCTGATACTCGGAGTCATCGCGCTCGTCGTGTATCCGATCCTCCCCCAGGGGACCATCGATCCGTGGCACCTGATCGACCTGCGGTCCGCCTGGACCGTCGTCCTGGTGATCTCGGCGATCGCGTTCACCAACTACGTGTTGCTGCGGATCTACGGCACCCGCGGCATCCGCTGGACCGGTCTCCTCGGCGGACTCGTCAACAGCACCGCGACGGTCGCGGAACTCGCGAGCCGCGCCCGGAACGACCCGGCCCAGCTCTCCGTGTTCGCACTGCTGGGCATGGCTACCGCAAACACGGCCATGCTGCTGCGCAACGGCCTGATCCTTGGCGTGTTCGATGTGACCGCACTGTCTCACGGGTGGCTCAGCATCGTCCTGATGGTCGGGGTGAGCGCGATCATCATGTACCGGCTTCATGTCCAGGATACCACAACGCCCCCGCTGCGCATGCAATCCCCGATCTCCGTGCGGCACGCGCTCATGTTCGGCGCGCTGTTCCTGCTCATCACGGTGGCCGGGGAGCTGGCGAACCGACTCTTCGGGCAGACCGGCTTCCTGATCGTCGCGGCCGTAGGTGGACTGGTGAGCAGCGCGTCCACCTCCGCCGCAGCCGGTATCCTCGCGGCGAAAGGAGCGCTCGCTCCACAGCTGGCCGGACACGGAGTCGTCGTAACATCGATGGCGAGTCTGATCTTCCACGTGCCGATGGCCCAGATGGCAGGCCGCAACCAGAATGTGACGCGGCGGCTGGCAAGGCTCTCGGCGCTCATCCTCGCGGCCGGTGTGGCAGGACTCGTAGCCGAAGCCGTGCTGCCGGTCCACCACTAGCCCGCCCGGATCATGGCGAGGCGACGCTTGCAGTGAGCCAACGGCAGCTGGTCAGCCTGACCGTAACGATCATCGGCATAGCGGCGCTCGCGTGGATGATCTTCTGGTTCGTCATCCACGTCACCGAGATTCTGATCCTGCTGCTGGTCTCGGCGATTCTGGCTGCCGGACTTGCCCCTTCGGTCGCGCTGCTGGAGCGGTGGCGCCTGCCCCGGGGCACGCAGCTCGCCCGGGGCGTCGCGATCTTTCTGCTGTATCTTGGCCTGTTTGTGGTCGTCGGCGCCATTCTCTCGATGATCGTGGTGCCAGCGGTCAACGAGACGGCTGTATTCGTGCAGCGCTTGCCCGACCTGCTCGTCATCGTGCAGAACTGGCTAGCCCATCTCCAGCGACAGTTCCCGTGGCTACCCGGCATGTCCACGATCCTGGCACGCCTTCCCGAGCAGATCACGAACCTGCCGACGTACGGAACGACCGCGGCGGGCGTCGCGTTCCGCTTCGTCGGCAGCATCGGGGTCGTTGCCACCGTCCTGGTCTTCACGTTCTACATGCTGCTCGAGGGTGCCCAGATGAAGCGCTCGTTCCTCGAGCTATTCCCCGGGGAGGAGCGTCCCCGGGTGAGCCGCGTGCTCGAGCGCATCGGCGCCAAGTTCGGCGGGTGGCTGCGGGCTCAACTCCTGCTCTCGTTCACGGTCGCAGCAGTCGTCGCGCTCGGCCTCTGGATTCTTGGCATGCCGTTCCCGGCGCTTCTGGGAGTCGTCGCAGGTATCGGAGAGTTGATCCCCATGGTCGGCCCGTCGCTCGGAGCGGCGGTGGCGATTCTCGTAGCGCTGTCCCAGCCGTTGTGGCGCCTGGTCGCGGTCGTCGCTTTCTACATCGTCGTCATGAACGTCGAACCCCACATCCTCGTTCCCCGCATCATGTCCCGTGTCGTCGGGATGTCACCGCTCCTGACGCTGGTCGCGCTGCTATCGGGGATCAAGCTGTTGGGCATCCTTGGCGGGCTCCTCGCAGTCCCGATTGCCGCGGCGATTCAGGTCATCGCTACCGAGGTCGTCAGGGCGATTCAGCCGCCGGCCGAGGACATGGCGGCGCAGGCGGAAGACCCTCCGGCGACGGGGTCGGCGGGCCGGGGGTAGCCGGGACACTGCCGGCCGCGGCGGAGAGAGTACTCCGTCGCATCGTCCAGGAAAGCGGCGCTCCGCCTGAGAATCCTCTAGCATACTCGCAGTGGTCGCGAGGAGGCGAATCATGCCGAGGGATCCCGAACAGGCGGTCCGGCAGTCAGTATCGGCGACGAAGCTCATGGAGTACACGCGCGGTGTGTCGCGCTGGGTGCGGCTGTCCGGCAGCGATGGGGAAGCGCAGGCGTTTGACTACCTGGAGGCGACCCTTCGGGAATTCGGACTCGACGTCCGCCGCTATCAGCACGATGCGCTGATTTCCTGGCCGGGCGCGGCCTGGATCGAGATCGTGGACACGCTCCCTCGTCGCATCGAGTGCATCACTCACTCGTTCTCGGCGCCGACGCCGCCGGGTGATCTCGAGGGCGACGTCGTCGACGCCGGGAGCGGCGATTTTTCGCAGGCGTCCGTGCAAGGCAAGATCGTCCTCGTCGACGGCCTTGCGACGCCGTTGAAAGCACAGGCTGGCGAGGCGGCTGGCGCCACGGCCGCGATTTTCATCAACCCGCCGGAACTGCACGAGATGATCGTCTCCACCGTCTGGGGGTCGCCGACGCCGGAGACCCTCGGCGCGCTGCCTCGGATCGTGGCCGTCTCCGTGCGCGAGTCCGACGGGGCCGTCCTGCGTGCTCGCGCGCGCGAAGGGGCGCTGCGCGTCCGACTCCACGCAGAAGTGGACACCCGCTGGCGCTCCACACCGCTCCTCACCGCGGATCTTCCGGGAGCGGACGAGCCCGACCGCTACGTGCTGTTCAGCGGACACGTCGATTCTTGGCACTACGGCGCCATGGACAATGGGAGCGCAAACGCGGTGATGGTGGAGACCGCGCGCATCATGAGCAAGCGCAGGCGGCGTCTGCGGCGCGGGCTGCGATTGGCGTTCTGGTCCGGCCACTCCCACGGCCGTTACTCCGGCTCGACCTGGTACGCCGATCATCACTGGCGCGACCTGTACCGGCACGCGGTCCTCCATCTGAACGTGGATTCCTCGGGCGGCAGGGGCGCGACGGTCCTGAGCGAGGGCGAAACGATGGCCGAGACCTGGGCGAGCGCCGCCCAAGCCGTCAAGGACGTCTCGGGCCAGGATCTCGAGCACCGCCGGATCGGCCGCATGGGCGATCAGTCATTCTGGGGCGTCGGGCTCCCGTCGATGTTCGGCGGGGTGTCCGTCCAGCCCCCCGTGGAATCCGCGACGAGCGCGGCCCTCGCGACGCTGCACGGCGGCGCGAAGAAATCGGGCGGGCTCGGCTGGTGGTGGCACACGACCGAGGATACCATCGACAAGATCGACCGTGCCTACCTTCACCGGGACGCGGAGATCTACGCCCTGATCGTGTGGCGCTGGTGCACCGCACCGGTGCTGCCGCTGGACTATCGGGCGACCGCGGGCGAGCTTCGAGAGACGCTCCGGAACATCCAGGACGCCGCCGGCGACGCGTTCGACCTGGGCGCGCCCTTGGAGGCCGTCACGCGGCTCGCCGGAGCGGCGGAGCGCCTGCACGAGGAAGCCGAACGGCTCGCCCAGGCGCTTGGGACGACTCGAGGCACTCGCAAACAGCGTGCAGCCGCCTCGCTCATCAACGACACGCTGATGCGGGCGGGCCGGGTGCTCATCCCGATCAACTACACCTCGACCGGTCCGTTCGACCACGACCGGGCGGTCCCGATCCCGCCGATCCCGTCGCTGCAGGCCGGCGCTCGCCTCCGCACGCTGGCGCGCGGCACCGACGAGTACCACACGCTCGAGACCCGGCTCGTTCGCGACCGCAACAAGGTGACGCACGCGATCGAGTCCGCCGCGGACGCGATCGGACACGCCTTCAAACACCTCTAGGAACAGTCGAGCCGCTGAGCCACGCGGCCGCCCGAATGGGCGGCCGCGTGGTTGTTGGCCGGGAGCGAACCAACTATGGCAACGCGTCCACGTCGTGCGGCATCCCCTCGCGAACCCCGGCGTCGGTGACCCGCATGAACTGGGCGTTCCGGTGGAGCTCGGCGATCGTCGTCGCCCCGCAGTAGCTCATGCCGGACCGAAGACCACCGATGAGCTGCGCCAGTACCGCCGAAACCCGGCCTCGGTACGGGACGAGGGCTTCGATGCCTTCCGGGACGATCTCGGAGAGCAGATCGTCCTCCTGCCGCATGTCGCGCCGCTCGGCGGACGTCCACAGGCTCGCCATCCCCCGGTAGACCTTGTACTGGCGGCCGTTCCTCGTGACGGACGTTCCGGGGCTCTCCTCGGTCCCGGCGAGCAGGTTGCCCAACATGGCTGTTTCCGCTCCCGCCGCAAGCGCTTTCACAAGATCACCGGAGCCGCGGATGCCGCCGTCGGCGATCACCGGGACGCCGGAGTCCGCGGCGGCCTCGGCACAGCTCAGGATCGCGGTCAACTGCGGCACGCCCGCCCCGGTCACGACCCGGGTCGTGCAGGTGGACCCCGGTCCGACGCCGACCTTGATGCCGTCCACGCCAGACGCGATCAGGTCGCGGGTGCCCTCGGGTGTGGCCACATTCCCGGCAATGAGCGGAATGTCGCCACAGCGCGCCCGGACCGTCTCGATCGTGTGGAAAGACAGGTCGGAGTGTCCGTGTGCAATGTCGATCACCAGCGCGTCCACGCCGGCCTCGACGAGGGCCTGGGCACGCTCGAGATAGTCGCCGCGCACGCCGATCGCAGCACCGACGCACAGCCGCCCTCGCTTGTCCTTCGTCGCCTGAGGATACTTGAGCCGGCTCAGGATGTCACGGCTCGTCACGAGACCGGTGAGGCGTCCCTCGGAATCGACGAGCGGCAGCTTCTCGATACGATGCCGGTGCAGGATCTGCTTCGCCTCCTCCACCGGCGTTCCCACGGGCGCGGTGATCAGGCGCTCGCGCGGCGTCATCACGGTGGTGATCGGGCGGTCGAGATCCTCTTCGAAGAGCAGATCGCGCGCGGTGACGATCCCGAGCAACCGCCGGTCGCGATCGATCACCAGCACGCTCGCCGGCCCGTGTTCCTCCATGAACGCCGCGGCCTGCCGGACGGTCGACTCGGGGCTGGCCGTGTGCGGCGAGTCGAGGACCACGCTCTCCGCACGCTTCACCCGGCGAACCTCCGAGACGTGCTCGGCAACCGGCAGGAACCGGTGGATGATCCCGATCCCGCCCTCCCGCGCGATCGCGATCGCCATGCTGCTCTCGGTGACCGAATCCATGCTCGCGCTCACGATGGGGATCGCCAACTCGATCCCGCGGCAGAGCCGCGCGCGGGTGTCCACCTGCCGGCGTGTGCTGACGCCAGACCGACGAGGCACGAGCAACACATCGTCGAACGTCAAGCCCAACGGGAACGGTTCGGACATGCTCACGCCTCCACGACACACGGGACACATGCAGACACGCCAACGATACCATGGTGGATGCTATTATGGAAGGGTGCGGCGTTACGCGCATGACATGATGCGGCCCGTCACGTCCGGGGAGGCCTCAGTGAATGGGAGGCACCACCCGTTTGCGTCGCTGCGCCACCGCAATTTCCGGTTGTTCTTCTTCGGGCAGCTCATCTCGCTGATCGGCACATGGATGCAGCGCATCGCGCAGGCGTGGCTCGTGCTGCAGCTGACCAACTCCGCGTTCCTCCTGGGGCTCGTCGGCGCGCTGCAGTGGCTGCCGATGCTGATCCTCTCCCTGATCGGCGGCGTCGTCGCGGACCGCGTGAGCAAGCGCAATCTCCTCGTGCTGACGCAGACGGCGCAGATGCTCCAGGCGTTCGGCCTGGGGGCGCTGGTTCTGAGCGGCGCGGTGCGCTACTGGCATATCGTCCTCTTTGCATGCGCGCTCGGGGTGACCTCGGCGTTCGACACGCCGGCACGGCAGTCGTTCATCTTCGAGATGGTCGAGGGCACCGACACCATGAACGCCGTGGCGCTCAACTCCACGATCTTCAACGCGGCCCGGCTGTTCGGTCCCGCCATCGCCGGCCTGGCGATCGCGTCGCTGGGGATGGCCTACGCGTTTCTGGCGAACGGCGTGAGCTTCATCCCGGTCATCGCCGCCCTCGTCATGATGCGAGTGCAGCCGATCCAGAACGTGGAGCTGGAGTCGGGCGTCCTGACCCACCTCCGTGAAGGGCTCGCGTATCTCGTCCGCACCCCGGTGGCGATCCAAACGATCGTGCTCGTCTGCCTCGAGAGCGTGTTCGTGATGAACTTCAACATCATCGTCCCGGTGCTGGCCAAGAACGTGCTCCACCAGGACGCGGGCGGCTTCGGGTTGCTCATGTCGGCCCAGGGCGCCGGCGCGCTCGTGGGCGCTCTGTTCATCGCGTCGGTGAGCCACCTCGGCCCGCACCCGGCGGTGATGTACGGGGGCGCGGCGCTCCTTGGCGCCATGAATCTCCTCCTCGCGGGTGCCCGCCAGTTCGGCGTAGCGGCGGTGATTCTCGCGGCCGCCGGGGCGAGCATGGTCACCTTCACGGCCACGGCAAACACCACGCTCCAGGTCACGGCGCCCGGTCACATGCGGGGCCGCGTCATGTCCATGTACGCGCTCGTCATGGGCGGTATGACCCCGGCCGGAGCACTGTTCACCGGCGCGGTTGCAGAGATGTGGGGCGCTCCGGCGGAGCTCGCGGTCGCGGGCGCCATCGGCGTACTGTCGGCGGCCGCCGTGCTGCGATGGCATCAACTGACGCGGTCCCGCGGGGCGCCGGCCCCGTCGGGGCGCCGGCGACTTCCGCATTCGGTGACGGAAGCGGAGGCGGCGGCGAGCGCTGACTTTGAGAAACCGGCTTCCACGCGCGAGCCCCGGTCCGAACCCGAACCGGGATCCGGGGACGGCGCGTGATTCCGATGGAGGAGACCAGCGTGCTCATGTACGATGTGACCTGCGAGCGGAATATCACGATGCGCCTTGCGGACGGGACGGGGCTTACATCGGACGTGTATCTCCCGTCGGGGGGAGACGGCCCATGGCCCACCCTGCTCGAGCGCACGCCATATGACAAGCTCGGGCCCGCCGGCGTGCTGGCGGCGAAGTTCTTCGCGGGTCACGGCTACGCGGTCGTCATCCAGGACGTGCGCGGACGGTTCGCCTCGGAGGGCGAGTGGTACCCGTTCGGCAACGAAGGCCCCGACGGGGTCGAGGCCGCGGCGTGGGTGCGCGCGCAGCCCTGGTGCGACGGGCGGGTCGCGACGATCGGACTGTCCTACTCCTCCTGCACTCAGACCAGCCTCGCGGCCTTGAACCCGCCCGGCCTCGCGGCGCAGTTCGTCAGCCAGGGCTTTCACAACTATCACACCGCGTCGATGCGGCAGGGTGGGGCCTTGGAGGTCCGCTTCTTCCTCTACGCGTTCATGATGGCCACGACGTCCAAGGAGGTGGCGGCGGACGCCGTGAAGCGTGCGGCGATGCGCCAGGCGTGGGCCGATATCCGGCTGTGGCTCGAGCGCCATCCGCTCAAGCCGGGGCTGAGCCCGCTTCGCCACGTCCCGTCGTACGAACGGTGGCTGATGGATATCTGGCGGCACGGTGAGTACGACGACTACTGGCGGAGCCGCACGGCGTACTCCATTGACGGCCTCTACGACCGCCACGCCGATGTGCCGATCTATCTGCTGGGGAGCTGGTACGACTCATACGCCCGGTCGACCGTCACCAACTACGCAGAGCTGAGCCGCCGCAAGAAGGGGCCCGTGCGCCTGATCATGGGACCGTGGATCCACGGCGGGGGCAATATCGATCTGTCGTATGCAGGCGACGCCGAGTTCGGCCCGGACGCCCCGCTCGGATACAACTACTTTCGTCTCCGATGGTTCGACGCGGTGCTCAAGGGGCGCCACAACGGGGTCCTGGACAAACCGCCGGTGCAGATCTTCGTCATGGGAGGAGGCTCCGGCCGCAAGATTGCGGGGACGAACAAGCTCGACGTCGGCGGGCAGTGGCGGTTCGAGCAGGAGTGGCCGCTCGCGCGCGCCGAGTACACGCCGTTCTACCTGCGGCCGGACGGCGGACTGGCTCCGAAGCGGCCGGGGCCGGGAATCGCACCGTCACGCTACGTCTTCGACCCGAAGGATCCAGTGCCGACGATCGGCGGCAACATCTCCGTGGGCTACGACGTGATGCCGGGCGGCGGGTTCGACCAGCGCGGCGGCCCGCACGTGTTCGGGGCAAAAGACCCGCTTCCCCTGTCCGCCCGCCGGGATGTGCTGGTGTTCTCGACGCCGGTGCTCGATCGCGACGTCGAGGTCACGGGGACCGTCACGGTCAAACTCTGGGCCGCCTCCACCGCGCCGGACACCGACTTCACGGCGAAGCTCATCGATGTGTATCCGCCGAACGCCGATTACCCCGACGGCTACGAGCTCAACATCGGCGACTCGATCATCCGCGCACGGTACCGCAACTCATGGGAAACGCCGGAACTGCTGGACCCGGACAAGATCTACGAGTTCACGATCACCCTCTACCCCACGAGCATCGTGTTCCAGCGCGGGCACCAGATCCGGGTCCACATCTCGTCATCCAACTTCCCGCGCTTCGACGTCAACCCGAACACGGGCGGCCCGCTGGGCCGCGATCTGGTGACCCAGGTCGCCGTTCAGACCATCTTCCACGACGCGGATCACCCGTCCCACGTCGTGCTGCCGTTGATCCCGAGGTAACGGACGCGCGCCTATCGGTACTTGTGCGCCACCACCTTGGGCTGCAGGAAATTGAGGAGATACTCGGGGCCTCCCGCCTTGCTGTCGGTTCCTGACATGTTGAACCCGCCGAACGGGTGCGTGCCCACCATCGCGCCGGTGCACTTCCGGTTGAGATAGAGGTTGCCGCACAGGAACTCGCGCCGTGCCTTGGCCAGCTTCTCGGGGTTGCGGGAGTACACGGAGCCGGTGAGCCCAAAGGCGGTCCCGTTCGCGATCCTAAGCGCGTTCTCGAAGTCCCGGGCCGGGATCGCCGCGACGACCGGGCCGAAGATCTCCTCCTGGGCGATCCGGGCGTGCGGAGCGATGTCCACAAACACCGTCGGCGCGATGTAATGACCGCCCTCCCGGGCGCGCCCTCCGCCGATTGCGAGGCGCCCTTCGCGCTTGCCGACCTCGACGTACTCGAGGATCTTCTCAGCGGCGGATGCGTTGATGACCGGTCCGGCCGGATAGTTCTCCGGCGCGGGGCCGACCTCGAGCCGGCGCACCCGCTCGACGAGCGCCTCGGTCAGCCGGCCGTACACTTTCGGCGTCGCGACGACGCGGGAGCCGGCGGAGCACTTTTGTCCCTGGTAGCCGTACCCGGACGTCACCACCCCCGCAAGCGCCTCGTCGAGATCAGCGTCATCGTCCACGATGATCGCGTTCTTACCGCCCATCTCTGCGATGATCCGCTTGAGCCAGATCTGCGTCGGTGGGGTCTTGGCCGCGAGCTCGAACAGGTGCGTGCCGATCTCGCGGGAGCCTGTGAACGCGATCATACGCACCGCCGGATGCGTCGCGAGCCCCTCGCCCACCACGCCTCCAGGACCGGGGATCAAGTTCAGCACCCCGGGCGGGAGCCCGGCCTCGGTCAGCGCCTCCAGGATCTGGAATGCCACCGCGGCCGAATCGCTCGCCGGCTTCATCACCACCGTGTTGCCGGCCGCGATGGCACCGATGGTCATCCCCGTCGGGATCGCCAGCGGGAAGTTCCACGGCGAGATCACCGCGACGACCCCGATCGGAATATACGTGTACTCGCTCATCTCGCCTTCGAAGGGCGGCAGCGTTCGGCCCTGGGCGTAGCGCAGGATCTCCCGCGCGTTGTACTCGGTGAAGTCGATCGCCTCCGCGACATCTCCGTCCGCCTCGGCCCAGTTCTTCCCGACCTCGTAGCACATCCATGCCGCCGCGCGCATGCGACGGCCCCGGAGAATATGGGCCGCACGCAGCAGGAGCGCCGACTTCTCCTCGGCGGGCACCCATCGCCACGACTCGTACGCGCGGGTGGCGGCCTGCACCGCCGTCTCGACTTCCTCCATGCCGGCCTGGTGGATCACCGCGACAACCTGATCGGACTGCGACGGATTCGTCGAGTTGAACGTCTTGCGGGCGCGCACCGGCTTACCGTCGATCCACAGAGGAAACTCCCGCCCCAGTTCGGCGCCGACCGACCGGATAGCGTCCTGCATCTCCCGCCGTGCCGCATCGGTCGAGAAGTCGCGCAAGGGCTCGTTGCGGAACTCCGCTGGGAACATCATCGTCATCATTCCTCCGTATCGTGCACCCCGATCGCGCGGGGCTCAGAGTCGAACGGTCGGACCGTGCGGTGCGGCGTGCCGAGCGCGTTCGCGATTCGATTCAACCCCTCCTCAGACACGACGTCGACGCGGCGCGAGACGGCCGCACCTCCTCCGGATCGTAGGCGGCGCCGGAGCCTTCGCGCAGGCGCGTCGCGACCGCTTATCGCAACTCCGGGATACCCGCGGGACCGGTGTCCTGCGTGAACCCCTCCCGGATCGCGGCGATCGCCGCCTCCGTGATCGGCTCCGGTGTCGAAATCCGGGTCGCCGCGGCAAAGCTGAGCACGTGCACGCCTTTTCGCCGGAGCTGACGCACGCGGCCGTCCATCCCGGCCGACATCGACGGGGTGATCTCACGAGCGGTCTGAGGCAACCGCATGCCCCGGTTCCTCCACGTTGCGCGGCCCGTGCGTCCCCGGCGCGGCCCACTGGAATGCTATTCGCCGCGGGGCCGGCGCCTCCCCGTCGGTGCCCCGGGGCTGGCGGGTGGTCCCGACACCGTTTCGTCCGACGGAGCGCTCATCACGTCGCGTCGGCCCGCCGGCCCTTGTCACGCCACAGGATGACGTTGATGAGGATCAGCATAGGGATCGCGTACATCATCTGCCCCATGACCCACATGAGGGCTCCGCCGAGCTTCAGGTCCTCAAGCGGTGACAGGCCCCACAGGCGTTCGACCGCGACGTACCCCGTGTAGAACGGACGGCCGGCAAACGCAAGCGCAAACCCCAGCGCGAAGTTGACGACATCCGCTCCGAGCAGGAGCGCGAGGCGCAGCCCGTACGACGCCCGAACGAGGGCCGGCGCGGGGGCCACGATGACGCCCCAGAAGATCAGGCCGACCGCGACGAAGGTGGCGTGCTCCGTCGCATGCAGCCACGGAGAGCGCAGCGTCGCATCGTACGCGGCCGGCAGGTGCCACACGAGCAACACGCCGTTGTACAGGACGAACGCCGGGATCGGCCGCCACACGGTCCGCAGCACCCGGCGGAGCGCGGGCCGCCGGAAGACCCACCCGAGCAGCGTCGGCGGCACGGAGAGGGCAAGCAGCGGAGGCGCGACGAGCAACAGCAGCATGTGCTGCAGCATGTGCAGGGTGAAGAGGTACTGCGCGCCTCGATCGAGCGGGGAGAGAAGCGCCAGCACGAGCACGAGGAGCCCAGCCGCAAAATACCACGCCTGGCGGCCGCGCGGCGGGAATCGGGCGGCGATCCACACGTACGCGAGCGCGCCCGCTGTGAGCGCGCCCAGCACCATGGGTTCGGCACTCCAGTCGGTCCAGCGAAGCGTAGCGATGAGCGGTCCTGCCCTAGCGCCGTGCCAAACAGCCGTGCCGGCTAGGCGCGCGCTACCGGCCGGTCCAGTGGCGGCTCCGGTCCGTCGCGCAGGTCAGCTTCAGCAGCGCCATGCGGATGTACATGCCTGCTTCGGTTTGATCGAAGATGATGACGCGCGGATCGGCGTCCACGGACGTCGGCAGTTCGGAGCGCGGGCCCTCGACCCGGGGGAGCGGGTGCATCACGATCGCGTCCGCCGGAAGCTCCGCGAGAATCTCCGGCGTCACCCCGAAGGCGTTGCGCACACGCTCATACGTCTCCAGATCGTCTCCGAACCGCTCCTTCTGGATCCGCGTGACGTACAGAACATCCGCCCCCCGGACGCCGGCCGCGAGATCGTCCGTCTGCGTCACCGGAACCTTGTGGCGGCGCAGGTAGGCGAGAAGGTCTTCCTTCATTTGCACGGCGGGTGGGGCCACCATGCGCACCGAGACGCCGGGGTACTTCCCCAGCAGGTAGCAGAGTGACCGCGCGGTGCGCCCGTTCAGCAGGTCGCCCGCGACGGCGACCGTCACGCCCTCCAGGGTACCGCGGTGGCGCCAGATCGTGTAGGCGTCCAGCAAGGCCTGGGTCGGATGCTGCCCCGGCCCGTCGCCGGCGTTGAACACGGGAATCGGCCTCCGCGTGCGCGTGGCGAAGGCGACCGAGGCCGCGCGCTCCGCCGCGCCTTCCTGATAGTGACGGATCACGATCGCGGCGGGACGGTACCGGCAGACGACGCGAATCGTATCCTCGATCGACTCACCCTTCGCCGCCGAGGAGAATTCCCTAGCCGCCTCGGACGACAGCACGCGTCCCCCGAGATGGTACGTGGCAAACTCGAACGAGAGCCGCGTGCGCGTGCTGGGCTCGTAGAACAGCGTCAGGACGATCTTTCCCTTGAGGAGGTTGCTGCCCCCGGCATTAATGATTTCCTCGGCGAGCCGGGCTTCGCCAAACACGACGTCCAACGCCGGGGGATCGAACTGCTGAGCGCGCAGAACGTGAGGCCATCCGGCCCACAGGTGAAGCGTGGCTGGCGTGACCATCTCTTCGCCTGTCTTCGTTCCGGGATCGCGTGCACCCTCCCAGGGCGACCCAGGGACCCCCGCGAACGGGGGAGAATTGTTCGCCAAACGACTCGAATCGAAGGAGGCTCGGCATATGGTCCCGCCGGCAGGGACCTCCCACTATCACGATCTGCTGGTCGCTCACCTCGCAGCCTGGAGCCGGCACGAGATCGAAGTGATCATGAGCACGATGACACAGGATTGCGTCTTCGAAACCTCCGGCGGTCCCGATCCGTGGGGACGCCGGTATGAGAGTGCGGCCGCAGTCCGAGAGGCGATCGAGGAGATCTTCGACATGCTCTCCGACGTGCGGTATACCAACGCGCGCCACACGGTATGCGGCGATCGGGGCGTGTCGGAGTGGACGATGATCGCGACCCGGCCCGACGGCAGCCGGATTGAAGCCCGCGGCTGCGATCTGTTCGAGTTCCGGGACGGTAAGATCTACCGCAAGGACTCGTACCGCAAGCGGCGCCTCGCGCGATAGGCCCCGCGGCGGCGCCCCCCGTTTGCCGTCACTCCGGCGCGGAAGCGCCTACCCGCACACCGCCCCTTGGGCCGAGGACGACACGAGCTTTGCGTACTTCGCCAGGGCGCCGGTACGATAGCGCGGTTCCGGCGGTGTCCACGCGCGCAGGCGCGCCGTGACCTCCTCCTGGGGCACGTCCAGGTCAAGCCGCCGTTTCGACACGTCGATGCTTACGATGTCGCCTTCCCGCACCACCGCGATTGGGCCTCCGTGCGCCGCTTCGGGCGCGATATGCCCGATCACCAGGCCGTGTGATCCGCCCGAGAACCGTCCGTCGGTGAGCAGCGCCACGTCCTCGCCGAATCCCGCGCCCGAGAGCGCCCCGGTCACGGCGAGCATCTCCCGCATCCCGGGACCGCCCCGCGGGCCTTCGTTCCGGATGACGATCACGTCGCCCCGCCTGATCCGCTGATGGACGATGGCGTCGAACGCGTCTTCCTCCCGCTCGAAGACCCGCGCGGGTCCGCGAAACGTCTGGCGCTTGACCCCCGCCGTCTTGATGACCGCTCCGTCGGGCGCGAGGCTGCCCGCCAGCACGGCGAGCGTACCGCTCGGCTCCATGGGGCTGCCGACCGGATAGACGATCGGCTGGTCCGCAGGGCGCCGGACCTCGCGTAGGTTCTCGGCCATCGTCTTGCCGGTCACGGTGAGCGCGTTGCCGTGCAGGTAGCCGCCCTCGAGCAGTTCGTGCAGCACCACCGGCACGCCGCCGACCCGGTCGAGATCGGCCATGAGGTACTGGCCGCCGGGATGCATGTCGGCGAGGCGGGGAGTCCTGCGGCTGATGCGGTCAAAGTCCGCCAACGCGAGCTCCACCCCGGCCTCGCGCGCAATCGCCAGCAGGTGGAGCACGCCGTTCGTCGAGCCGCCCATCGCGACCAGCGTGGCGATCGCGTTCTCGAACGCGGGGCGCGTCAGGATGTCGCGGGGCCGGATGCCGTCCCGCAGGAGGCGCATCGCCGCCTCACCGGTCCGGCGGCAGAGATCCGCACGACGTGGATCGAGCGCCGGCACGGAGGCGCTGCCGGGCAGCGACATCCCGAGCGCCTCGACGCACGACGCCATCGTGTTGGCGGTGTAGAGACCGCCGCACGAGCCCGCCCCCGGGCAGGCGACGCACTCCAACCGGTAGAGCCGTTCGTCGGTCATCTTGCCTTCGGCATGGGCACCGACCGCCTCGAAGACGTCCACGATCGTAACATCGCGCCCCTCGAACTGGCCCGGAAGGATGGTGCCGCCGTACAGGAACACGCCCGGCACATTCAGGCGCGCGAGCGCGAGCATCATCCCCGGGAGGCTCTTGTCGCAACCCGCGATCGCGGCGAGGCCGTCAAACGCCTCGGCAATCACCATCAGTTCGACGGAATCGGCGATGACCTCGCGGCTCACGAGCGAGGCTTTCATGCCCTCGTGCCCCATCGCGATCGCGTCGCTGACCGCGATCGTCGTGAACTCGATCGGGGTACCGCCGGCCGCCCGCACGCCTTCCTTGACGAGCCGCGCGAGTGTGTTCAAGTGAAGGTTGCACGGGGTCACCTCGTTCCAGGAGGACGCGACGCCGAGCAGCGGCTTCTTGAGATCGTCGTCTGTGAGCCCCGTGGCCCTGAGCATCGCGCGATGCGGCGCGCGCTCGGGACCCTCCGTTACCGCCGATGATCGCTGCTTAATATCCGTCGTGGTCCTCGCCATCTGCATGGCCTCCTGCCGATGTCCCCTGCGCACGGCGCAGGCCGACGCGTGAACTGGGTATGACCGCCCCTTCTCCGGCATGCCGCACGGGCCCTGCCGGGCGCTAACTCGTGTGGCGCGTCTCGACCGGGGATGGCGCGTTCGCCGGCGCGTCCCCGTTCTCGTTGAGTACGGCGAACGCGCGTGCCAGGCGAGCACGTACCGCCAGCCCGGCCGCAAGGTCCCAGCAGTTCACGATCGCCAGCCGGAATCCGCCCGGCGGCATCGCGTGCTGCTCGGGCGGCTTTCGCGGATCGAACGTGACCTGGATGCTCGACACGCCGGGGACCGCCCGCAGCGCCCGCACGATCCCGGGGTCGATCCAGTAGCGCCGCCCGTGGGCCCTGAACAAGACGATGCTGTACCCCCTCCGCGGCTGGCCATGAAACGGCCACCGACCACGCGCGTAGAGGTCCACGACGCTCTCCAGCCACCCCTGTCCGTTGAGGTCTAGCCATTGCTCCGACATCCGAAGATGACACTCGATGATCGCGCCGCCGACGGACTCGAAGTTCACGATACCGGTGAACCCGGCGAGATGCTGGCGAATCCACCGGCCGCAGTCGGCCTCCAGCCGGGGAAGCCGGCGCCCGAGGACGGTCCAGTAGTCGAACGTCCCACCCGAAAGACGCCGTCCCTCCGTATGGCTCCACCAATGCGGGGTCCCTCGCACCAGCGCAACGTCGGTGCTGATGTGGCGTCCCTTGAACATCGTCATCCAGAAGTGCCCGGGCGTGAAACGCGCCTCGAGCTCAGACCGGGACCCGACGACGAAGCCGCCCGCCCCCATTCCGTGCAGATTGACGATCGGCTTGCTGAATACGGGGAACCGCTCGGGCAAGACCCCGTGCGGGGCGTGGGCGATACCCTGGCTGCTGCAGATGAAAAGCTTGTTGTAGATGTGGCGATATCGGGGATAGAGCCGCCACGCCGCCGGATCGTCGACCGGGATGGTGACCTGGGCCGGGCACGGGATACCTTCGAAGTACTGCCACCTCCATGGATCGACGCCGGGGAACGCGGTCCGGTCCGCAGGGGGCGGCTCGTCGTGTAAGTTGTACAGCTCGAGCAACGCGTCCCGGGGGTCGCCGGCGCCGTTCTCGCGGGTCTGCGCCGGCGCGGTCAGCGGCCGCGCGGCGAGGAAAGCCTTTTTCGTGCGACGACGAGGGACCGCCGGCGCGCCCGGTGTCGTGCTCACAAGTCGTCCGCTCCCTGATCAGTCTCGAGATCCGGTCCCCGCCGCGCCCGGATCACCGGCGAGCCACGCAACGGATCCCGGTCCACCGTGTCGCGCTCGTTCGCAACCCCTCCCCGTTCGTCCGGGGGAGTACGCTAGCCCGCGACACGCCTTCTTACGCCGACCCCAGCCGCCTCTCCTGTCTGGCGGGACAGCTGACGCGGAATCCAAGACGGCGCCGTGGCCGCTACGTGATCCTACGTGGCGTACGCGTCGTACACGGTCCGCCCGACCTGGGCGATCGCCATGCGTCCCTTGAGATCGTCGGCGAGATCGCGGGTAAAGACCGTGACCACGCACGTGCTCTTCGGCGCGTACAGAACCGCGGCATCGTTGCTGACGCGCGTCACGGAACCGGTCTTGTGCGCGATCTCGACGTTCGGCGGCAGCAGCAGCGGGAGCCGATCCCTCACTTGCTGGCGGCGCATGATGTCGAGCATGCCACGGCACACGGCGGGCGACAACGCGCCGTTGCCCCCGCCGGCTCCGTTCAACGTTGGAGCGACCACCGCCTCGAGCAACCATCCCATCTCGTGCGGCGTGGTCATGTTCAGTCCAGGATCGCGGTAGACGCGACACTCCGGATCGATCTCGCGCCGCCGCAGGCGCTCCAGCGCAGTCCGGCGTGCCTCGGGGGTATCGTCGGCACTGTCCATCCCGACCAGATTGTACAGCAACTCGCGGCAGTTCATGGATACCGATGTCCGCTCCAGGCCGCACGCACGCAACCGCGCATTGACGGCCTCCTTGGTCACGAGGGCGAGGAGCGCGTCCGTCGCGGTATTGTCGCTCACGATGATCATCAGCGTCGCGAGATCGCGAAGCGTGAGCGTCGTTCCGGAAGACAGCTCTTTGAGCACGCCCGACCCGGGTGATTTCATCTCGTCCGTCAGGGTCACGCGGTCGTCGAGCGACCGCTGCCCGGCTTCGACCTGAGACAGCAGCTCGGCGAGAATCGGGATCTTGAACACGCTCGCCATTTGAAAAGGCTGATCCGCGTTGATCGCGACCGTCTCGCCGGTCGCGATCGCGTGAACGTACACGCCCATCGTTCCGTCGAGACGAGAGGCAATCGACCGGATCCGCCGGTGAACCACGTTGGCCATTCGGAGTCCCTCCCACCACGTGCCGAATGCGGGGCACCGGCCGCAAGGCTGCCGGTGCGTCCCATCATGAGTTCGGGAAGCACGTCGCGGGGCCCTATCGCGCCCGGCGCGTGCGGCACGCGTCCGAAGGCGCCGGTCGGCGCGCCTCGGGGATGGCTCCCGCGCACGGCGGCCACGATGATGTATACTGTGGTCGCGCCGGGCTCGCGGTGAGAGAGCAGACAGTGGCTCGTTGGCCGCCGGGATTGGGGCGGGACACAGCGGTCCCCGCAGGCACGCGGATGACCGTAGTCGTCCAACCGAGGAGCGGTGAGGTCCGATGGCGCAGTGGACCGTGTTCCCGAACAGCGCTCCGCCCGCGAAGACCGCCACCCTCGCGGAACAGATCGATCGTGACGGCGGGCATGTGCTCGCCGTCTATCGGGAACCCCTCGGCGAACACTGGCAGATCTTTTGCCTGCTGCCGACGTCGAAGGTCGAGGCCACACCCTACCAGCGCGACCTCTCGCCGGCCCACGTGAAACGCCTGACAGCGGTCGTGAAGAAGCTGAACCGCTTCGTGGACCCGATTGTGGTCATGTCACCGGAGCCCGGACAGTATTGGACGCCGAACGGGAACCACCGGCGCGAGATCATGCGAAAGCTCAAGGCAGAGATGATCCCTGCCATCGTCGTGCCCGAGCCCGAGGTCGCGTTCGAGATCCTCGCGTTGAATACGGAAAAGGCCCACAACCTCAAGGAGAAGTCTCTCGAGGTCATCCGGATGTACCGGGGCCTCGCGGCCTCCGAACCCGGACGCGGCGAGGAGGACTACGCCTTCCAGTTCGAGGCGCCCCATTTCATCACCCTCGGGCTGCTCTACGAGACCAACAAGCGGTTCGCGGGCGGCGCCTTCGCGCCGATCCTCCGGCGCGTGGACAAGTTCCTCGGTGGGACGTTTCGCAAGGCTCTGCCCGAGCGCGAGGAGCGCGCAGCGCTCGTGCGCGACGTCGACGAGATTCTCGGCCGTGTCGTCGAGAAGATCAAGCGGCGTGGCATCCGCCATCCGTACGTCAAGAACTACGTCCTGGCCAGGACGACGCCCCTCACCCGGCAGCGTAAGACTCTGCCCAGTTTCGACCAGACTTTCAAGAAGCTCCGCGAGGCCCTCGAGGCGTTCGACGTCGACAAGGTCCGCTACGAGGACATCCAACGCTCCGCGATCATGGCCGCGCCGGCCGCGGAATAGATCCGCCTTCCCCCGGTTTCGGCCCACGCGGGCGCTTCCCGTGCTCGGCCACTGCGCCACCGCCACCACCGCTCGGAACGCATCGCGCCAAACGCGTCTCGGGGGAGCTGCCGCAAGCTGTCAGCGGCGGTAGTTCCGCAGATAGGCGCTCACCTGCTGCTGAAGGTCACCCAGGGCATGCTTCGGGTCGAATGTCGCCGACGTCTCCGCCTGCTCAAGCACGCGGACTAGGCCGTTCCAGATCACGGCGTCCGCCGGGTTCATCGGCTGGCCGTGAAGGTACTTCAACTGGTCGATACCCACTCGCGCGATGGGGGTCGCATGCAAGAACGCGGTGAATTCGGGACGGCGGAGCGCCGACTTGCGCACCGGGACATAGCCGGTCTGCATGCTGTACGCGGCGGTGTTCTCGGGGTCCGTAAGAAACTCCACCAGCGTCCAGGCAGCGCGCTCACGCTCCGGGGTCGTCCGAAAGATCCCGAGCGCATTGCCCCCGATGCCGACCGCGTGCACCCTGTCACGGGGGAGGAACGCATCACCGAGCGCGAATCGCGAGCCGACCTTGCGCTGGTAGTCGCCGCGCGAAGCCACTGACGAGAACAGCATCGCCACACGTCCCGCCGTGAAGTCGTCCTCGGCGGTCTTGTGGCCCGCCGGCGGCATCGCCTTTTGCACGAAGACCAGATCGTGCCAGAATCGAAGGACGCGTACCGCCTCCGGGCTTGTCAGGTTGACGCTTCCGTCCGGTCCCACGACCGTGCCGCCCGCCTGCCACACCATCGCGAGGAAGTACCACGGGCTGTCGGCGGCGGTCGCGAAGCCCCACTGCGCGGTGTCGGCCGAGCCCGCCGCGGGACGGGTGAGCATCCGCGCGTCCCGCTGGAGCGCGTCCCAGGTTTCGGGCGGCCGCCCTGGATCCAGGCCCGCCGCCCGGAACGCGTCGCGATTGTACCACAGGGACGGTGTGCTCACGTTGAACGGCATGACCCATGCCGTCCCCTTGTACGTGAAGCGGTCCCACAGCGCGGGCAGCACGTCGGCCCGATCGGCCGGTGCAAGAAACGTCTGGATCGGAACGAGAGCGCCGCCGTCGGCCATCTGCGGAATGCCCCATCGTTGCCCGAGCTGCGCCACATCCGGGACGTGGTGCCCGGCGATCGCCGCGAGCACCTTCTGGGCCATGTCGTCGTATCCGCCCTGGTACTCGGCGGTGACGGCGATGTCCGGGTGCTCACGCCCAAACCTGGCGAGCAGGCCGGACAAGTCGGTCGGGCCCGTCGTCGTGGTAGTCCAAAACGTGATGGGGACGCTTGGAGCGGCGGCGGACCGCGGTACCCACGCCAGCGGCGCCGCGATGACGAGCAGCGCGCCCAGCGCCACCAGGATGCGAGCCGGTGATCTGTGCAAGCCCTTCATGTCAGGCCTCCTGTCTTGCGTCCTCGACAACACGCCCCCAGGCCTGCCGGTTGCTTCCCTGCCAGTCCGGACGGTCGACCGTCGCCCCGTCGACACCGCATGCGATCACCCGCCTGGCGATCAATCCGTCCGAGATTCCCCACGCGCGTACGCGCAGCCCGTAGCGATGCGCGAGGCGCACGTCCTCCCGCGTCAACGTCGAAGCTCGCGGGCAGATCTGCACGCCATCGATGTAGCGAACCGCGGCCACGTGCTCTGGTGTGATCCGATCGACGAGCCAGCCCACCGCCGCCCACGACGCGCGGCGGCGGACCGCCTCGAGCGTCGGGTACTCGAACGATGTGAATACCAGTCCGTCCCACAAGCCCATCCGCTGCACCTCGTCGAGTGAAGGGGCAACGGCCTGCGGCACCTTCAGCTCCAATTCCAGCAGCGCCCGACCCATGTACCGCCTCAGGAACGACCGCAGGTCAGGAACGCGCAGGCCGCCGAATCGCGGGTGAAACCAGCGGCCGGCGTCGAGCGGCTGCAGGTCACGAAAAGTGAGCAAGGCTACTTCCCCGCGGCCGTCCGTGGTGCGATCCAGGGATGGATCGTGGAATAACACCACGACGCCGTCCCGAGTCAGACGGAGGTCGGTCTCGATCCCGTCCGCGTCCATCTCAATGGCCAGATCGAACGCCGCGGTGGTGTTCTCCGGGGCATACCCTGAAGCACCCCGGTGTGCGAACGTCTTCATCCGGTGACCCCCTCCCCGGGAGGCTGCGCAGGCCGCTCGGCGTCATCCCTTGAGGCCATACGCGGTCAGCCCTCTGACAAAGTGGCGCTGGACCGCGAGGAACAGGAGCACGACCGGCGTCACGATGAGCACCGACGCCGCCATGAGCTCGGGCCAGCGGTTGCCGAGATCAGCGTCCAGGAAATAGCGAAGCGCCACCTGCACCGGCCGCATCTCGTTGCGGTCGGTCACGACCAGGGGCCACAGGTAGCTGTTCCAGCTCGCGACGAACGTGAGCAAACCGAGCGACGCGACCGCAGGGCGCGATACCGGGATCAGAATGCGCGCGAGGAAGCCGACCCCGGTCGCTCCGTCGATCGCCGCCGCATCCTCCAGCTCCCGTGGGACGACGAGAAACGCCTGGTGCAGAAAGAACACCGCAAACCCGCTCGCGAGGAACGGAACGATCAGGGCGGCGTAGGTGTCCACCCAGCCGAGGGTCCGAACGATCAGGTACGCGGGGATGATCGTGATCTCGCCCGGAATCAGCAGGGTGGCGATGAAGAACCCGAGGATCAGACCACGACCGGGAAAGACTCGGCGTGCGAGGGCGAACGCCGCGAGCGATGCCGTGGCGAGTTGTCCCCCCGTGATGGCTGAGGACACGATCAGGCTGTTCAGGAAGAAGCGGGCGAACGGAGCCGCCCGAACGGCGTCGGTGTAGTTCGACCAACGCGGGAGGACCGGGAGCCACACCGGCGGATTCCGGAACACGTCGGCCGGAGCTTTCAGCGAGGTGGCCAGCATCCACGCAAATGGCAGGACCATCGCAACCCCGCCAAGGACCAGGACCCCGTACACGAGCAAGGTCCCGACCCACTCCCGGATGCGCCGGAGGGTCCCGCGACGCGCGCGTCGAGCATGAGTCGGCAAGCCGGTCCCGGCCGGCAGGGCCGCCCTCACGGAGCACCTCCGGCTCCGTCCACCGCGTGGCGGAAGAGCCGCATCTGCAGCGCCGTCAGCGCCAGGAGCACCATAAAGACCATCCAAGCGAGCGCCGACGCGTATCCCATTTCGAAGGTCTGAAACGCGTGGCGCCAGAGGCTGTACACAAGCACGTCCGTCGCCCCGGCAGGACCGCCGTCGGTCATCACGCTGACCTGGGTGAACACCTGCACCGCGTCGATCGTCGAGACGATCAAGACGAACAGCGTCGCCGGCGCCAGCAAGGGCAGCGTCACCCGCCGAAACACCTGGACCCGCGTTGCGCCGTCGACCATCGCGGCCTCCTCGAGTTCCGGGGAGACGCTCTGCAAGCCCGCCAGGAACAACACCATGTCGTAGCCGAGCCCTTTCCAACAGCTCATAATGACAAGCGCAAGCATGGCCGTCCGCGGGTCCGAGAGCCATCCGAGCGGCGGCGCCCCGAACACGCGCAGCAGCGCATTCATCAGTCCCACCTGGGGATGATAGATCCACGCCCACACCACCGACATCGCGACGGTCGAGGTCACCGCCGGCGCGAAGTACGCGGCCCGGAAGATCGCGCGCCCGCGGAGTGGGCGGTTCAGCAGTACGGCGGCGGCCAGCCCCACGAGGGCCGACAACGGCACGGTGCCGGCCGTGTACTCGAGCGTGTTGATGAGCGCACGCTGAATGTCGGGCGCCGTGAACAGCTGCCGATAGTTGTCGAAACCGACGAACAGGGGCGCGGGCCGAATGAAGTCCCAGGACATGAGGCTCAGATAGAAGCTGTAGCCGATCGGCACGACCACGAAGACGCCGACGATCACGGCGGCGGGCGCAACGTAGGAGTAGGGCGCCAGATGTCCCCAGCGGAGCCGCCGGCGAGCGCCCAACCGTACCGGCGCGCACTCCCCTCCGCGGGTCTCAAAACTCGCCCGCGAGGCCTTTGCGGCGGTGCCGTACGTCACCATGGCGCGTCCATATACGGGTCCGGGCCCGAGCGTAGCAGAGCCGCGTTAACCGGTGCGCATCACGCGATTAAGGCACGCCGCAACTTCTGCAGTATCACCGGTTCCATCTCGAGCACCGTGCGGCGACAGGTCGCACCCACACCTCACGTCGGAGCGTGGGTCTTGCGCTGGCGCCAGGACTTGCAAGACATGGCCTGTAAAGTCTATTGACGGGGGGCGACACCCGCGCACATGGGAGGAATCACGCGATGCCGGAGTTTGCAAAGGCCACGGTCGAGGTCGCCGGTGGTGTCGGAACCATCGTCGCCGAGCCCAAGCAGTTCAAGACCGGTTCCCGAGGGTTCTACGGCCAGGGGAAGGTCCAGGCATCCGATGGGCGCCGGTATCAGATCAGCATCAACATCGTGGAGATCGGGAGCAAAGGCAAGGCCGCGGAGGCGTAACGAGCCACGACCGCCGGCACGATCGGTTCGCCTGCCTGAGGTTGGGACCGGCGGCGTAGTAGGTCGCGCCGGTCATGACCGCGTCCCCTCCCCATCCTCGTGCCCTCTGTGCGCGGTCCACGAGAGCGCCGGCAGCGATCCGCCGATTGCGGACTCCGCGAATTGCAGCACCGCGGCCGTGGACTGGAAGGGCAATCGCTTCGCGACCGCCAGCTTCGCGATCCCGTGCACGAGCGCCCAGGCCACAAGCGCGCGCCGCAGCGTGTCGCCGGGAGGCAGGGACCCGTCTTGCTGGCACGCCTCGATGAAGCGAACCAGCGTTTCGAAGGCCTCCTTGCCAGCCTCCGCACCCTCCGGATAGTCTGCCGTGGGAAACGGCGTGTCGAACATGATGGCAAAGTGCTCGGGCCTTCGCAGGGCGAACACAACGTAAGCCAGCCCCGAGCGCTGCAAGCGGTCGAGCGCCGTGCGCTGCGATGCCGCGGCATCCAGCATCGCCCGCGTCAGCTCCCGAAACCCCTGTGCCGCCACGGCCGCGAGCAGCTCGTCCTTGTCGCGAAAATGCCGGTACGGTGCGTTGTGGGACACGCCCGCCCGCCGGGCGACCCCCCGCAGCGTGAAGCCACGCGGGCCCACCGAGGCGATGAGCTCGATTGCAGCCTCGAGCAGGGCCGCCCGCAGGTCGCCGTGATGGTAAGGTCGTTCCCGCCGTCTACCCACTGTTCTTCCAGTCTAGCATGAAAATGTTGACAGTAGCAACATGACCGTGTACACTCGATGTGGACATCGTCCACATTCATCGGCAAGGAGACGATCATGAGCCAGGTTGGCGACTCGTACAAGCAGCATCCCGTGGAGGGCTCCTACGACGCGATCGTCATCGGGTCGGGAATCGGCGGATTGACCGTGGCCGCGTTGCTGGCCAAACACGCGGAGAGGAAGGTGTTGGTGCTGGAGCGGCATTACGTCGCCGGCGGCTTTACCCACGTGTTCCACCGTCCCGGCTACGAGTGGGACGTCGGCGTCCACTACATCGGCGGTGTCAACAGTCCGCGCTCCGACGTACGGGCGGCGTTCGACCACGTGACCGAAGGGCGGCTGCAGTGGAGTCCGATGCCGGATGTCTATGACCGCATCCACATCGCGGATCGCAGCTACGACTTCCCGACCGGATTGGAACGCTTTCGCGACCGCATGAAGCAGTACTTCCCGGAGGAAGCCGTAGCCATCGACCGCTATCTCGACGCCGTGCACGCCGCCGTCCAGGCCAGCGGCCTGTATTTCGCGGAAAAGGCGCTACCGGGCCCGCTCGCCCGCGCGATCGGCGGCCCTCTGCGGGCGCGATTCCTGCGCTTCGCAGACCAGACGACCGCCCAGGTGCTCGGCCGATTCACGCGCAATCCCGAGCTGACCGCGGTGCTCACGGGACAGTGGGGCAACTACGGATTGCCCCCCGCGCAGAGCAGCTTCGGGATGCACGCGATCGTCGCCCACCACTATTTCGAAGGTGGTGCGTATCCGGTCGGCGGCGCGTCCTCAATCGCCGCGAGCATCACCCCCGTCATCCAACGCGGCGGCGGGCGCATCGCGGTGGGCGCGGAAGTGGCTCAGATCATGCTCGACGGGGATCGCCGGGCCATCGGCGTCCGCATGGCCGACGGACGCGAACTGCTGAGCCGCGTCGTAATCAGCGACGCCGGCGCCGTCAATACCTTCTCGCGTCTGCTCCCTGCCGGGGCGTGCGCCGGCCTCGGTGTGCTCGAGGAGATCGAAAGCGTGCCGCCCTCCACGGGTCACCTTTGCCTGTATGTCGGCGTCAAGCGTGACCCTGACGTCCCGGACTTCGACGCCACCAACCTCTGGATCTACCGAGACGCCGACCACGACGGGAATCTCGCACGCTTCGCGGACGATCCTGACGCGCCGTGGCCGGCGCTGTTCATCTCCTTCCCCTCGGCCAAGGATCCGAGCTTCGCCGGACGCCATCCGGGGCGCTCCACCATCGAAGTCATCGCCCCGGCGCCCTACCGGTGGTTCGAGCGCTGGGGGGACACCCGCTGGAAGCGCCGCGGCAAGGATTACGATGATTTCAAGCAGCGGCTCGCCGCGCGGCTCCTGCGCGCGTTGGAACACCACGTGCCGGCCGCGCGCGGACGCATCGATTATAGCGAGCTCTCGACACCGCTCTCGACCCGCCATTTCGCCGGCTATCAGCGGGGCGAGATCTACGGCTGCGGCACGACGCCCGCCCGGTTCCGCATGCGCTCCCTGGGCGCCCGTACGCCCATCCGCAATCTCTACCTGACCGGACAGGACGCGTGCAGCCCGGGCGTGACCGGCGCGCTGTTCGGCGGGGCCATGGCGGCTTCCGCCGTCATCGGCCGGAACCTGATCTCGGTCATGTCCCGGTCGGCGCCCCGAGAGACGATGCTGCGGGCGGCGTCCTGATCCCGCCGGCGTCCCTGCGCGCGAGCCTCGGCCGATCGTTGCCACGGCGCGCCGCGGATGATCACGACGCCCCGGCACACCCGCAGGACCGATCCTGAGGACACGACGGCCGTCGTGTCCTCAGGATCGAGAATCGCCGGCCCGACGACGGGGGCGCGTGGAGCTGGAGCCCGCTAAAACCCTGCACCCGTGGGCAGATGTCTACTTGAAACACCAACTGCGGGTGGTGAGTGCATGAGCGTACCCAACCTTCCCCATGAATCCCGGAGTGACGCCGCGGCGACGGGCGAGTCCCCGTGGTTCTCATGGCGCATCAAGAAAACAGGTCGAACGATTCTACTGTCGCTGTCGGGAGCGGCGGATGTCGAAACGGCGTCCGTGTTTGCCCAAGTGCTCGACGATGCGACGTCCTACGGTCTTCCGGTGATCCTCGACTGTGCGAGCCTCGATTACATGGACGCGACCGGACTGGACGTCCTGCTGGAGTACCGGCAACGCGTGCCGCGCATGCTCCTGGCCAAACCCGGCGCGGCTGTCCGAACGCTGGTCGACCGACAACTGCTGGGCGGGTTCTTCCCGGCGTACGATTCCCTGGACACTGCGCTGACCGCGCTCGGGCCCATCTCGACCCGTCGGTGGATCCGCGCTGGCTGCGACATTCGTCTGTTCGGGAGTTGGCGGCCCAGAGCGTCGCGCGGGCGCAGATACGAGTAGCTCCGGATCACAACACGCGGAACGTATCGAGGATCTGCACGATCGCCGGCATGTCGCGGCGGACGGAGTCGGCCTCGTTGGCCGTGGACCCCGTCACCACGAATCCCAGGCGGCCCGACGTGAAGTACGCCTGCAACTGATACACGGGCGGCGCGTCGTTGGGTTCCCACGTGAAGTAACGATAGTAGGCCGGGCGCCCTGCAATCGTGGCGCTGCCCTGCTGAACCACCGTGTAGTTGTGAAATGTGAACGCGACCAGGCGCTCGGCCCGCGCGGCGTAGGCGGCCGGCGTCATCGGCTCCGGCAACGGCTCCACGGCAACGTTCACCGTCGGCCGGGGCCCGCTCTGCTCCGGTCCACGGGCCACGAGCACGATCACCCCGTCGGCCCTCGTAGCGACCTCCCACGCTGCCGGGAACGCCATGGCGAACCGGCCTTGCGGATCGCTCACGATTTGCGCGAGCGGCGACTGTGCCTGGACGAGACCGGAGCCCGCCGCCACGAGGCACGCCAGCACGGTGAGCACGCGAGGGACGGGCAGCAACGGCGACATGAGATTCCTCCCCCTGGGCCTCTAATGGACGGCCCCTCCAGTACGATGCCCATTCTCGGCGCCCGGCCGGACAGGGGCCGGCCCGCACGTCGACCAGTTCGGTCCCCGGCGTGGACGAGGCGTCTCCTCCCGGTCCCGCCGACATGAGTGGCGTGCATCGGCCCGCATATTGACGGTCCGGTCGAGCGCACGATACGATCGGTTGGACCTCATGTTCTCCCGCCACCCCGGTTCCATGCTCCTTCGTGCGCCGCGCGCATGGGCGGTCGACGTCCTGCTGCTCGCCGCGGCCGCGGCCGTCCTGTACGCGCTGCTCGCGGTGGCTCCGCGAGAACTCCATCGGGTCACGCCGTCCGTGACCATCGATCTCCGGCCGAGCGCGCTGCCGCATTACGCGCTCCTGTCGTTCATGCGCATGTGCGGCGGCTATGTGGTCTCGCTGGCGTTCACCTTCGTCGTCGGGTACGCCGCGGCGCGCAATCACGCGGCCGGGCGCATCATCGTGCCCGCGCTCGACATTCTCCAGTCCATCCCGGTGCTCTCCTTCCTCCCCGCGGTGCTCCTGGCGATGATCGCCCTGTTCCCGCGCGAGACGACCGGCCTCGAGATCGGGAGCATCCTCCTGATCTTCACCGGCATGGTCTGGAACATGGCGTTCAGCTTCTACCACGCCCTCCGCACCATCCCCGAAGAGCTCATGGAGGCGGCCCGTGCCTTCCGGTTGTCCTGGTGGCAGCGGTTTCTGTCGCTGGAGCTTCCAGCGTCCGCGATCGGACTGGTGTGGAACAGCGTCATGTCCTGGGCGGGCGGCTGGTTCTTCCTCATGGCGACCGAGGCGTTCACCCTGGGCAAGCAGTCGTTTACGCTGCCCGGTCTCGGGAGCTACCTAGCGGAGGCCGCGAACAAGGGCGACCTTGGGGCCATCACGTGGGGCCTGGGGGTGCTTATCGCTCTCATCGTCGCGCTGGATCAGTTGGTTTGGAGACCGCTGATCGCCTGGAGCGAGCGCTTCAAGGTGGAACTGTCCGAAAGCCAGGAGACGCCGACGTCGTGGGCGCTCGATCTCCTGCGCGATTCCGCGCTCCTGCCCCAGGTCGGGCGGCGGATCCACGCCGCCCTGGCGCGCGCGCAGAGCCGCCGCCCGCCCCGCGGCGCGGCGCCCGAGACGCCGCAACACGGGTCCGTCGCCACCCGCCTCGAACCCTGGCTGCGGTGGCCGGCGATCGGAGCCGGGACGCTGGTGATCGGCTGGGGCGCCCTGTCCCTGGTCAAGTTGGTGGCGGCGCTTCCCCCGGCGAAATGGATCGACATCGGAGAAGGCTCCGTGGCCACCCTGCTGCGGATCGCGATCGCGCTGATCATCTCGGTCGCCTGGAGCGTGCCCGCAGGGGTTGCCATCGGCCTGCACCCGCGCCTGTCGCGCGTCGCTCAGCCACTGGCCCAGATCGCGGCCTCCGTGCCGGCGACGGCGGTGTTTCCGATCCTGGTCCTCATCTTCCTGCGCGTCGGCGGGGGCCTCTCGATCGCATCGATCCTGCTCATGCTCCTCGGAACGCAGTGGTACGTGTTGTTCAACGCCATTGCCGGCGCAAGCGCCCTCCCGCGCGACCTGCAGGAGGCGGCCGCCGTGATGAAGCTACGGGGCTGGATGCGCTGGCGAACGCTGATCCTCCCGGCGACCTTCCCGTACCTCGTCACCGGAGGGATCACGGCACAGGGCGGGGCGTTCAACGCCTCGATTGTGTCCGAGTATGTGTCGTTCGAGGGCAAGACGCTACAGACGATCGGCCTCGGCGCGCTCGTGACCGCGGCGGCGAACAACGGAGACTATCCGCTCCTGGCGTCGTCGACCGTGGCGATGGGGCTCATCGTGGTGGTCGTGAACCGGTTGTTCTGGAGGCGCGCGGCGCACCTGGCGGAGGAACGCTACCACGTGTGAGGCGAGCCGACACACCTGATCGTCCCGCAACGCGGGCTGCCGGAGGAGCGTGACGCATGGTCATCAGCATTCCCCCCACCGTCCTGGTGGACGCAACAGACATCACCGTCGCCTACCGCCGGCCGGATGGCGGGCAGGTCACGGTTCTTGATCGAGTGGGGCTTCAGGTCCGGGCGGGCGAGATTCTCGCGCTGCTGGGCCCGTCCGGCTGCGGGAAGTCCACCCTGTTGCGGGTGCTGGCGGGACTGCTGCGCCCCACCGGGGGCACCGTCCTGTATCGCGGGACAGCCCTCACCGGGACCAACCCGGGCGTGGCCATGGTGTTTCAGACGTTTGCGCTCTTTCCCTGGCTGACCGTCCTCGACAATGTGGAGCTGGGTCTACGAGCGTCCGGGGCGGATCCCGCACAGCGCCGCGAGCGCGCCGTTCAGGTGATCGACCTGATCGGGCTCGACGGATTCGAGTCCGCGTTTCCGAAGGAACTGTCGGGCGGCATGCGCCAGCGCGTCGGCTTTGCCAGGGCGCTCGCGATCGAACCCGACGTGCTTCTCATGGACGAACCGTTTTCTGCGCTGGACCCACTCACCGCGGAGAACCTGCGCACGGACCTGCTGGAGCTGTGGCTCAAACGACGCTTCCCGACACGTGCGATCGTCATCGTGACCCACAGCATCGAGGAAGCCGTGTTCATGGCCGACCGCATCATCGTGCTCGACACCAACCCCGCTCGAATTGTCGACGAGGTCCGGCCCGAGCTGCCGCACTGGCGGGATCGCCAGTCCCCCGAATTCCAGCGGATCGTCGAGAAAGTCTACGAGCTGCTGACGGGAGATCGAGTACGGCGCCTGGAGCATCTCAAGCAGCTCATCCCACGCCTGCCGGACGCGCCCGTGAGCCTCGTGATCGGCCTCGTCGAACTCGTCCATGATCATGGGGGAGAGGCGGACCTCGCCCGCGTGGGCGCCGAGCTGCACTTCGACGTGGAGGACCTCCTGCCGGCCGTGGAGGCCGCCGATCTGTTGGGATTCGCGATCGCCCGAGCCGGCGATCTCAAGCTGACCGAACACGGCACCGCGCTCGCGGTGGCCACCGTGCAGGAGAAGAAAGAGATATTCCGGACCGCGCTCCTCGCCAAGGTCTCCCCCGCCCGTGACATCATCGAGCAACTCAACCAGCGCGATGGGCACCGCATGTCCGCCGAAGGCGTCCTGGACGAGCTCGAGCGCCACTTCAGCTTCGAGGAGGCGCGACGGCAGTTGCGGATCCTCGTCGGTTGGGGCCGGTACGCCGAAGCCTATGCGTTCGACGAGCTGACCGACGACCTGTTCCTGGAGCCGGCGGACGAGCACGCCGTGACGGCTGCGCCGCCCGCGGGGCACTGACCGCCGCGATGCGGCGAGGCCTCTTCTCCCTACGCGTCGTTGCGGCCCGGCGCGTCTTTGGCCGGCCGACGCCCGAGTTCAGGCCGCACGGCCGCCTGCACGCCGAACTCGGGTGCGTGGCGGGAACCGGCCGGCCCAGAGAGCGAGGATATCGGGCGGCACACGCGGCAGCGTCCGCAGATTCGGAGGAGAGGCGGAACCACCCGATCCACACATGAAATCGGGCCCAGAGCGGATGGCACGGCGCGAACCCCATTCTCATGATAGTGCCTGGGCGCGTGGACACCCACGCATCCGCCTGGGGTAGTCGACCAACGGGAGGGCAGACGTGCGCAAGTTGCGTGGGCTCGTGGTGGCAACCGTGACCCCGATGTACGATGACGGGTCGATAGACCTCGATTCGTTCCGCGGCCATCTTCGCGATCTTCTCGACAACGGCGTCGAAGGGCTGTTCGTCGCCGGCACCACCGGGGAAGGGCTGTTCCTTTCTCCCGGGGAGCAGGAACTGCTCGTCCGCACGGCCGTCGAGTTCACGGCGGGCCGCGCGGCGGTCGTGGGGCACTGCGCCGCGCTGGGCACCGAATCCGTGGTCACGCTGACCAGGAGGCTGCACCATGCCGGCGCCGACGGCGTCGCGGCGCTGACCCCGTTCTACTACAAGGTGGACGCGAACGCGATGATCGAGCATTTCCGCCGGGTTGCCGACGCCGCGGAGTGCCCCACCTACCTCTACAGCATTCCGGGCGCCACCGGTGTCGATCTCCCTGTCAGCGTCGTGGAGAGCCTTGCTCGTCATCCGCACTTCGGAGGGGTGAAATACAGCAACCATGACATGGAAGGGTTGCGGCGGTACATCGAAACCGGGGTGGACGTCTTCATCGGGTGCGACCCGCTGATCACCGAGGCCATGCGGCAGGGCGCGGCCGGCACCGTATCCGGAACCGCCGGATGTCTCCCCGCCATTCATGCCGCCCTGTTCCGACGTCTGCGCGACGGTACCGATCCCAGTGCGGCCCAGGCGAAGGTCACGTACGTCGACAGCGTGCTCGCGCGCCTACCGGCGGTTGCGGGGTACAAAACGGTGCTTCAGAAACGGGGCGTTATCGCGTCGGCGGCCGTCCGCCGGCCCCTGCGGGGCTTGGGCCCCGAAGAGCAACGGCAGCTCGCGGGAGCGCTCGAGGAAGTGCGCGCGTGAAGCGCGCCGGGTCAGCCTCGCGGTCAGATCGATAGCCGCGGGAGCTGCCGGCATTCGCCGCGCTGCGGCAGGCGCAGGCATTGCCCGTACCGTTGCTCACGCTGGCGTTGATTCCCTCAGGCCGCCACCGTGCCGTGCCCTGCCCTATAATGGATACGCCCGCGGCCTGATTGCGCCTTGCGGGCACGAGGTTCACGCTAGCATTGACGGGGTGGTCACGACATCGCCCGCGAAGGCAGACGAGAGAAGGTGGAGCCATGCGTAGGATCGTCGGCGCATCGATGTTGCTGCTGTTGAGCGCCGCGGCGGCGGCGTGGGGCGTTCCTGCCGAGGCCGACACTCCGACCGTTGTCGTCTTCACGGCGCCGACCGGATCTCTCGCAGGGCCTCCGGTGCCCCTGCTCTCAGGAGCCCCAAGCGCCGTCGGCACGATCCGCGCCACAGTCGCCGCCGGGACAACGACGTCTTCAGTACCCGGTGTGCTGCTGCTGCCCCCCCAAAGACAGACCGGGGCCTACGTGATCCCGGTGATGAGTACGGCGCCGTCGCTGCCGGGAGTAACGCAGTACGGCCTCCAGGTGGTGGTTCCTCCGGTGCCCGTGCGTGGGCTCAACCCGGTCCTCGTGTTGCCGGCCCTATTACAGAGCGCGCTTCCCCCGGGCACGTACGTCGTCTTGCCGGTTCACTGAACCGCTTCCATGAGCGCCGGGAAGAATTCGAACGGCGCGCAAAAGCCCGGCGTCAGCACGACGAGAATGGGAACCACGGGGAGTCCCACCCGGTCACCACGTCCGTAGTTGCTGCGGCGCGCAAGGAATCGGCGGGCAGCGCCGGCCGACGTGCGCGCCATCTGTCGCGTTTCCCCGGAGGGAGGCGGGCGCAGCTCGTTGAAAATCTGAGAAATGTGGACATGCTGTCCGATTATCGGACACCGAAAGACGGCGACAGGATGCGACCCTTCGACCACGCCCTGGGGATCCGTCGTAGCGTTGGCGCCCGCAGAACCCGGTGGGCCCACGTGCTGCGGGATGGACCACACGAGCGTGTTCGCACTCGGTACACGGAATCGTGGGCGGACCTCAGCCGACACGCGGTTGACGAAGGGAGTGAACCGACATGATAACCAATACTGAGCGGGTCGAACCGATCGTGACTTCGGTGGCCTCCGAGGAGCGTGTCCGGGGACGCGCTCTGCATCTGGTCGAGAAGGCGCCGGCCGATGGCATGAGTGACGCCTCATGGCCCGTCGACCGCATGCTTGCGCACGCCGGAGCGTAGCGATGCTGCAGCGACAATCAGAGGGATTGCACCTGACACATCGGACCGACGTGGCGAGGCTGGTTTTGGGGGAGGAGTGCGTCCGGCGCCTCGTCTTTCCGACGATCGTGATGGACGCGACCGACATGGTGCGTCCGCTCGTACTCCAGCGCGGCGGCGAAACCCAGGCGGTCTTTCTGGCTGAATCCGAGCAGCCGGCGCTGGCGTGGGCAAAGCCGGGTCGAGTGATCCTGCACGGGTACTACTTCACCTGGGATACGCGGCCGCGTCCTGGATTGGCTGACGCCGTGGCGACGGCGGCCGATGGCGCCAAGATCCTGTTGGACCCAGACGCGCCTGCGGCATTGTTGCGCACCTTGCAAGCATCGGCCACAGTCGAGATCGGCGCGGCGCCGCCGCCGGCCCCCGTATACGCCTTCGAGCTGGCGACAGTCGACGTGGACCAGCGGTGGAGCGCGGACGAAGGGGACCTGCAGGCCGCCGCACGCCGCGCCGCGGGGAAGCTTGAAGACCACCGGGGCGGAGCCGCGATCGGTGCAACCGCGCCCAAACGATTCCCTACTCTCGAGCGGACGCTGCAGGAGGCGGGGCTCGACGGGATCCTCCTGACATCGCCGCTGCATGTCCAGGGGCTTACCGGATTCCCGCTCGAGGATCTCAAACGCGGATCCGTCGCGGCGCTGTACATGCGGGGCGAGCGCGACGTGATCCTGCTGGCACAGCCTGACAGCGTCCCTCCGCTCACACGACGCCTAGGACGGCACGCGACCCTCGCTGCAGCCCTGGCCGCGTTCGCGCAGGGACGCATTGGCTACGAGGACTTGCACCTGCCCGCCGGAGCTCTGCACGCATTGACGGACCGGTATGGGGACCTGGTCCCCGCGTCCGAGACGGTTCGCCGCTGGGAGGATCGGATGGCCGCGGCGAACGTCGCGGGGTTCCTCTTGGCGTCGCTGTCAGCGGTCCAAGGCATGGACTACGCCATCGAGCACGCTCGGCACCTCAGCGAAACGGGGCGCGGCTACACTGAGGAGGACCTGCTGGTCGTCTATCGAAACGCCGTCCAGCGATTTGCCCAATCACTTGGGACAGCCTGCCAGGTCCGCCCCTACTTTGAGATCATTCAGGCCGGGGAGCGCAGTGCGTATCCTGCGGTACCGAGTTCGTTTCCTATTACGGCGTCTACGCACACTATCAAGTTCGATATGGGGATTCACATCGTGGACCGCCGAGGGCTCATCCGAGGCTGTTCGGACCTGGCCCGCACGTGCGCGTTCGGCGCCGAAGCGTCGGAAATGAACGCCACGCTGGACCGAGTGCTTCGCTACGAGCTTCCACTCGCCATCCAGCCCGGCCGGACCGGCGGCGACGTGTACGCTTCAGGCGTGGCGTCGCTGACGCGCCACGAGGCCCAGTTCCGTGCGTTGGGATTTCTGCCGGACGGCCTCACCGCCAAGGGATATGCGCGCGATTGCGGGCACGGCCTGGGGCGGCAGACACCGTGCACCGTCCACTTCGTGGCCGGGTCGACGGCCACGCTCGAGGACGGGATGGTCACCTGTGCTGAGCTCGTCTGGCCACTCGGACCCAACGTGTTCGCCGTCGAGGACGCATGGTTTCTCGACGGCGCGCAGCAGGTCAATCTGACTCGCCACACCGGGTGGGTGTGGGATTGATCCGCTGACTCACCGGCACTACACACGTTGATGCACCCGCAAGGAAGGTCCTGGAGGAGGCGGGGACCAAACGTCGAAGACCGGTTTTCGGACAGCACGTCCGATTATCGGACGCAGACCCGCGGGGGCCACCGGCATTCGACCCGTGACAATCCGGATCTCGGCCCACGGCTGGCCGCGTGACTCTCCGGGGAGATCGGCGGACGACGGCACAACCGGTCTGGGCGGGCAGACCGGCTCAACTGGCAACCGCGTGCCGATCAACAATCGTCGATGTTGGAGGCCAGCGCGAAGCAACGCGGTATCGAGGCCTAATTGACCGGCGCGCCCGTCGCGCGCACCGGCGGGGTTCGGTACCGTACCACAGGGTGGGCTGCGGGTGCCCGCCGGGCCGCGTGATACGGAGGGAGTTGTGACCGGGCTCAGAGAGAACCTCTCGGAGGAGCTGCGAAACGACGTCCTGCGCCGCTGGCGTGAATGCCGGCAAGCGGCGGCACTTCGCGGATGCGACGGGTTGCTCGTGATCGGCCGCGCCGATCGACCCGGCGATCTGCTGTATCTCGCCGGTCACCGTCCCGGAATGGCCGGCCATGTGACCCGAGGCCGACTCCGCGGCCGCGGCTATGGCGCGCTGTGGCTTCCGATGGCCGGTGCGCCGGTGCTCGTGGCTACCACGGCGTTCTACGAAGGCGGCTGGACGGACAACGTCCGGATCGGGACGGACTTTCCGGAGACGATGAGCAACACGTTGCGCGAGGCTCGTGCGGATCACGCGACGGTGGGACTGGTCGGAGACGACGTCCTGAGTGTTCTGCTGCATCGCGAGATGGGACAGCTGCTCCCCCTTGTGCGTTGGATCGCGTGCGACGACCTGGTCGCCGGCATTCGCAGCCAAAAGAGCGCCTACGAAATCGCCTGTCTCCGGACGGGAAGTGCGATGGCGGACCGCGTGGGCATCCGGCTCCGGGAGTTCCTGCGACCCGGCGTGCGGGAACGAGAGGCGGCTGCGTTTGTCTGTGGAGAGCTCCTCCGAGAGGGGGCCGAGGCGGCCCATGCGACCTGCCAATCCGGGATCGCCCGGTCGGCGGAGCCGGTTGCCTACCCGGTGGCAAGCGACCGGGTGCTGCAGGCGGGCGACATGGTGCACATGGAGATCAACGGACGCGCTCGCGGGTACCTCATTGATATCTGCCGATCCACTGTGATCGGCACTCCGTCCGTTGCGCAACGTACACTCCTACGCACCTGCTTGACGTTGCTGGAAGAGTCGATCGCCGCGATTCGTCCCGGTATGCCGGCCGCGACGCTCGGGGAAGTGGCGGCGGGAGTCGCCACGCGCGAGGGGCTCGGCGCGCACTTCACGATCGATTGTGGGGGACCTGGCACGTACCTCGGCCATGGCATCGGGGTTGCGACGGACGAGCCCCCAATCCTCGGCCTCGGGGACCCGACGCCGTTGCTGCCCGGGATGGTGCTTACCATCGAACCCGGATTGTATCGCCTGCCGGTTGGGGGGTGCCGGATCGAGGACGAGGTGCTCGTGACGGACAGCGGGTGTGAAGTACTGACTCGCCTAGATCGCGCGTGGTGGGGGGGCCCATGAACGACTCTGCGCGGACCGTTGAGCGCGCGCTCGAGGTCTTGCTGGCCGCCGCCGAGTCGAACGGGCAGGGCTGCTCCATCTCGGAGTTGGCGCGGCTGGTGCATCTGCCGCGGCCGAACATCTACCGTCTCGTCGGTCCGCTTCAGGCGAAAGGATTCCTGCAGCGGGTGCCTGGCGACCGGCATCGATACCAGCTCGGGCTGCGGCTCTTGGACCTCGGCGAACGCGTAAAGCAGGGTCTCAATCTGCGTCAGGTGGCCCTACCGTATATGAAAGAACTGAGCGATCGTACCGGCGAGAGCGTGTATCTCGCCGTCCGCGACGGTTGGGAGGGAGTGATCATCGAACGCGTCGAGGCGTCTCGGAATCTCCGCCTCTTTACCGGCGTAGGATCGCGAATCCCGCTGCACGGAGGCGCGTCGGCAAAGGTCCTGCTCGCCTGGGCGCCGAGTGACGAGGTGGAGGCGATGATCCGCGCGGGGCTACGCCGTCGCACCCCTCACACGATCACCGATCCGGAGCGATTGCGGGCCCACCTGGCGCAGATCCGGCGCAACGGGTACGCCCTGAGCCACTCGGAGTTGGACGACGGCGCCACGGGCATCGGTGCCCCGATTCGTGACAGCGCCAACGAGGTCGTTGCGGGGCTCAGTCTTGCGGGGGCCACCGATCGCTTTCGAGAGCGTGCGATGCGGCAGCTGATCGCAGAGGTCGTGCGCGCTGCGCAGCACGTGTCCGCGGCCCTTGGGGCCGGTCAGACCGGACGTGCGCGAGC
>DASPUZ010000081.1:0-36189 GCA_035622635.1 bacterium | reverse complement strand
ACCGAGAACTGCGCCGCCTCGCCGAGGACCCCGGCCTGTCGCGCGATCTGCGCCGCGATCTCGTTGGCGGGGAGCCCGGCTCCGGAGAAGATCGGCAGTTTCTGGCCGCGCACCAGGGTATTCATGACATCGATGGTGGCGATGCCTGTCTGGATGAACTCGGCGGGCTTCTCGCGGGCCACCGGATTCATCGGGGCCCCGAGAATCGGCAGCCGTTGTTCCGGAATGACGGGCGGGAGCCCGTCAAGGGGGTCGCCCAGGCTGTTGAATCGGCGCCCGATCATCTCCCGGCTGACACCGATCCGGGCTACGTCGTCGCGCAGGCTGATGGCCGTGGTTGCGAGGTCGATGCCGCGGGTCTCCTCAAAGACCTGGATGACCGCGTTCCGCTCCGAGACTTCGATGACCTGTCCTCCCCGGGTAGTCCCATCGGGAACGTGGATGTTGACGATGGCCCCGTTGGACAGGTCCCGACCGCCCGCGACGAACAGGAGCGGACCGGAAATGTAGCTGAGGCCGACGTACCGCTTCGTGGCCCATCCCATCGGCTATCCCTGCTCGGCCCCGCGTTGGGCCGCAGCATCGGAAACCATCGGCTCGCCTCGAGAGGCCGCGGGGAACGCCTCCGCGAGATTCTTCAGGAATTCTTCCATGTAGGACCGGAATTGGTCATTGGCCACTTCTTTGAACCGGGCGATCTGCTCGTTCTGGGGGAGGTCGAGGACCTCATCGATGTTCATGCCCCGCTCAAGCGCCGCCGTAGCTTCGTCATAGAACGCCCGAATCCCGCGGACCATCCAATAGGCCTTCTCCAAGGAGCAGGACGCGTCCACATCGCTGAAAGCGCTCTGCTGGAGGAAGCACTCGCGGATCATCTTCCCGGCCGCGACGACCATGCGTTCCTCGTCCTGAAGGGCATCGGGGCCCACGAGCTGGACGACCTCCTGGAGGCTGGCCTCGCGGACCAGCAGGCTGTTCACCCAGGCCTGCTGGTCCGCAAAGTCTGGCGCGACGTGGGCCGCGTACCATGCCACGAGCATCGCCTGATAGAGGCTGTACGACTGGCTCCAGTTGATCGCCGGAAAGTGCCGCTGGTAGGCCAGCTGGGCGTCCAGGCACCAGAGGGTCCCGACGATGCGCAGGGTGCTCTGCGTGACGGGCTCGGACAGGTCGCCACCGGGAGGGCTTACCGCGCCGACGACCGTGACCGCGCCCGCTCGCTCCGGACGTCCGCGGGTGACGGCCCTGCCGGCCCGTTCGTAGAAGGCCGCAAGACGGCTGGCCAGGTACGGGGGGTACCCTTCTTCGGCGGGCATCTCTTCGAGACGTGAGGAGATTTCACGGAGCGCCTCTGCCCACCGGCTCGTACTGTCGGCCATCAGCGCAACTTGGTATCCCATGTCCCTGAAGTACTCGGCCATGGTGATCCCCGTGTAGATACTGGCTTCCCGCGCCGCCACCGGCATGTTTGAGGTGTTGGCAACGAGAATGGTTCGCTCCAGGAGCGGCCGCCCGGACCGGGGGTCCTTGAGCTCGGGGAACTCCGTGAGCACGTCGGTCATCTCATTGCCGCGCTCCCCGCAACCCACATACACGATGATGTCTGCATTGGACCACTTGGAAAGTGTTTGCTGGACGACGGTCTTCCCGCTTCCAAACGGCCCCGGGATGGCGGCCGTGCCTCCCATGGCCACCGGAAACAGAACATCGAGAACGCGCTGGCCCGTCACGAAGAGCTCCGTCGGGTCGAGCTTGCGGGTTACGGGGCGCGGAACCCGGACCGGCCACGTCTGCATCAAACGGATCTCGGTCCCATCGGCAAGGCGCGCCACTGTGTCGGTGACCGTCCGATTGCCCGCACGGATGTCCACGACCGAGTTGGGAGCTGCATGCGGCGGGACCATGATCCGGTGGGTGTACGAATACTCCGGCACCTCACCTATCACGTCGCCGGGCCCGACGCGGTCGCCCATCTTGACCGCGGGCACGAACGTCCACGTGCGAGACCGATCCAGCGCGGCGGCGACGACGCCCCGGGCGATGAAATCGCCGTGGAGCTCTCGGATCTTGTCCAGAGGGCGCTGGATACCGTCGTAGATGCTGCCCAGCATCCCCGGTCCGAGCTCCACGGTGAGCGGGGCATCGGTGGACTCTACGGGCTCACCCACGTAGAGGCCCGAGGTATCCTCGTAGACCTGGACGAACGCGGTATCGCCATCCAGCCTGATGATCTCGCCGATGAGCTTCTCCTTTCCGACCCGCACGAGGTCGTACATCCGGGCGCTCACCAACCCCGTCGCGATGACCGCCGGGCCGGAAATGCGTGTAATGTATCCGGTCACTGCGATCGGCGCACCCTCCCATCTCCCCGGAGGATCGCGAGCTTCACAACGAGCCCAAGGTGCTCCTTTACCAGCCGCTGGATGTACGTTTCTGCGCTCTCCTGCTGGACGCGTGCCGCTGGGAGGGAGACGATGACAGGCAGGTCTCGTCCCCGCAGGATCCGGGCCCGAGCCGCGCGCGTTCCCTGAAGCAAGCCCTCGTTCACGGCCACGAGTCCATACCCGGCGGCGATATACTGCCGGAGAAGTTCCAGCGCCTCGGCCGATGTCGCTGCCTCTTTGACTTCCACTCCGGCCAAGCGAAACCCGGTGGCCGTTTCAGAGTCCGTGATAATCGCGACCTTGTACACCGACCAACTCCCGCCGAGTCGCGTCCTCGGGCAAGCCGAGGTATCGCGCGTGCGCGATCACCCGGAGGTTGCTGACTTCGGCGCCTTTGCGGGCGAGGAATCCGATGACGAGGTCCAGCGCGAGCGGGTCGCCCATGGAGAACTGCGCCGCTTCACGCTGGAACACCCGGTCAAGCCTCCGCTCGATCTCGAGAAGATCCTCGGTCCCCCCGAGATCGGCCCCGAACGGCCGGATCTTCGTCACCTCGCTGAGACTCGACTCGGGGTCGGCCAGGACAACGAACCGCTCACGCGGCAAGATGTTTTCGCCCGGGATGAAGAATCGACCCCGCTCCTCCTCCGTGAGGTCCTTGACCCGCCGGAGGATGAGGGCGGTCCTGAGGTTTGTCGCCGCGATCGCCATCCCCAGAAAGCGCCGCAGGGTCACTTCGCGGCGGCCCTCTCGGAGGCCGTAACGGAAGTAGGCGGCGTCCAGCGCGACCTCGATATCGAGGAGCCGCCCGCTGCGCTCGGCCGCGTTGACGCCCTGACGGAGGTCAAGCCCGAGGGGGTGCAGCCACATGATCAGCGTGTCCGCGATAGTGCGAAGGTCGGGCTGCCGCAGCAGCTCTTGGAGTTTCGCCTCGCTGAGGAGGCCGCCCGGGTACAGCGTCGCCAGGATGTCGGCGTCGTCTTTCTCGGTGTGTCGCCCGCGCACGATGGCCCGGATGTTTTGCAGGTCATAGCGCAGGAGAACGACTTCGATGAGGCGGCGCTCCTGGCCGTCGGCGAAGCTGAGGATCCTCCTCGTTGTCCGATAGAAGTGCTGGGCGACCGCCTCGTCCACGGCCCGAACGCCCCTAAACCGAGTGAGCGCTTCGTGGAGCTCCACGCGATACGGAGTGTCGGCGAGCGCATGGGTGAGCGCGTCCAGGTCAGGGAGACGCAGTAGCTCCTCCACGCGCGCGGGCGGGAGCAGCTGCGACTTCATCACTCTAACGCGGGCATTGACGTAGGCGAAGTCGCCCATCAGACCTCGGAACCCCACAAGACGGACGCCACCCGAGTTGCCAGCCCGTGCCGGACGCGCGCCAGCCGGCTCGTCAGGGTATTCTCGATCACGGCACGGCGGTCCGCGCTCACCACCCTGATCCCGTCCTCGACGTCGAGGCCTTCGCGCACTTCAGCACCCATCCCGAGGGCGCCGCATGCTTCCACCACCGCGGGACCGTCATCCGGCGGAACCTCGACAGTGACCTGCCCCTTGCCCAGCGCCTGGCCAGCTTCCTCAAGGAAGGCCCGGAGCACCGCGCGCCTCCGTGCAGGGTCCCGGAGCGCATCACGTGCCGCGGCCTCGGCATCGTCCAGAACCCCACGGATGGCCTCGTCCTTCGTCTGCAAGATCAAGGCCGCCGCCCGCAGCTTCGCGGCGCTCGCCGCCCGGCTATGCGTCTCGATGCGCCGACGTTCCACCCGCCGCCGTGCCTCGGCCACGGTCTCGTCTGCGGCGCGGCGGGCTGCTGCCACGATCTCGTCGGCCCGTCCACGGGCCTCGGCCAGCACCCCGTCCACCTCGGCGTGGACTTCCTGCTCCAACAGGCGCATCAACTCGGACTCCATTGGGACGGTCGATTTTCCTCTCAAGGGGTCAGATCTTCCCGTACAAGAAGAACGCGATCACGAACCCGAAGATGACCAGTGTCTCCGGGATCACCAGGAAGATGAGCATCAAGCCCAACATCTCCGGTCGTTCCGCCACGACGCCGGCCGCAGCGCTCCCGATCCGCGACTGAGCAATCCCGGTTCCGAGCGCTCCGAGCCCGATGGCCATCGCGGCCCCGAACCCCATGAGCCCCTGTCCCACACCGACGCTGGCTGGCCTCGCGGCCTCTTGGGCGCCTGCCACCATGGTGAGAACGACCACGAACGCGACCGTGAAAGCAAGTGTCATCGTCGCACAGCGTGGCTTCACGTGACTCCACCTCCGAGACGTTGGAATGGTCGGTACGGGCGTCCGGTGTCTTGGTAGTACTTGAACTGCGAAAAGAACTCGACCCAGTGGAGTCGAGCGGGCTGGAGGAAATGGCCGAGTACCGTCAGCCCGAAGAACATCACGTGGGCGATCGCCCCCACGAGGATCCCGAGGAAAAGAGCGGGAACGCTCGCGCCCAGGTTGTTGGCCACAATGGCCAATCCTAGGGAGGCGATCCCGACCGCAAAGATCCGGGCGTAGGAAATGATCTGGCCGAATGCCGACACGCTCTCCATGATCCACATCACGCTGCCCCAGGTCCGGGAGCACAACAACGAGAATACGAACACTGCGGCACCCGTGACCAGGACCGGGTGGAACGGACTTGCCGGCAGGACGTGAGCCTGAGTCGCGATCCAGGTGAACACGGTGGCCGCTCCGCTCACGATGGATAGTGCTTCCAGAAATCCCCTGAACTCGCGCCGCCGCACGCTCTTGACCATCTGCAACATGAGGCCCAAACACACGTGGGCGAGTCCGAAGCCAATGGAGAGGTACAGGTAGACGGTCAACCCCTCGAGCCGGTCGAACATGGGATGGAATCCTGGGATGAGTCGCTGGGGCAGGTCGCCGAAGACTTCGCCGAAGACGACCCCGAAAACCAGCGTCGACGCGGTCACCCACCCCAGCAAGACCACCACGAGGCGCATCACGGCCGGGGTCAGGGTGAAGCCGAAATCAAGACGGGCCAGCACAATGTGCCACGGACGCCCGGTCACGGCTTTCGCCCGGAGCCACAGGGTGACGGCGAGCAGCCCGAGTCCGTACCCGACGTCTCCGACGATGGCGCCCACAAACAAGGGCATGCCAATCGCGAAGTAGACTGTCGGATCGAACGTCCCGTAGCGGGGCGGATCACAGATCCGCAGAAACAGCTCGAAGGGTTTGAGCCAGGCCGGGTTGTCCAAGAGAACTGGAACATCATCGGGGTGCCGGACGGGGGCCGGTTCGTCGTACACGAGTACTTCCGATGCGAACCGGCGCGCGAGCCCGTGGCGTATATGGGGGACCTGACGCGTCGGAACCCAGCCGCGGAGGACGAAGACGTACCGGGACATGGGGAGCTTTCCCATGAGGTCGAATCGCTCGACCGCATCGCGGGCCACGGCGGCGGCGGATGCCACCTCCGCACGATGCCCTTCGCTCAGCTCCCGTAGTTGGCGCCTCAACTCCTCGATCTCTCCCGGCAGCGCATTCGTACGCGCCTTCAGTTCCTGGACCGCATCCCTGAGCGGTTTTCCGTGGACTCGGGCAGGAAGCCGCAGCTCGCGCCCTCCGGCACCAGTCAGGACCGTTCGGACGGCCTCCGCATCCCGCCGCAAATGCGCGACCGCGCCGATGACGTGGTCTCCTACCGGCTGACTGACCAGCACCGTCCGTCCCTGGGTCGCTGACGTGAGGTCGGCCCGCACGGCCTCGATTCGTCCCGGGGCTCGGACGTCGAGAAGGAACCCCGTGACGTCGAGGCGCTGGCTGCGTTCGAAGAGCACGAGGAGTGGCGCCAGCATCTGGATGGCCGGGCCGTAGGCAGCGAGGATCTCCCGTTCTTCTTCCGCCTCCAGCAGATGTCGCGTGACTGCGTGGACCGAGCGCTCCACGCCTTCGAGACGCTGCGGGAGCGGCTCAGGGGGTTCCACTGCGTACAGGTCCGTCGGTCTGGGGGAAGTCTCCGGCTGCGGCAGCAACGCCAGGACGCCTTCGGCGCGCGTCCGTATGGCGTCGGCAGACGCGCGGCGAGCGTCGTCCTCGTCACTCAGCTTCTCAGGATGAATGGCCCCGTCACGGGCACGCGCGTAGTCGACGTGGAGTAATCCGAGGTCCTGCACGGCGTCTACCACTGCGGCCCGCAGTCGCCGGGGGCCGAGCACAGTAAGCCGGCTCATGGGCACGATCATGCGTGCCCCCCCAGGATCTCGCGCACCACGAGGTTGACGGCCTGTGTCTTGCGCTTCTCGGCCTGCTGGCGCAGCTTGGTGGCTTCCGCCTGCGCCTCCGCCATGACCTCCAAGCTGGCTTGCTCGGCTTCTCGCGCCGCCTCAGAGGCCGCGTTCGCCTCCAGAGCGCGCACCTGCTCCCGAGCCTGGGCCTGGATGCGCTCTGCCTCCCGCTGAGCCTGCTCGACCAGCCGGGTAGCTTCAGCGTGTGCGCTCACCACGCGCCGCTGGAGCTCTTGCTCCCGCTCGGCAATCTCCCGCAGAAGACCTTCCGAGTCCCGCACTTGCAGCCTCCGATCCGGGGCGGTCCCGGCTCTGGCCGGCCATTCAAGGTCCCGGGTGGTCTTCGCCTCTATCGTACCACCTGGTGTGTCGCAGACGTTGGCTCTGCGCATGATCGAAAGACCGATGTGGGCGCCTGAGAAGACTCCTGCCGGCGGGGCCACCCGGGTGGCTCCGCCGACCAGGACATCGTCCCGTTGCGCGGAATATTGGAACGATCGAGTTCGGCGGCGTGCGGGTGGAGATTCGATCCAGCAGGCAACTTCGTCAAGGTCGTTTCGCTCGTGCCGGTGTACATCGCGCTGGACGGAAACGCTGATCCGAGCCCGCGGCCGACGGCCGGCCCGTCGGTGGAGGCTGCGATCGACACCCCGCGCCGGTCCCGCTGAGGCAGATGGGCATCGCCGCGTTACGCGCCGGGGAGAAAGCGTCGGGACGGGCGGCGGTGACCAGCAAGTGGACCATCTTTTTCACCGTACTCCTCGGCTCGCTCATGGGCTCGATCGACACGAGCGTTGTGAACGTGGCGCTGGTGCACATCCAGGCCACGTACGGGGTCACGACCGACGAAGTGGCCTGGGTCGTCACCTCCTACCTCATCACCCTCGTCATCGTGATGCCGCTGACGGCCTGGCTGAGTTCCGTCCTGGGGCGGAAGCGGTTCTACCTGCTATCCGTCATGCTCTTCACCGGCGCCTCAGCGCTTTGCGGCATGTCCCGGACGCTGTGGCAACTCCTCTTGTTCCGCTGCATTCAGGGCTTGGGCGGGGGTGCGGTGCGACCGATCGCTCAGGCGATCATGTGGGAGACGTTTCCGCAGGAAGAGCGTGGGCAGGCCATGGGTCTCTTCGGGATGATCGTGCTGCTGGGACCGGCCATCGGACCGCTGCTGGGAGGTTGGCTCACCGACAATTACACGTGGCCGTGGATCTTTTTCGTCAACCTCCCGGTAGGGGCGGTGGCGCTGTTGCTGGGGGCGCGGTTCATCGAGGACCCGCCGTATATGCGGGCCCGGCCCGTCGAGCGGGTCGACGCCGTCGGGATCGGGCTGCTGGCGGTGGGGCTGGCGTCGTTCCAGATCGCGCTCCAGGAGGGAGAGCGGAACGCGTGGTTCCAGAGCGCGTTCATTACCGCCCTGGGCCTGATCGCGGTCACGACGCTCGTGGCGTTCGTTGTGTGGGAGCTCCGCATCCATGCTCCGGCCGTGAATCTTCGCATTTTCCAGAACGTTGCATTCTCGGCTGCAACAGCGATCAGCACGATCAATGGGCTGGCCATGTTCGGCGTTCTCATCATGCTTCCGCTGTTCCTGCAGAACCTGCTGGGATATGACGCCACGCAGGCCGGCTTGGCGCTCATGCCTCGCGCGCTGACCATGGTGTTTCTGATGCCGATCTTCGGCGCCCTGTACAACAGGCTGGGCGTCTATGTCATGGTTCCGACGGGCCTGGTCCTGGGGGCCGCAGCGGGTCTTGCGATGGGGCGCTTCACGCTCGACACCGGGCCGCTTCAGATCCTCGCTCCTCAGGTGATCCAAGGGATCGCGTTTGCGATGATGTGGGTTCCGCTGGCCACGGCCGCGCTCGCCACCATCCCACGCGCCCTGATGCAGAGCGCGACGGGCCTGTCCAACCTCGTCTGGCAGCTTGGCGGCAGTCTCGGCACGGCCCTCGTGGTCGCACTCTTCGACCGCCGGTTCGCCACGGCCAGTGCGCATCTCATCCGGTATGCGTCTCCCTATAACCCCACGTTCATGCGGTGGTGGCAGACGTACGAGGTCGGGCTCGCGGTCCGCGGGAGCAATCCTTGGGTGGCGCACTACCAGGCGCTGGCAGTCCTCCACCTTTTCTTCAGCCAGCAGGCCTCCGTGATCGCGTTCGAATACGTCTTCATGCTGATGGGGGCAGGGATGGCGTTCTGCCTTCCTTTGGTGCTTCTGTTCCGCCGGGGGGTGAGTCCCCGTGGTTGATTCAGTGAGGGGCACGCGGCCCAGCACAAGCCGGTCACGAACCTGATCCTGCGACTCGCATGGCCGGTGCCGAGCTGAGTACGGATGAGATCATAACCCTCCATCCGCTCTCCGTGGGCGGGGTCACTCTGGCGGGGAGTGTTGCGGCCCTGCACGAGACGGTGCACCGCGGGCCGGGGGGCGGGTGTGTCGTGGGCGTCGTCGGCGCAAGAGATGTCATTCAGGTGTCCCCGAGCCAGCCCGAGCCCCCTTTTCGTGAAACTGCTGCTGCGTTGGCTCCCATGCCGCAGTGTGCAAGCGTCAAGCCGCGGCCGATGCCCCGCCCAATCGTCGTCGCCGGAAGGCGGCGGAGGGATGAGCGGCGATGATGCGCATCCTGCTCGCGACGGACGGATCTCCTCATGCGCTGCGCGCAGCCACATTCCTCGCGCGGCTAGCACAGGAGGCGCGTGAAGTCGAGTTGATCGTGGTCCATGTCGGTTACGTGCCTGCCGCGGCGTACGGCGGTCTGGGCAGCGCGGCAGTGGACGTGGTGGGGCTCGAGGAGGACCTCGAGCGGGCTGGCCGGGAGATCCTGGAGGTCACCGTGCGCGAGTTTGGGACCGTGGATGCGTGGATCACAAAGGAGTATCGTCGCGGCGATCCTCCGAGCGAAATCTTGGCAGTCGCGACGGCGAAGAATGTAGACTTGATCGTGATGGGCTGCCGAGGTCTCACCCAGCTGGAGGGTCTTATCCTTGGGAGCGTGAGTGAGCGCGTGCTGCATCGCGCTCGCAGGCCGGTACTGATTGTGCGGTAACTCCCGGGCGGCATGGGCATCCCGCGCGGGCACTTGCCGCCATCCCCGGCGGGACCGGGGCGCGGTGGATCGATTTGACGCCGCCCGGCCATCGAAGGGGACTTCCGAACAGGTCGGAGCGGGGGCGGGAGGGTGACCGCCCGATGAGGAAACGTTACCGGGACAGCAGGCGGGGGAGGTGATGCAATGTCACTCCGCAACAAGGTGCAAGGGATGGTCGTCGTCTGCGTGGCGGTGCTCGTCGGGGTTGGTGTAGTGGCGTTACCGGCGGCCCCCGCTGTCTCTCAGGGTGTCTTGATCGGAACCTTTGACTTGGGACCGGGCGGCGCGCCCGGGGCTCGTCCTTACAACAACACCGCCGGCAACACGTGGCTCATGAAGATCTGGTCGCCCCTCGTCAGCTTCAACCAGGACATCAACGGACTTGCGCCGCAACTCGCGGTGCGGTGGCAAGCGAACGCGGGCGCCACGACGTGGACGTTCACCCTGCGGCCGAACGTGAAGTGGCAGGACGGGGCGCCGTTCGACGCAACCGACGTGAAGTTCACGCTCGAGCTGGCCCTGAACCCCGCGTTCGGGTGGCGGTACGAACCGGGCCTGACCAACCTGTTGGTCGGAGCGTCGGCGTTTGCCAAGGGGCAGGCAAAGGAAATCGACGGGATCAAGATCACGGGCCCGCTGACGGTTGAGTTCTCCCTGACGCAGGCCGACCCTCGATTCCCGTACCGCTTGCTGTGGGCGTACATTCTGCCCGCTCACATCCTGAAGGGGCAGGATCCGGCGCAGCTCGCAAGGAGCAACTGGTTCATGACGCAGCCGATCGGTACGGGTCCCTGGAAGGTCGCCCGCTACCTTGAAGACCAATACCAGGATACCGTGCCCAACCAGTACTATTGGAACGGCGTGCCGCACCTCGCGCACTTGATCAACCGATACATCAACGACCAGACGGCCGCGACGATCGCCCTGCAGCGCGGGGAGATCCAGTTCGCGTACACCGATCCGGACGTGGCGGCCCAACTGAAGACGAACCTCGCTTTGAGAATTCTGTCGGGCTCCTCGTTTACATCGAACTACATCAGTCTGAACATGCGCAATAAGAGGTTCCAGGATCCGCGGGTGCGGGAAGCGCTGTTGGCCGCGATCGACCGGCCGACGATCGTGCACAACGTCTTCAAGGACACCGCGTACATGGCTCCGTGCGACCTTCCGGAGAAGCAGTTCTGGCCGGCGAACGTCAAGACCTACCCGTACAATCCGGCCCACGCCCGGGACCTCCTCCGCGCGGCGGGGTGGACCTCCGATCCCGTCACGCTGTGGACGTACTACGACTCACAACAGCAGAAGGACGCACTCCAGGCGATGCAGCAGTATCTCGCGCAGGTCGGGGTGATGGTGACGCCGTCCGTCATGGACGTCCCGGCGTACAACGCGAGGTACTATACGGGGGTTGGCTGGGACGCGTCGTATCGGGGGGCCGGGATCGCCTTCGGTCAGTCGCCCCGTTTCTACGTCCTCGCCAGCGCCCAGACGCAGGATGGAAAGCCCTGGGGCGGCTGGGACGATCCGCGCCTGCCGAGTGTCGTCGAAGCCTCCGAGCGGGCTTCGTCCGATCGGGACTACACTCAGGGGATGCAGGCCGTATGCGCGTACGAGGCCGAGACGCTCTTCGAGCTGCCGCTCTGGGTGGGGTTCCGATACGGTGTAGTGAGCACAACCGTGCGGAATTTCTACTGGTATCCGGCGCCAAGCGGGGGGCCGTATGAGGACCACTCCGAACGGTGGGAGCGGATGCCCTAATCGAGAATCGACGCGGGGGGCGCCTTCCTGCGCATCGTGCAGTCTCCACGGCGCGGGCCGCGGGGTCGGGCAGCATGCCGGTGGGTGCCGGGGACCGCAGATGCCACGGCGGGTGAGGCCGTGCCGCGGCCTCCCGCCGTGGCAAGCGGAGTGAGCGCGTGCTCGCCTACGTAACCCGGCGCGTGCTGGTGAGCCTTCCGGTCCTGTTCGGCGTCACGCTCGTGGTCTTCGTGCTCGTCAACCTGATGCCCGGCGACCCCGCCACCTACTTCGTGAACCCGGAGCTTGGCGGCACCGCCGAACAGATGGCGGCGGTGCGAGCCCGGCTCGGGCTCAATCAGCCGCTCGAGGTCCGCTATGTGAAATGGCTGGCCGAGGCGGCACGAGGCCACCTTGGGTACCGCATCAAGAACGGCGATCCCGTGGGAAGCCTGATCGCGCAGCACTTCAGCGCGACGGTTCTGCTCGTGGGCGTGGCCCTGAGTCTGGGGATCGCCGTCGGCGTGTCGCTGGGAATCGTGACCGCGTTACGACAATACTCGGTCTGGGACTACACCCTGACCGCCCTGTCGTTTCTCGGCGTCTCGATGCCGGCATTCATCACGGGGATCTTCGGCCTGTACACGCTGGCCCTCCGCCTGCCGCTCTTCCCCGCCGGGGGGCTCGTCACCGTGGGCGCGCCGCCGTCCTTCTGGGACACGTTGTACCATGTCATCCTGCCGGCGTGCATGCTGAGCTTCGGGTATCTGGCGATGTTCATGCGGTACACGCGCTTCAGCATGTTGGAGGTGCTCCATCAGGACTTCATGGCGACCGCCCGCGCGAAGGGTCTGGGCGAGCGGCGCGTCATCGGTGTGCACGCGCTCCGCAACGCGCTCCTGCCCGTCGTCACCGCGATTGGTCTGAGCCTCCCCGGGCTGGTTGTGGGCGCGGTCTTCATCGAGACGATTTTCTCGTGGCCGGGCATGGGGTCGCTGTATCTCGACGCGGTCCAGGCGCGCGACTATCCGCTGATCATGGGGTTGGACTTGGTGTCGGCGGGTGCCATCTTGTTGACGAATCTGCTCACAGACGTCGCGTACGCGCTTGTGGACCCGCGGATCCGCTACCGATGAGCGACCGCGCCCGGGGGCACGACGGCATCTCAGGGACCGGGCCGAGCCCGTTGGCCGGACACCCGGCGGGCGCCCCGTCAATTGTCCGGCAAGCGTATGAGCGCTTCCGACGCCATCGACTGGCGATGGCGTCGTCGGCGGCGCTCGGCGTGTTCATCGCGTTGGCCCTGGCCGCGCCAATCATCCAACGGTATCCGCCGAACGCGATAGACCTGGGCCGCGGGTCCCTCGCTCCATCGCTGGTGCACTGGCTGGGAACGGACACGATCGGCCGCGATATCTGGAGCAGGGCGCTCCACGGGGCCCGGGTGTCCCTGGCAATCGGCCTGCTGTCAACCCTGATTTCGATGACGCTCGGCATCACCGTGGGTGCGCTCTCCGGATACTACCTCGGTTGGGTGGACATGTTCCTCCAGCGCGTGACCGACGTGGTGATGACGTTTCCCAGCATCGTCTTGATGATGACCCTCGTCGTGTTCGTAGGGCCCGGCGTCACGAACACGATCCTGATCATCGGCGGCGTCAGTTGGATGGGCGTCGCTCGGCTCGCCCGCGCGGAGTTCCTCACGCTTCGTGAGCAAGTATACGTCGAGGCCGCCCGGTGCCTTGGCGCGCCGGATCGCCGGATCATGTGGCGCCACCTCCTTCCCAACGCGATCGCGCCGGTTCTGGCGCAAGGGGCGTTCGGCGTCGGGCAGGCGATCTTGACCGAGGCCGGCTTGAGCTTCCTCGGGCTCGGGGTGCCGCTCCCGACGCCGAGTTGGGGGAATATGCTGGAGCCCGCCATCCAGCTTCAGATCTTGCGCAATGCGCCGTGGATCTGGGTGCCGCCCGCGGTGCTGATCGTGCTGACCGTGCTGTGCGTGAACTTCATCGGGGACGGGGCTCGCGACGCGTTGGATCCGCGCACCCTCCGGGGAGCGTGAGGCGGGAGCATGCTCGAGATTCGAGGTATCGTCCCCCCGCTGGTCACGCCGCTGGACTCCGACGGCGAGGTGGACACGCGGTCTTTGCGAACGCTGACCGAGTTCCTGCTCGCGGGCGGCGTGCACGGACTGTTTGTCCTCGGCTCGACGGGCGAGGGTCCCTCGCTGGACGCGCGCCAGCGCGACACCGTGATCCGCACGGTCGTGGAGACCGCGAGCGGGCGTGTGCCGGTGCTCGCCGGCGTCACGGACCTATCGTTGCGGCGCGTCGCCGCATCGCTGGACGCGGCGCGGGCGGCGGGCGCGGACGGCGCAGTCGTGGCGCCGACGTATTACTACGTCGCCAATCAGATGGAGATCATCCGCCTGTTCCGGGGATTGGCCCGGCGGCACCCGTTTCCCCTTGTCGCCTACAACCTTCCTCAGTTCACGAAGGTGGCGCTCGACCGGGAGACGGTCGCGACGCTCGCGCGCGAGGGGACGGTGTGTGCCGTGAAGGACAGTTCGCCGGATCTGTCCGCGACCCGCGAACTCTTGCTCCAGACGCGCGACGTGCCCGGATTCGCCGTGCTCACCGGGCTGGAGTTCCTCGTGGACGCGGCCGTGGCCATGGGCATGGCGGGAGCCGTGCCCGGACTCGCCAACGTCGCCCCGCGGGCGTACGTCAGGGTCTACGATGACGCGCGGGCGGGGCGAGCCGAGGCGGCCCGGACAGTGCAGGACACGCTGATCCATCTGTTCCAAATTACCCGGCAGGGCGCGACCGGGCAGTCCCACTCGGACGGCGCCCTCGCGGGGTTCAAGGCGGCGCTCAAGCTCCTCGGAGTGATCCGCACGAGCCGCATGTGCGAGCCGATGGTGGGCCTGACGGCGGCGGAGGAGGAACGGGTGGGCGCCATCCTGCGGGAACTGCGCCTGCTCTGAGGCCGCGCCGTGATGTGCCACCGCCGGATGTGACCTGATGCCGCCGCGCGTCGACGGGTTCGTGTTTGATCTGGACGGTACCGTCTACCTGGGAGACACGATCGTTCCCGGCGCGGCGGAGGGCATCGCCGCGCTGCGGCAGCGCGGCAAGAAGATCCTCTTCGTCAGCAACAAACCGCTCGAGCCGCGCGAATCGTATGCGCGGAAGTTGACGCGCCTCGGGATTCCAGCAACCACCGACCAGGTCATCACGTCCGCGTATGTGCTCGGACGTCATCTCGCCAGGACGATGCCGGCGCTTCGCCTGTACGTCATTGGCGAGCCCGACCTCATCGCGGAACTGCGCGGTTACGGGTTGAACGTCGTCGACGAGTTCGAGGACCAGAACCCCAAAGGCGTGATTCACCCGGACCGGATCGATGCGGTCGTCGTCGCATTTGACCGCACCCTGGACTACCGCAAGCTCAACACGGCGTATCAGGCGCTGCGCCGTGGTGCACGATTCTTTGCGACGAACTTGGACAAGACGTGTCCGATGCCCGGCGGCGCGATCCCCGACGCCGGCGCGACGGTCGCGGCGCTGGAACACATCAGCGATCGCCGGGTGGAGCTGTTCGCCGGGAAACCCTCGCCGCTCATGATGCAAGCCGCGTCAGAGCGATTGCGGCTGCCGCCTCTCCGCTGTGTGGTGGTCGGTGATCGCCTCGAAACCGACATGCGGATGGGCCAGAACGCCGGGATGTTGACTGCGCTGACGCTCACCGGCGTGTCGCGGCGCGAGGATGTCGCCAAGATGAGCCGTGCGCCCGACTTCGTGGTTGAGAACCTCCTGCAGCTCGTGGCGCTGGTTGAATGACACGATGAACGAAGATACGATGAGCGAGGATTCGATGAAACAGAGCTGATCCATTGGGCACATGCCAATCGGAACGGAGAAGACGTCATGCTGCTTGAAGGATTGCGCACCGAAGTGCTCGATGCGGCGATACAGTGTTACAAGACGAATCTGATTCAGGGAACGGCGGGAAATATCAGCGCTCGGGATCGCAAGACCGGATATGTGCTGATCACCCCCACCGGGATGCGCTACGAGACCCTCACCCCGGCGGATGTCGTGGTCCTCGACGTCCAAGGAACGGTGGTCGACGGAGGCCGGAAGCCCTCGTCGGAAACCCCCATGCACACCGCCGTCTATCGTGCGTGCGCGCATGTCATGGGCATCGCGCACACGCACTCGATCTTTGCCACGACTTTTGCATGCCTGGGGCGGGCAATTCCCCCTGTGCATTACCTGATCGCTGTTGCGGGCGGAAGTGTGCCGGTTGCGGAGTACGCCACCTATGGCACGCCCGAGATGGGCGCAAACGCCCTCCGCGCGATCGGGAAGGGCAAGGCCGTTCTCCTACGGAACCACGGTGTGCTGACCATCGGAGGATCCGTCGGCGAAGCCGTCAATGTGGCCGCAACGGTGGAGTACATCGCGCAGATTGCCTACCAGGCGTTGCTTCTGGGCACGCCCGAGCCATTGCCGGAGGGGGAGATCAGCCGCCTGATCACCAAGTTGGCAACGCACGGTCAGCCCGCCCCATCGCGCGCCTGACCCAAGTGGCGCGCGTCTGGCGTTCTTTCAATCGCTCGCCGTTGGGGGCAGGTGGAGCGGACGGGGCGAAGCCTCAGTTGCAGGCTCGCCCGGTGGTTGGAGATGTGCGCGCGGTGCGGTATTCTCGAATGCGGGGCGTTCTCATCGAGGAGGCATGGACATGGCGAAACGAGCCCGCGACCTGACCCCGATTGTCGACTTGACGCATGAGAAAGGGACCGGGCCAATTCGGCAACGACGTCCCGTCTACGTGAACCTCCTCCCGCCGTGCAACCACGCGTGCCCGGCCGGTGAAGACATCCAGGCGTGGCTCGCGCTCGCGCAGGCGGGAAAGTACCGGCAGGCGTGGGAAACGCTCGTCCGGGACAATCCGTTGCCGGCCGTACACGGGCGGGTGTGTTACCACCCCTGTGAAAGCCACTGCAATCGTGCCGACCTGGATGCGTCCGTGAGTATCCACGCGGTGGAGCGCTTCCTCGGCGACATGGCGGCGGCCGAGCATTGGCCATTCCCGGTCGAGAGGCAACCCTCTGGCAAGCGCGTCCTGATTGTCGGCGCGGGCCCGAGCGGCCTGTCGGCGGCCTATCACCTGACCCGCCTCGGTCACCGGGTCGAGATCCACGAGGCGGGGCCCGTGCCCGGCGGGATGTTGCACTTCGGCATTCCCCAGTACCGCCTGCCCCGCCGTGAGCTCCTGGGGGAGATTCGCCGGATCGAGGAGATGGGGGTCACCATCGTCCTCAACCATCCTGTCAAAGATGTCCTCGCGGAACAGGAGGCCGGACGATACGACGCGGTCTTCATTGCCATAGGCGCCCACATCAGCCGCCACGTCGAGATCCCGGCCCGGGACGCGGCGCGGGTGCTCGACGCGGTCAACGTCCTGCGCGGCGCCGGGGCGGGCGAGCGCCCGCTCCTCGGGCGGCGGGTGGTGATCTACGGCGGGGGGAACACCGCCATGGACGCGGCGCGCACCGCGCGACGCCTGGGGGCGGACGAGGCGCTGATCGTGTACCGGCGCGACCGCGCCCACATGCCGGCCCACGAGTTCGAGGCCGACGAAGCCCTCGAGGAGGGCGTCAAGATCAAGTGGCTGACGACGATCAAGGAGATCGCGGGGACGTCGTTGACCGTCGAGCGGATGGCCCTGGACGCCCACGGCTGGCCACAGCCGACGGGAGAGGTGGAGACCCTGAGCGCGGATGCCGTCGTGCTCGCGCTGGGACAGGAGACCGAGAGCGCCTTCCTGCGACGCGTCCCGGGCATCGAGTTCAAGCCGGACGGGACGGTGCTGGTCGGCCCGGACATGATGACGGGCCATCCCGGCATTTTCGCCGGGGGCGACATGGTGCCGGGCGAGCGGACGGTGACGGTGGCGGTCGGGCACGGCAAGTTGGCGGCGCGGTACATCGACGCGTGGTTGCGCGGCGCGCGGTACGAGGTTCCGGTGCCGCCGCCGCTGGTGTCGTTCGCGATGCTCAACCTCCCGGTCTTCAGCGATGCAGATCCGTCGGTGCAGCACACGCTCGCGACCGCCGCCCGGCTCAGCGGGTTCGAGGAGGTCGTGGCGGGGCTGACCGAGCCGGAGGCGCGCTATGAGGCGCAGCGCTGCCTCAGCTGCGGGAACTGCTTTGAGTGCGACCAGTGCTACGCGGCCTGCCCCGAGGACGCCATCGTGAAGCTCGGACCGGGCCGCAAGTACCGCTATGACTATGACAAGTGTACCGGCTGCGCGGTCTGCTTCGAGGCATGTCCGTGTCACGCCATCGAGATGATCCCTGAGCCGTTGTGACGTCGCGGCGGCGAGGCCGGTAGCGCAGCGTCAGCAATGCGGGAGAGGTGAGGAAGATGGTGCGTCAGCTTACGGCCATGGACGGCAACACCGCCGTCGCGCACGTGGCCTATCGGGTCAATGAGGTGTGCGCGATCTATCCCATCACGCCGTCGTCAACGATGGCCGAGCTCGCGGACGAGTGGGCAGCAGCGGGCGTGCGGAACATCTGGGGCAATGTCCCGATCGTCCAGGAGATGCAAAGCGAGGGCGGCGCCGCCGGCGCCGTCCACGGGGCGTTGCAGTCCGGGGCCCTGACGACGACTTTCACAGCGTCCCAGGGACTCCTGTTGATGCTCCCCAACATGCTGAAGATCGCCGGCGAACTCACCGCGACGGTGTTCCACGTAGCGGCGCGCACGGTCGCGACCAGCGCGCTGTCCATTTTCGGGGATCACTCGGACGTGATGCTGGCGCGTCCCGCCGGATTCGCGTTGTTGTGCTCCGGCTCGGTGCAGGAGGCGCACGACAGCGCGCTCCTGGCGCAGGCGGCGACGCTCGCCTCGCGCGTGCCGTTCCTGCATTTCTTCGACGGGTTCCGCACGTCGCACGAGGTCAACACCCTGGAGGTGCTCCCTGACGAGCATCTCAGGGCCATGATCGATGACGAGCTCGTCCGCGCGCATCGCGCTCGCGCGCTCAACCCGGAGCACCCGTTCATCCGCGGGACCGCGCACAATCCCGATACGTATTTCCAGGCGCGCGAGGCGGCCAACCCATTCTATGCGAAGGTCTCGGACATCGTGGAGGCGGCGATGGAGCGATTCGCCGCGCTCACCGGCCGCCGCTACAAGCTGTTCGAGTACAGCGGACCTCCGGATGCGGAGCGCGTGATCGTGTTGATGGGCTCCGGCGCCGAGACGGTGCGCGACACGGTCGCCGCGCTCGCCGCGCGCGGCGAGAAGGTGGGCGTCGTTCAGGTCCGGCTCTACCGCCCCTTTGCCGCGGGCGCGTTTGCGGCCGCCCTGCCGGCCACGACGCGCGCCATCGCCGTGCTCGAGCGGACGAAGGAGCCTGGCGCCACCGGCGAGCCGCTGTATCTCGACGTCGTGAGCGCGCTCGCGCAGGCGGTGGCCGCCGGCACGCGACCCGCGATGCCGAGGGTGGTCGGAGGGCGCTATGGTCTGTCGTGCAAGGACTGCACCCCGGCCATGGTCAAGGCGGTCTTCGACGAGCTTACCCACCTCACGCCGCGCCACGGGTTCACGGTCGGTATCGTGGACGACGTCAGTCACACCAGTCTTGAGGAGGATCCGGCGTTTGCGATCGAGCCCGACGACGTCGTCCGGGCGGTGTTCTACGGCCTCGGCTCGGACGGCACGGTCGGCGCCAACAAGAACAGCGTGCAGATCATCGCGGAGGATGCCGGCCTCTACGCCCAGGGCTACTTCGTGTACGACTCCCACAAATCGGGGGCGCAGACGATCTCGCACCTGCGCTTCGGCCCGAGGCCGATTCACTCGCCCTACTTGATTCAACAGGCGAGCTTCGTCGGGTGCCATCAGTTCCAGTTCCTGGAGCGGATGGACATCCTGCGAATCGCCGCCCCCGGAGCCACGGTGCTGTTAAACGCTCCGTTCGAACCCGGCAAGCTGTGGGACCACCTGCCGCGCTCGGTGCAGCAGCAGGTCCTGGACAAGCGGCTCCGGCTCTTTGCCGTCGACGCCTCCGGGGTCGCGGAGGAGGCGGGTCTGCGGGGCCGCACCAACACCGTCCTACAGACGTGCTTCTTTGCGCTCTCAGGCGTGTTGCCGAGAGACGAGGCGATTCGGCAGATAAAGCGCACGATCCAGAAAACGTACGGTGACAAAGGCCCCGAGGTCGTGCGCAAGAACTTCGAAGCGGTCGACCGGTCGCTCGCGGCCCTGTTCGAGGTCCCCGTGCCGAGCCGCGTGACGAGCGGATGGGACCGCCCCCCGATCGTGCCAGATGCGGCTCCGGAGTTCGTCCGCACCGTCACCGGCCCGATGATGGAGGGGCTCGGTGACCGGATTCCGGTGAGCCTCATGCCGGTGGACGGTACGTTCCCCTCAGGCACGGCCAGGTGGGAGAAGCGGAACGTGGCCGACATGGTCCCCCTGTGGGAAGCGGACCTCTGCATCCAATGCGGCCAGTGCAGCTTCGTGTGCCCGCACTCGGTCATTCGGGCCAAATACTTTGACGCCGCCAAGCTCGACGGGGCGCCCCAGGGGTTCAAGTCCGCGCCGATCAATGCGCGCGGCTTCCCCGGGGTCCGCTACTCCCTGCAGTTCTACGTCGAGGATTGCACCGGGTGCAGCTTGTGCGTGGAGGCGTGCCCGGCGCACAGCCCTGTCAATCCCGGCATGCGTGCGATCAACCTCCGCGAGAAAGCGCCCCTGCTCGAGATCGCGCGCCGTGACATGGCTTTCTTCGAGACGCTGCCGGTGAATGATCGCGCGCGGGTGGATTTCGCCAACGTGCGGGGCGTGCAATACCTCGAGCCACTGTTCGAATTCTCTGGGGCGTGCGCTGGGTGCGGGGAAACGCCCTACCTCCGGCTTCTGTCGCAGTTGTTCGGCGACCGGATGCTGGTGGCGAACGCCACGGGCTGTTCGTCCATTTACGGGGGCAATCTGCCGGTGACGCCGTGGTCGATGAATGGCGAGGGTCGCGGCCCGGCCTGGTCCAACTCGTTGTTCGAGGACAACGCGGAGTTCGGCCTTGGCTTCCGCCTCGCCGCAGACAAGGATCGCGAATTGGCGGCAACCCTCGCGAGCGCGTTGGCGCCGAAGCTGGGCCGGGAGCTTGTCGACGAGATTCTCAAGGCGCCGCAGGTCCACGAGTCCGAGATTCGGGCGCAGCGCGCGAGGGTGGTGGAGCTGGTTCGCCGGCTCCGGGCGATGGGTGACGATCCTGCGGCCAAGGATCTGCTGTCGGTCGTCGATCATCTGGTGCGGCGCAGCATCTGGATTGTCGGGGGCGACGGGTGGGCCTACGACATCGGCTATGGCGGGCTCGACCACGTGCTGGCGAGCAGCCGTGACGTGAATGTGCTGGTGCTGGACACCGAAGTGTACTCGAACACGGGCGGGCAGTCCTCGAAGGCGACGCCGCTCGGGGCGATCGCCAAGTTCGCGGCTGCGGGCAAGCGTGTCCCCCGGAAGGACTTGGCGCTGCAGGCCATCGCCTACGGGAACGTGTATGTCGCGCAGGTGGCCATGGGGGCCAACCCCCAGCAGACGCTGCTGGCGTTCCGCGAGGCGGAGGCGTATCCTGGTCCGTCGATCATTCTTGCCTACTGCCAGTGCATCGCGCACGGCATCGACATGCAGTACGGGATGCACCAGCAGAGCCTGGCGGTGGCGAGCGGGTACTGGCCGCTCTTTCGGTATAGTCCCGCGATGCGCGCGGTGGGAGAGCGTCCGTTCCGTCTCGACTCACCGCGGCCGACCATCCGGTTTCGCGACTACGCCTACAACGAGCTGCGCTACAAGGCCCTGGCGCAGAGCCACCCGGACGACGCGGAAGCGTTGCTCGTGCAGGCCCAAGCGGCTATCGAAGAGAAGTACCGGCTCTACGAAGAAATGGCCGGGGCGTCGGCGCAGGTTGACCTGGTTCGCCCGTCTCTCGCCGCCGCACCGCACGGGGCGTAGCGGGGGGAGGGGTATGCGATGGACCTAACGACCAGGTACCTTGGCCTCACGCTCAAGAATCCGCTGATTGCGTCGGCCTCGCCGCTCGGGTTCGAGCTCGGAGGCATCCGCCAGCTGGAAGACAGCGGGGCGGCGGCGATCGTGCTGCCTTCGATCTTCGAAGAGCAGATCGATCAAGAGGCGGACGAGGTCGAGCGGCTGATCGACGCCCGCACCAACAGCTACGCGGAAGCGCTCTCGTATTTTCCCGCCGCCGCGGTCTACCACACCGGGCCGCACGAGTATCTGGAGCTGATCCGCCGGGCCCGTGAGGCGGTGGATATTCCGGTGATCGCGAGCCTCAACGGGATCACTCGAACCGGGTGGACGGGCTACGCGCGCCAGGCCCAAGAGGCCGGTGCGAGTGCCATTGAGCTCAACGTCTATTTCCTGCCAACGGACCTGAGGATGAGCGGGACCGAGGTCGAGCAACGCTACATGGACGTCCTGCGGGCAGTCAAAGAGGCGGTCTCGATCCCGGTATCGATGAAGCTCAGTCCGTACCTGAGCGCCGTCGGTCATCTAGTGCGCCAGCTCGATCAGGCAGGAGCGGACGGCTTCGTGCTCTTCAACCGGTTCTACGAACCCGATATCGACCTCGTGACCCTCGAACTGCGGCGCGACCTGGAGCTCAGCCGAAAGGCGGAGATCCGGCTGCCCCTGTTGTGGATCGGAGTCCTGGCGGGTAACGTGCGAGGCTCGCTCGCCGCCAGCACCGGTGTGGAAACGGCCGACGAAGTCGTCAAGTATCTCCTCGTGGGCGCGGATGTGGTGGGCACGACGTCCGCGTTGATACGTCACGGCGTCGGGTACATGAAGACGTTGCTCGACGGTCTCGTGGACTGGCTCACCAGTCGCGAGATCGACTCTGTGCCGCGTCTCCGCGCCCGGATGAGTCGCCGCACGATACCCGACCCAACTGCGTTCGACCGCGCCAACTATATCAGGATTCTGCAGCATGGTGCGGTCCGTGACCGCCGCTTTGGCGGCTGAGCGTTCTCGGTCTTCACGCGACACGCGAGACATCTGAGGACGAACCCTCTGCGGGGTCGCCCGGGGCGTCTGCGAGGCTGACCTCGCGGTTCTTCGAGCATCCCGTAGCATCGTGAGCCTCGGCGGGATCGGCGGGGGCGTCCCGCGAGGGCGGCTGCCCCATGCCGGCACATCAAGTCATGCCTGCCCCGCCGGCGGACCGGCCGTACGGTAGCTTGGCGTGACGGTACTCAACCGGCGGCCGCGGCGCCAGGAACGCCGGGCTCCGACCTCGAAGCCTACGAGCGCTAACCAACCATTTGGTAGCATTCAACGAGTAGTCGGTGATCGCTGATTTGGCGCCGGCCTGGAAGGATTTGCATCCCTCGCCTGCACCTACGGCACTGGTTCCCGTACGTTTGGTCGGGGGATGTCTGCTGTCTTGTTCGGGGGAGAAGGGGGGACGCCGATGTTGCCGGAAAGCCGCTTCACGTTTGCCCAAGTGAAACGTTCTCGAGAGCTTGGTGGCAGGCACTACGACTGGGTGCAGTGGGACCTGCTCGACCGCAACGCCCGCATGTATGGCGACCGGGAGGCGCTGGCCGACACGTTGTTTGGCGTCGAGCCCGCGCAGCGGCGTCGAAGGACCTGGCGCCAGGCGCTGGCGGACGTCAATACGATGATCTTCAACCTCCTGGACGCCGGGATGCGGAAGGGCGGCGTGATCCTGTCGCACCTGCCCAGTTGTCTGGAGAGCGCGTATCTCGACTTTGCGACCTCCAAGCTCGGGTGCATGCACTGCGGGTTGAACACGGACCTGGGCAAAACGGAGACCCTCGGCGCCGTCGACAAGCTGAAGCCGGACATGGCGGTGATCGTGCCCGAGTGGCACGGCCGGGACTTTCTGGACTGGTATCGGGAAGGCCGGGATCGGGTCCCCGGGATGAAGATCGTCGTGCTCACGGGACCCGGTGAGCAGATAGAAGGAGACACGCTCCCGTTGTCCGGACTCCTCGATCAGCGGGTGTGGAACCGCTACAGCGAAGGAGACCTGGCGTATCTCAAGACCGATCCTCTGGACGTGCACGAGCTGTTGCCGACCGCGGGCACGACCGGCGTTCCCAAGATCTCGAGGCGCACGACCGTGGATTGGGTTCAGGTGCACAGCGCGGGTATCGCGGAACGGGCGGGTCACACGGTGTACGATTCACGCATCCTGATCGGGCCGTTGAGCGGAGGCTCGGGACGGTTGTGGGGAGTGCACACCCCGTTACTGACCGGCGGCAAGGTCATCTATCTGACCGAATTCGACGAGGAGACCGTCTGCCGGCTGACCCAGGAGGAACGGCTGACGATCTTTGTGTGGAACCCCTCGCTCATCACCCGGGTGGTGACCAGTCCTTACTTTGACGCGTACGACCTGCGGACGCTCCGGTTGGTGAGCTACTCGGGGGCACCGATGGGGGCGGACATGCTCGAGAAACTGACGAATCGAGGCATCATCCCATTCAACGTCTACGGCACGTCGGAAGTCGGCGGGTGCATGTCGCCGATCCTTCCTGGCATCAGTCGGGAACACCTGGTCATGGGAGCCGGTGCCCCGTTCGAGGGGTTTGACGTACCGATCGTCGACCCCCAGGGGAACCGCCTGCCGCCCGGAGAAATCGGCGAAATACTGATCTGGAACATCCACCACGGGTACTTTGATTCCCCCCAGGAGAGCCGCGCCATCTACCACGACGAAGAATACGGTGGCAAGTGGGAAGAGTACCAGCATACGGGCGATCTGGGCGTCTACGACGACTCGGGATACCTCCGAGTCGTAGGACGCAAAAAGGACATGATCCTGCGGGGCGCGCAGAACCTCTTCCCCAAGGAGATCGAAGACATCTTGACCCAGCACCCCCGGGTGCGGGATATCGCGATCGTCGGCATGCCGGACCCGATCCTGGGTGAACGGATCTGTGCCTTTGTCGTGACGGAGGAGGGCCAGGAGCTCACCGTCGCGGACTGTGCCGCGTTCCTTGGCGAACGCAACATCGCCAAGTTCAAGTGGCCCGAGCGGGTCGAGATGATCGGGGCGATGCCGCTTGGACCCGGGGGAAAAATCGTCAGGGCGACGCTTCGTCAGATGATCGCCGAGAAGCTCCAGCGGGAGGCCAAGAGCACGCTGGCGTGAGACGCCGATTCGGCCCACCACGGGCCGCGGTCTGGAGCGGTTTCATTACTCCTTCCGGCAGGCCGTGCGGCCGTGACCGGCGACTGCGGTGCTGGGGGTAGCCAAAGGCATCGGCCGCCCGACCCGAGTGCTTGTCGAGACAACGAGCTCGGGCCGGGCGGTTTTCTTGCTTCTTCCGCCCATGGATCGGGTGCAGTCGAGTATTGTGGACGTCAATCACGCGGTCCGGTGGACGCGCCGGCGCCTGTGTCCCCCGGGCGGATGGCGACGGCAATGCCCGCCGAAGTGAGCAACGGCCCCCGGGCGGGATGTTTAGGGTAGAAGGACGACCTTGCCGCACCGGCTCGAGGTCATCAATGCAAACGCCTCCTCGAACCGCTCCAAGGGAAGACGATGCGTGACCAGCGGTGCGAGGTTGACAGCACCCGACCGCAGCAGTCCTCTCACTTGATACCAGGTCTCCCAGAGTTGCCGCCCCACAACGCCGTACACCGTGGCTCCCTTGAAGATCACCAGGTTGTCGAAGTCGAACTCCACCGGCTGTCCTGGAAGCCCCAGCAGGGCCACCTCGCCTCCGGGTTTCAGGAGATGGAAGCCTTCGCGAAGCGCGGCGGCCGCACCTGACATTTCCAGCAGCACGTCCACGCCTTCCCTTTCCGTCAGATCCAGCACCGCCTCCACCATGTTGGATTCGGTTGGATCGAGTGCCGCGTCTGCCCCCATGGTACGCGCGAGGTCGAGCCGGTACGAGCTGACGTCCGTGGCGTAGACCGCGCGGGCGCCGACGGCCTTCGCCACGGCGATGGCCATCAGGCCCACAGGGCCGCAGCCCGTAACCAGTACCTTCTTGGCGCGGAGATCGGCGCGCAGCGCCACGTGGACCGCATTGCCGAAGTTCTCCTGCAGGGCGGCGATCTCGACCGGCATATCTGGTGGGTCCGGCCAGGCATTGATGGCGGGAATCGTCACGTACTCCGCAAAGCAGCCGTCCCTGTCGACGCCCAGGATCTGTGTGGATCGGCAGAGGTGCCCCCGGCCGGTCCGGCACATGTCGCACATCCCGCACACCACGTGGCTTTCGGCGGACACGAACGTGCCTATGCCGATCTCCGTTACATCGCTTCCCACTTCGACGATTTCGCCGCATACTTCGTGCCCGACGACAATCGGTGGATGGACGCGGTGCTCCGCCCACGGATCCCAGCGCAGGATATGCAGGTCGGTCCCGCAAATGGAGGCGGCGCGCACCCGGATTAGGACCTCGTGCCGCCCCGGCCTGGGTACGGGACGTTCTTGCAGCTCCAACCCGGGCCCCGCCTTGGTCTTCATCACAGCGCGCATCAACTGTTCCATGTCGTCACCGTGCTCACCGCAACACCTCGTACGCCCACCCGGCGGTTGCTCAGATGCCCCGTCGGACGCCGACTCATCGTCCCTACCGGTGGTCGCCTGCGATACCGCGAATCTGCGTGGCTTCTCTCACTCTGCACGAAAGAACGTGCCGCGAGCTTCCGCCAGCGGGGTGCCGTCGGGCAGGGCAAGCACGGCCTCGGCGGCGTAGACGCGACCTCGTTCCTCGACCACCGATGCGGTCACGATGAGCCGCTGCCCAATTGGCGCCTCGCGGCGGTATCGGATCACCAGCTTCGCCGTGACGGTCTCGCGTCCCCTCATGTGAAACAGATTTGCCATCGCATCATCGAGGGCCGCCGCGATGATTCCTCCATGGATGATGCCCGCGTATCCTTGATAGTGCGGCCCCGCGGTGAACTCCGCGCGAACACTATCCCCCTCGGCGGCGAACCGCAACCGCAGCCCGATCGGATTCGTCTGGCTGCACGCGAAGCACCCTCCGGCGTCACGCATCGCCGTGTTCCTCCGCATTGGTGCGCTTGTTACAGTGGCGCGACCGCGTCGGGAGCGCCGCGCGCGGTCAGTACCCCGCTAGATGTCGTGAAGACCCACTGTTTTCAACCGTGTCCATTGCACCCCAATCGTCCGGGTCATGTCCATCGGTCGAGCAATGTATCCTCCGGATGGCTGTTTCGGCCGGTCTGAGTCTACTGTCACCCTCGTCACGTAGGAATACAAACTCTAATGTAGGAACATAAGCGTGGGCTGGCAGCGTCTACCGTTCAGCTGAACGTACGTTTACGTGCTCTTGGCTCGCGAAGCCAAGGAGGTGACGGCATTGAGAGGAATAGGGTGGGTTGCGCTCTCTGTGGCGGGGCTTCTGGCCGCGGCGGTTCCCGCCGGCGCGGCAGGGCCGGCCGTGATACTGGCCACCACTACGAGCACGCAGGACACCGGCCTTCTCGACGTCCTGGTCCCGGCTTTTGAGCATGCGACCGGCTACCAGGTCAAGACGATCGCCGTCGGAACCGGCGCGGCGCTGGCGATGGGCGAGAAAGGCGATGCGGACGTTCTCCTGGTGCACGCCCCGAGCGCCGAGGAGGCGTACATGGCGAAGGGGCGCGGGCTCGAGCGGAAACTCGTCATGCACAACATGTTCATCCTCGCAGGTCCGTCCGGTGATCCCGCGAAGGTCCGTGGAGCTGCGACTGCCGTGGAGGCGTTCAAACGGATTGCTGCCGCGGGTGCGCCGTTTGTCTCCCGTGCCGACGACTCGGGAACGAATCTGAAGGAGCTGGAGATCTGGAAGGCCGCCGGGATCACCCCGCGCGGCGCCTGGTACATCAAGTCGGGCAGCGGAATGGCCGATACGCTGCATATCGCCTCGCAGAAGGCCGCGTATAGCCTGACCGACGACGGCACGTTCCTGTCGCAGCGTGCGACCCTGTCGCTGGTCCCGTTCCTCGAAGGCGCCAAGGATCTGCGCAACATCTACCACGTCATCGTCGTGAAGCCGATCGCCGGGCGCGTCGGAAATCTGGCAGGCGCAGAGGCGTTTGCCAGGTACGTCGTCTCGCCGGAGGGGCAGCGCGTCATCGCCACGTTCGGCAAGGCGAGATACGGCCGCCCCTTGTTCTCCGCCGATGCCGGGGCCGCGGACACACCCTAAGCGGCGCGCACCATGCTCGAGATCGCGTCGCTGTCGCTGGGTGTCTCCCTCTCGGCGACGCTGATTGCCGCAGTCTTCGCCTTGACCGGCGCGCTCTGGATCGTCCACGGGCGCTCGCCGCTACGCTTTGCGCTCCTCGCATGTTTCAACGCGGGGCTGGGTCTTCCGCCGGTCGCCGTGGGGCTCGTGATCGCGTTCACGTTTTGGCGCAGCGGGCCGCTCGGGGCACTCGATCTCCTTTACACGCCGGCGGCGATGGCTCTCGCTCAAGTCATCATCGTGACGCCGCTCTTCGGTTCGCTGGCGGTCATCGCGCTGCGCGGTGTCGATCCGACCCTGCGCGGCCAGCTCGCCGCGGTGGGAGTGCCCACACGTACGCAGCTGCGCCTCCTGGCGCGCGAGACGGCCCCGGGAATCCTCGCGTCGGGGCTTGCTGGCTTCGGGCGAGCCATCGCCGAGGTCGGCGCGGCGCAGATGACGGGCGGCAACATCGAGGGCCAGACCCGCGTGCTCACGACCGCGACGATGCTCGCCGTGGGCAGGGGCGAGTTCAGCGCCGCCTTTGGATATGTCACCGTGCTTCTGGGGATCATGGCGCTCGCAACGGGGGCGGCCTTCGTGCTGCAGACTCGATGGCGATAACGGCAACGCAGTTGACGGTTGTACGCGGGACATTCCGGCTCGATGTCGAGACGTTCTTCGCAGACGCGAGCGGAACGGCGATCGTGGGGCCGAACGGAGCCGGGAAGACGACCCTGCTCTTGGCGTTGCAGGGGTTGTTGGCCTATCGCGGGCGGGTCGAGAGGCCTGCGAGCTGCGCCGGCGTCTTTTCACAGCCCGCGGTTCTGCGTGGCTCGGTCTCTTGGAACATCACGGTCGTGCTGCAGTCGGCCCTGGGTCTGGATACTCGTACCGCCCGGCAGCGCGCCGTCGCGGCGCTCCGCTTGGTCGACCTCGATACCGCGGAGGGACAGGACGCGCGGCGGCTCTCCGCGGGACAACGTCAGCGGCTGGCGCTCGCCCGAGCCCTCGCCCTCGAACCACGGGCTCTCGTGCTTGATGAGCCGTTTGCCAACATCGATGCGGACGGGCGGCTCGCCCTTCGCCAAGTGGTCAGAGACTACGTCAGACGTGCTGGTTGTGCGTTGGTCCTTGCTACTCAAGTGCTCGCCGACGTCACGCCGCTGTGTCGCCGCTTGATCCTGCTTGACCGCGGCCGGGTTGCCGAGCGCCTCAACGCTGCAACGTTGACGGCCACGGCTACGCACCCGTATTTGCGGGCACTTTTGTCGGAAGGCCGTGCGACGGGATCGTGGTTCACCGCGGATTCTGGGACACCGACGACGACCCGGGACCATCCGAAGGCGGAGGATCCGACATGACCGCTCAGCAGTTCCTCCACATCCGGAGCGTTGACGATGCGCGTGCCCGGTTCGGGGCGGTGTGGGCGCCGGGGGCGCCTCGCACCGAGGTGGTCGCGCTCGCGCATGCTGGCGGCCGGGTCCTGGGACGAGACGTGTTGTCGCCCGAGGATCTCCCCCCTCATCCTCGGTCGGTAGTTGACGGCTACGCCGTGCGCGCGACCGATACGTTCGGCGCGAGCGAGGGACTTCCGGCCTACCTCGCGGTCGTGGGAGAGGTGCCGATGGGCCGACTGCCCGGACGTGCGGTCGGACCGGGAGAAGCGGTCTGGATCCCGACCGGCGGTGTGCTCCCGCCAGGTGCCGATGCGGTGGTGATGGTCGAGCACACGGAGTTGCTGCCTGGCGGCCCGCCGGCAGCCGGTGCCGGGGGGGCCTCTGCAGTCGAGGGCATCGAGATCCGCAGGCCGGCGGCCCCCGGCGAGAACGTGATCCGGCCGGGTGAGGATATTCGCCGCGGGCACGCCGTGCTGCGAGCGGGCACATTCCTTCGTCCGCAGCACGTCGGTCTGCTGGCGGGCCTCGGGATCACACGGGTGGATGCAACGGTACCGCCACGCGTCGCGATTCTCTCGACCGGGGATGAGGTTGTCTCTCCCGAGCGAAACCCCGAAGCAGGCCAGGTTCGGGACATCAACGGGCCGGCGCTGTGTGCGGCCGTTGAGGCGGAGGGAGCGCAGGCTGTATTCTGCGGCATCGTGCCCGATCGGTTCGAAGCGCTGCTGGAAGCCACTCGGGCCGCGAGAGAGAATGCGGATCTTGTGCTGATTTCCGGCGGCAGTTCGGTCGGCCTGCGCGACGAGGTGAGTCGCGCCATCGACGCGGTCGGCCCCCCCGGCGTGCTCGTCCACGGAGTCGCGATGAAGCCCGGCAAGCCGGTGGTGTTGGGGCTGTGCGGCGGGACCCCGATCGTCGGGTTACCGGGTCATCCGACCACTGTTTTGGTTGTGTTCCACGTCTTTGTGCGCGAGATCATCGGCCGCCTGCAGGCGCGTGCTGGGGAACCGACGCCGGTTGTGCAGGCCCGTCTTGCCCGCCGGGTTGCGTCGGCGGCGGGCCGGACCGACTACCTGCGCGTTCGCCTTGAGCACAGAGACGGGGCGCTGTGGGCCGTGCCGATCCTGGGCAAGTCGGGCCTGATTTCCACGATGGCCGAGGCAGACGGCCTGGCGGTGGTCCCGGAGGCCGTGGAGGGGATCGAGATGGGCGATGTGGTGACTGTGGAGGTGTTTGCTCGGTGACGCCCGCAGACCGACACCGACGCGTATACCTGACGGACCTTCCGCTGGAGGACGCGTTCGCACGCTGGACCGCAGCGCTGCGCGCCAGAGGTCTGTTGCGGCCCCTGGAGGGCGAAGTGGTGGATGCCGCGGACGCCTACGGCCGTGTGACCGCCGAGCCCGTCGCCGCCGTGCGCTCGGTGCCGCACTATCACGCGGCGGCGATGGACGGGATCGCGGTGCAGGCCGCCGATACCTTCGGCGCGTCTGAGACGACGCCGGTGCGACTTCACCCGGATCAGTTCCGGCCTGTGAACACCGGCGACCCTCTGCCGGACGGGACGGACGCCGTCATCATGATCGAGGATGTCCACGAGGCCGGCGCCGAGGCAGAGATCATCGCGTCGGTCGTCCCCTGGCAGCATGTGCGGCTCGCGGGAGAAGATGTCGTAGCGACCGAACTGTTGCTTCCGAGCAATCACCGGATCGAGCCGGCGGATGTCGGCGCGCTCCTGGCGGCCGGCGTGCAGCGCGTGAGGGTGCGCCGTCGTCCCACTGTGTTGTTCGTGCCCACGGGTAGCGAGATCGTCCCCGCTGCTGCGGAGCTGCGCCCGGGCGAGATCCCGGAGTTCAACACGGCAATGCTGGCGGCGGAGGTGCGTGCGTGGGGTGGTGCCGTCGTGCGCCATCCGGTCGTGCCAGACGACGTCGGTCGCCTCGTCGCGGCGCTGCGCGAGGCCGGTCCGTGCGACCTGGTGGTGACCATGGCCGGGGCCTCGGCGGGGTCGCACGACTATACCGCGGAGGTGTTCAGCAGATTGGGCGAAGTGCTGGTGCACGGCGTGGCCATACGACCGGGCAAGCCGGTGGTGCTCGGCGTTGTGGGGGAAACGGCCGCCATCGGTCTTCCCGGATACCCCGTCTCGGCCGCGCTCACGTTCGATCTCTTCGCCCGGCCGGTATTCCACGCAATGCTTGGTATCGCGCCGCCGGAGCGAGAGCGCGTTCGGGCGACGGTGGTCAGGAAGATCCACTCGACCGCAGGCGTGGACGAGTTCGTGCGGGTCACCGTGGCGAGGGTCGGCGACCGCATTGTCGCCGCTCCGCTGGCGCGCGGCGCGGGGCTCGTGACGTCGCTCGTGCGGTCCGACGGCTGGCTTGTGATCCCTCGGTCGAGCGAAGGGGTGGAAGCCGGGGCGGTCGCGGACGTGGAACTCCGCGGCCGGGCCACCGAGATCGACTCCCGGGTGATGGTCGTAGGGAGTCACGACGTGGCGCTCGACGTGCTGGCGGACTTCTTGCGGCGCGCGGACCCTAGAGCCAGCCTCGCCTCGGCGCATGTCGGGAGTCTGGGAGGGCTGCTGGCCCTGCGCCGGGGCGAAGCGCACATCGCGGGTGTGCACCTGCTCGACGACCAGACCGGCGAGTACAACGTGTCGTACGTGAGGCGGTACCTTCCGGACCGCGCGGTGATGTTGGTGACGCTGGCCGAGCGAGACCAGGGCCTGCTCGTCGCTCCCGGCAATCCGAAAGGCATTACGGGCGTCGCCGACCTGGCTCGCCCCGACGTGCGATTTGTGAACCGCCAGCGGGGAGCCGGCACTCGCGTGCTGCTGGACTACGAGCTGCGGCGCGGGAACGTGGCGGCGGAGCAGATCCACGGATACGACCGGGAAGTGTACACGCACATGGCCGTGGCGATCGCGGTGGCCACGAAGGCGGCTGATGTCGGGCTCGGCATCCTGGCTGCGGCGCGGGCCCTGGGACTGGCGTTCATTCCCGTGGCGCGTGAGCGCTTCGACCTGGCGATCCCGAAGGAGCACGTGGAGTCGCCGCTGGTGCAGCAAGTGCTCGCCGTGCTGGAGAATGCCGAGTTCCGCCAGGCGGTTGCCGCGCTCGGAGGGTACGATCTCTCTCGAACCGGCACGCGGGTGCGGATCGTGCCGGGCGGCAGCGCTCCTCCCTAAGCATTCAGTCTCCTCGACGTCGCCTCAGACCGCCGGGCGTTCCTCCGGGCGCGTCTCGGGAGTTGTCGGGTCTCGGTGCTTGCGCCTCCGCCGTATACGTCGGGTCGGCGAAGGAGGCGCCGGAATAAGGCGCCCGCCTGATTGTCGATCCCGACCCGATATTCCTATCCTGGAGAGGGCTGGAGCCTGCCGATGTGGACCCCGGTCAGGGTGATGGGTCAGTTCCGCAATGCTCCGCGCGCCGGCGAGCGGTCGGCTGTCGTCGATCTGTGTTGCGGGAGCCGCGTGATCGATGCGCTCCGCGCGGTCGGCGTCGGAGACGACGAACCCTGGAACGCCAGCATCGCCGGCCAGCTCCTCGAGGCAGAACGAATGCTTCGGGACGGGGATTCGCTCTTCGTCTTTACACCACTCGCCGGCGGGGCGTTCCCGCCCGACTGACGAGGCAGGGACGGTGAGCCATGCGCGGGGTTGCCGGAAAGATTCTCAGGGTGGATCTCACTACTCGTGCGACCACCGTGGAGCATCCCGACGAAAGTTTCTACCGCACCTACCTCGGGGGCGCGGGCTTCGTCTCCTACTTCCTGCTCCGGGAGATCCCCCGGGGCATCGATGCGTTCGATCCCCAAAATAAGCTGGTTTTCGCGCTCGGGCCCCTGACCGGTCTGCCTCTGCCGGGTGCGTCACGCAGCTGCATCGGGACCAAGTCCCCTCTCACCGGAGGCTACTCGAAGAGCGAGGCCGGGGGGTTCTTCCCGATGACGCTCAAGAAGGCCGGGTACGACGCCGTGATCGTGGACGGGCGGGCCGATGCTCCGGTCTACCTGTTGGTGACCGACCAGCAGGTCGAGCTCCGGGACGCGACACATTTGTGGGGCAGGACCGTCGTGGAGGCGCGAGATGCCATCGCGGCGGAGACGGGCGAGAAGAACATCCGCACGGCCGCGATCGGTCCGGGTGGAGAGCACCTCGTTCGGTTCGCGTGTGTCATGAATGACCTCAAGGACGCTGCCGGCCGGGGCGGGGCCGGCGCTGTCATGGGCTCGAAGAATCTGAAGGCGATCGCCGCCGCAGGCCGGTGGACTCCCGATGTGGCGGATCCCGCCAAGATCCGCGAGCTTGCCCTGATGATGAATCGAGGGTTCTCGGACAAATCGCCCTTCGCGAAGACGCTCCACGAGGTTGGGACCGGCTCCACGGCTGCGATGGTGGCGGGCAACGAAGTCGGTAACCTCCCCTCCTACAACTTCGGCGTCAATTCGTTCGACGGTGTGACCAAGATCACGGCCAACGCCGCCATGGAGGCCTACGGTAAGGGCATGGAGGGGTGCGCCGCCTGCGGAATTCGGTGCAAGAAGATGATGGAATTCGACGCCCCGTGGCGCGTGAGCAAGCGCACGAGCGGGGCCGAGTACGAGACCCTGGGCGCGCTCGGAAGTGTGTGTGGCGTGGACGATCTGGCCAGCGTGCTCCGGGCCAGCGATCTCGCCAACCAGTACGGCCTGGATACGATCTCACTCGGCGTGTCGATCGGCTTTGCCATGGAGTGCTTCGAGAACGGCATTCTCACTCCCCGCGATACCGGCGGCATCGAGCTGAGGTTCGGAAACGCCGCGGCGATGGTGCAGATGGTCGAGATGATCGCCCGCCGGCAGGGGATCGGCGACTTGCTGGCCGAGGGGACGAAGCGCGCGGCCGAGCGGTTGGGCCGCGGCGCGGGCGCGTTCGCGATGCAGGTGAAGGGCCTGGAGATTCCGATGCACGAACCGCGCGTGAAGCACGGGTTGGGGGTCATCTACGCCGTGGAGGCGGCCGGCGCGGATCACTGCGCCGGCATGCACGATACCGGCTACACTCGGGAGTCCCCGGCGTTCGAACAGCTGCGGGGGATAGGAGCCACGAGACCCCTCCCTGCCAACGATCTATCGGATGAAAAGGTTGCGTCCCAGAAGGCCGTGCACATGTGGAATCTCTTCGTAGACTCGATGGTCTGCTGCAACTTCGTTCCCTGGAGCACCGACGAGCTTGTGGAGGGTGTGCGCGCGGTGACCGGCTGGTCCTACACGACGTACGAAGCCATCAAGCTCGGCGAGCGTATCGCCACGCTAGGCCGTGTCTTCAACCTTCGCGAAGGGATCACGACCGCTCAGGACATCCTGCCGAAGCGCATGTTCGGCCCCACGAGCAGGGGCGCGCTGCGGAACGGCGGTATCGACGAGGAGAAATTCCGCCGCGCGATCTCCGCCTTCTACGGCATCATGGGGTGGGACATGGCCACGGGTGTGCCGACGCGGGGCAAGCTGCTGGATCTGGGTATCGCCTGGGCGGCAGACGGACTGTCCGCCCAGACGTAGAGAGGGACCGGCATTCGGTTGCCATGCCGTGCTGGTCGATGAGAAGGCCGCTTCCTGTTCATGCTTTGTCGAACGGATCGCGAGCTCGACCTTTCTTGTCGCTCACCAACACGTAGCGCATCGATTCCGACGCATGCGCTCTATTGTAGCGCCGTTGACTCCGAAGTGCTCGCTTTGCCCCCTTGTCCAAATTCTCAGCCCCGAATGTCTGCCCGATTATGCTGGCGCCGCGGGCGTTTAGGAGCTCCTCGTCCCGCAACTCTTCTCGGGTGAGCCCGTCGACTACGATCTTCGAACCCCGAACGAATCTGGCAAAGACCAAGTTTGGCATCACCAGCGCCCGCCGTTCCTTTGGGTCCCTTCACCTTCTCGATAACCGGGATCACGCCGACGATCCATCAGGCCATGCTTGACTTGGCATCCTTTTTCCGCGTGATTGGCGACCACAGCCGGCCGGGGACGGGGAAATCATGGAGACGACCGCCCAGAGTGGACTTTTGCCTCCGGGGCCGCGCCCGTGCCGGACGCGCAACATCGGGTGCCCGCCCGATGCCCGGGGCCGCCGCCCCTTCCTAGACTGAGGTTGGAGGCTCTGGTCTGGGGAGTCGACAAACGTTAGTACGTTCGCTCACCCGCGGGGGAGTATTGTCTCGCAGTCCCGTCATACCAACCGTTCCTCGGGATATGCCGCTACCGACCGTTCTGCCGCGCCGGCTGGCCGTACCTGCGGCCCGGTGCACCTGCGCCTCCTCCACTCTCGTCCGGGCCGCCTTGGGGTCTAGCGTACCGCTGTCGAGGTCCGGCAACGGTGAGGGGCCCAGAGGACGCCTGGACAGACGTAGTGGCTTACGCCGAAGGCTGCGAACTTGGCATCAGCCCGGCCACTGGAGCGACGGTAAGGCCACCGCGTCCTCGGCCGGATCTGCCGACGAATTTCCGAGACGGTGCACCGGGGAGTGGCGGTCATGACGGCCGTCACGTCGTTGGTGGAACGGATCGATCAAGAGGTCCCCCCGACGAACAAGTGGGTCGTCACGATGACGGTGCTCGCCGGGACGATGGCGAGCTCCATCAGCGGCAGCAGCGTCAACGTGGCGCTCCCACATATTCAGGCCAGCCTTGGCGTCACTACGCAGCAGGTCACCTGGGTGGCCACGTCCTATCTCACCGCGCTGGTCATCGTCATGCCGCTGACCGCGTGGCTGAGCTCGGTGCTCGGCCGGAAGCTCATGTACCTCATCGCCCTGACGACGTTCACGCTGGCCTCGGCCGGATGCGGCCTCTCCCAGACCCTCGGCGAGCTGATCTTCTTCCGGGTGATCGCGGGGCTCGGCGGCGGTGCGATGCTCCCCACGTCGCAGGCGATCATGCGGGAGTCGTTCCCGCCGGAGGAGCAGGGGCAGGCGATGGGCATCTTCGGCATGATCGCCTTCCTGGGCCCGGCGGTGGGACCGACGCTGGGCGGCTGGCTGACCGACAACTACACGTGGCACTGGATCTTCTTTGTCAACCTGCCGA
>DASPUZ010000080.1:0-15641 GCA_035622635.1 bacterium | reverse complement strand
GGCGCTTGATCGTAGGCCCTGCGGTGAAACGTGACCTCTCCGTCCTCCCACACGGCGTAAGCCGCGCGGGGATCGGCGTCGCGCGGGAGTCCCACGCTGCCGGGGTTGACGATGACGAGCCGGCCATGCCGGTGGAGCAGGGGACGATGCGTGTGCCCCAGTACGAGGACGTCGGCGTCGAGACCCGATACCTCGGCGTCCCACACCTCATCCGGTGTCTCCGGCGGGAGGTACCGGTACAGTGGATCGGAGGGGGCGGCGTGCGTGAGCCTGAATCGCACTCCGTTCAACGTGACGGTGTCGGCGAGGGGCAAGGTCCGCAGATACCGGGCGTCCTGGGCCGATAATCCGGTGTCGGTGATATCCCGGCCCACCTCGTCGAGTTCGCGCCACGGTCCGTACGCCCGGCAATCCTCTCCGAACCCGGCGCCGTGGTCGTGATTCCCCTGGACCACGCTGGCGGCGCGCCGGCGGACGAGATCGATGCAGGTCTCCGGCTGCGGGCCAAAGTGAACCAGGTCCCCGGCACAGAGCACATAATCCGCCCGATCCTCCAGGACGGCCCGGAGTGCCACGGCGTTGCCGTGAATATCTGAGCAGAGCAGCACGCGCATCTGAAGACTCCTTTCTGCGCTACGCGGCGGGGCTGGTTGCGCTGAGAGAGCGGAGATCTCTCCGCGCTTGGAGGAGGAACGGGATCGCGGCAAGTTGCAGCACCACGGTGAACGCCACGACCGCGCCCAGAGACCGGCTGTAGAGGGTTCCCAGCGCGATGCTGCCGAGCATCCATGCCAGGCCAAACGAGGTGTCGAAGAGGCCGTAAGCAGACGCGCGCCGTTCCGGGCCGATCATCCCGGTGATCGCCGCCTTGACGATGGACTCCTGGGCCGCGATACCCAGTCCCCAGAGCACCATTCCGAGTGCCGCGAGAACGGTGTTGCCCAGGAAGACCAGGGGGCCAAAGAACGCGGTGAGCGCCGTCGTTCCCGCCACGGTCAGAAGCCCGACCCGGTCGAACAGGCGCCCGAGCACCAGCGCGCCCGCCGCTTCGGCGCCCATGGCCACGGCGTAGAGGACCGGAATCCACGCGGGCGGCACGACGGCGGCCTTCGCGAAGTGATAGGCGATGAGGGGGTAGTCTGCGTACGCTGCTGCGATCAACGCCATGCCGCCGAGGTACACCCAGAAGACTCGGGGAATCCCCGTCGGTTGTGGGAGCCGCTCGCGCACGTCGAGGTCGTGGGGCCGCGGGTATCGCCGCCAGGCGCTTAAGAGCACCACCAGACTGAGCAACGCCGGGATCAGCAGCACCGCGAAGCCGGGGCGGTAGCCATGTCGGAGGTACACGGTGGCGGCGACGATCAGCGGGCCGACCATCGCGCCAGTGGCATCGAGCGCCTCTCGTAGCCCAAAGACCCAACCACTCCCCAGCTCGTTTGTCGCGTGCGCAAGCATCGCATCCCGTGGCGGATTTCGCATGGCCCGTCCCGCCCGCTCGGCGACGATGAGCAGCGCCGCGACCGGCCACTGTCCCGCCAGCGCAAGCGACGGGACGGCGAGCATTTGAACGGTGTACCCGACGAGGGTGATCGGCCAGTACATGCGGGTTCGGTCTGCAAGCGAGCCAAACACCAGGCGCAACGCGTACCCGAAAAACTCGCCGACCCCGGCCACGGTCGCGACGATGACCGCGCTCGCCCCGAGTGTTCCGAGAAAGGGCCCGCTGATACCCCGGGCACCCTCGTGGGTCATGTCGGAGAACATGCTCACGACGCCCAGGAGAATCACGAACCTCAGAGCGGCCGCGCGCAGCGCGAACCGCTTCGGCGGCTGCATACGGGTCCCCGTGCGACACGACGTGCTCCAGTGCCTCAACGGCGTTCGGTTCACGGAGTTCACCTAGCGTGTGCACGGCATGGACGACGAGGGTGCCATCCGGCGTCCGAAGCGCCCGGATCAACTTGTCGGCATACGTGAGCACTGGGTCCACGCGTGCTCCACAGGCCGGACAGCGGACGGCATCGGCCCCTAGCTCGCTCCAGCACGGGGTGCAGAAGTAACGAATCGTCGGAGAACTCCGGTGCGTTCGACGACTCGCCGGCGCCGGCGATACCGTTGCCCGGGCATGTTCATCGTCTGGGCTTTTCCCAGGAATGCCTCTCTCCGCGGCCCGATGGGTGTTCGCGCCGCCTCAACACACGAGAACAGCTCCTACCGGCGTTCCGGTAGGAGCCATCAGCCCGCTTCGCGCGGGCGAGATTTGCGCGAGCTCCATCGCTAAGGCATATGTGATCGTACACCGCCACTGTATCCAACACCCGCTCGGCTTGTCAACAGGAGGCACTCGTGTCGCGGCGACAAGGTCGGTGCGCCGCCGGCTCCGCATCCGTTGACATCTGTCCAGCGGGATGACACACTCATGCCAAGAAAGGGCGATGAAGCTCGCCGAAACTGCTGCGCGCCATGTTCGCGTGGCTGATAGCCTCTACGGGCGATGTCCGTAGGGGCCGTTTGTTTTGTCAGGGGGAGTGACGGAGGGAGGGACTGTTTGATGCCGTCGCTAGCCTGGATCTGCGAGCGAGTCCGGCGGGCCCGCGCGATGACTGTGGTAATCGGAGACCGGATGCCGGCAGCGCTTCGGACGGCAGTCCTGGACGCGTACCAGCGGGGCGCCGCCCTCGCCGTGTGGACGGCCCGCGGGTACGACGTGGACGCGGTTTCCGCCTTTCTGGATGTCTCCATTCCGATGAAGCACGCGGACGTCCAGTCCTCTGGGGTTGTGCTTATCGATCGCCGGGACGGATGGTTCATTCCCTCGGGGCTGTCGGTCGACAGGCCGGAGCACGCGGGGCGGATACTGGAGCGCACCCAGGTGGCCGAGTGGGTTCGATTTCGCGGTCGCGTCGACCAGATCGACGCGGCCGGAGAGTGGTTCACCGTGGCCGACCTCTCCCACGTCACGCTGCGTGGGTTGTTGCCTGCCGCGGTTGCTGTGCCTGGGGCGTTCGTGCAGGTGACCGCGCTGCGCTCGACGTTCGTCGGGCAGGAAGCCTATCGCCCGCACGATCTGTTCGTCGTGGCGGTCAAGCCGCGGGCGTCCGACGGGGTGACCCGCCGGCTCGACGAGGCCATCGCCGCCTCTGGCAGCGTGCCGGCCGTCGTCCGGCCGGGATTGCGCCACCTCCTTGCGGCCAGGGGGTTCGCGAACCTCGTGGACGTCGGCACGTACCTTCAAGATCACGGGGTTTCAGGGACGTCTGTCGCGGCCTGGGCGGGGGCATGTATGCCTGGCGCGGACTCTGACCTCGTGCCCGCGGTGTGGGCGATGATTGCCATGGCGTTGCAGGCGCGCACGTCGGAGCTCCATGGGACACTCTCGGCATTTGCACCCGCACTGGGTACGCTGACCGAGACTGGCCACCAAGTAGGAGGTGACGCGCGCGCGGATCGGCTTCTTGCGGTGACGGAAACGCTCGTCGCGGAGGTGGGCGCCGTTCTGGGCGTCCTGAGCGCCACGGTGGACACGTCTCTGCTCAGGCTCCTGCGCCGGTTGACGCGTGACCTGCAGGCGCTGAGGGGCCATCCGGTGACTGTGCGGGTCGGCACTCCCGGAGCGGGTGATGCAGCGGACATCAAGATTTTGAGGGTTGGCATGCGTGCCGTCGGCTCCTCGCCCACCGAGTTCTCCAAGATGGGCGCTGGAGTCATTCTGGTTGTGGATGCCGCACCGTGGACGTTGGAGGCGGCCACTGCATTGCGGCACGTTCCCGCATCCGGGCAATCGCGGGTGCAGCTCGTGGGCCTGGACGGCGGGGCCGCGCCGCACGTCGATCTCTGCGTCGGGGGGAGCGCTCGAAGTCGCGACGAGACCCTGCGGGGGACGGGGCTCCACGCGGGGAACCTCGAGATGGTGACGCTGCTTGTCCACGCGGTGCGGATCGTCCACGCCGCGCGCTCGCGGCCACACGGTGCGTCTCCGCCGGTCAAGGCCGGGACAAGCGGCATAGGGTGAGCGCCGCGTGTTGCGGCGGCTGCGTGGCCCGGCGCCGTGCTCGATCAATGCGGCGGCGGGTCAGCCGAAGCGTTGGTGAGGTAGTCTGCGACGCGGGTTAACTCCGAATTGAGTTCCGCGATGATTTGATCCACGCGTCGCGCGTCTTCCGCCGAAAGATCCCCGTAGGCGAGCATCTGCTTTGGCTCGATGTTGCCGAGGGCGATGATCGCGGAGCTCACGCGGGTGCGCGCCGCCCAGAGTGCTCCCGAGATGGGCGATTGCAGCGGAATATTCAGGTCTCCAAGGATGCGCCGCATCGTGGCACGTACACGCCCGATGAAGTCCTGGGTCGTCTGGCGCTGAGCGGGGGTGGCATCCTGCGCGTGTGTTTGAAAGAGAGATGCTCCCCTCGGGGCCGCCATGATGCGCTCCACGTCCGAGAGCAGATTATCGACCTGCTGGAGTGTGGTGAGCAGACGGCGTTGGTGGTTCTCGTTCATCACCGGAGACGCCGCGAATGCTCTCTGGCGTGTCGCCGGAAAGGAACAGGCAGGCTCATATCCGTCCCTGTCGTGCGTCCGTGTGTCCCGGCGTAACGTGCTCCATGCCGGGGAAGTCTTCGAGGCCCGAATGCGAGGGGCCCTCCGGCACCTGCAGCGAGCCCGAGTATCGCCACACCGCCCTCTTCCACGCCGTGGTCTCGCTGGCTTTGGCCTCCGGCCTGTACTGCCAGGCGTCCTTTCGCATCGCTTCCTGGAGTTCCCAGACGAGAAGCGAAAGTTTAGCGCACTCGAGCTCGATCAACCGCACACGTGCTCGCGGGCCGGGAGCCAGCGCGAGGGCCCGCACGAAGTGATGGACGCAGAGGCCGTAGCCCGCTTCAATGGCCGGCCGGTACGCGGGGTCTTCAAAGAGTGCGAAGAGGAGCCCAATCGTCCGGTCGCGGGCGAGGGCGAGTCGCGCGCACACCGGACACCGGATCGAGCGCATAAGCGGCTCGCGCGAGACGCGCATGACTTTCGCCCGCCCGAGTCGAGGACCGGCGAGCCAATCCGCGATGTCCGGCCGCTTCGCGCGGGGATGGACGGCGGTTGTGATCTCGTCGAACGCAGCCTGCAACGCTCGCCGGGCGACGGCGTGAGCCAGGGCCGGGCCCGCGCCGCGCGCCATCGCCCACACGTGCTCCGGGCAGGTCGGAAGCAGGTCGTCCAATCTGCCTGCCTCGTGTGCGTGCGCGTTTATCCAGCGGCCCCATTCCAGCCAGACGCGGCGGATCTCAAGGCAAACGCAACAGATGGGGGTCCCGAGTGATGCGAGAAAGCTTCCCACCACGTCCCGCGTGCGTGCGGCAGTCGCGTCCGCCACCCGGGTGCCCGTGAGCAGAGGATACGCGTTCGCGCGATGCTCGTGGCCGACGGCGAGGTGCAACGCCGGAAGCAGCTGCTCGATAGCGCCGCTCGCTCGATCCGCGTGGCCAAGCCCTGCGAGTTCTCGCTGCATGCTTGCCTCATGAATGGACAGGACCGTTTCGAGCTCCCGATCGGGAAGATTGACGCTCATGCTTCGGAGGTGAGGATAGCAGAGGAGGCCCGGCTGGCCGTATCGGGATGCGGTTGGCGCGTGCTTGAGGACGTTCGACAGCCAAAACGTATTGCGCTCGGCCGTCATCGTCTTGGCCTCGCACGCCGGACACATTGCCGGCGCGGCCGGTACGGGGTCCCGGCTGCGTCCCGTCGTCTCGTGGATGGCTGTGGAGAGCCGGCCCAGCAGGATGCGCGTCATGTACTCGTAGACATGCGCAAGCTGCGACGACCCCAGCGGCGACCGGATCAGGCCGTCCGCGTGGGCGCGGCAAAAGCCGAGAGATCTCGTCAAGCGATCGAGTGTCACGAGCTCGCCGTAGTTCTCGTTGAAGAACCAGAAGAAATACTGCGCGTCCGACCCGGCGCTCTCGTGACAGACAGGACAGCCCGGCGCCTCGAGTCGCTGCCACAGGCGCAGTTCGGACTCGGTCAGCGTTCGCTCCCCTGTTGCACGTCCCCAGCCGTGGCGGAGCCGCCACCACCACGTGGACGAATCCCCGGGCGCCGGCGTGCGCACCAGCGGCGTCTCTCCGTGACCTTTCACCCTTGAGGGCATGGAAACCTACGGGTTTCGCGTCCTTCGTCGATCTCTGAACTCAGCTAGGGGAGGGATCTATCGGAGCGGCGCCCCTACCCCGTGCTGGGTAGAGGCTATCAGCCGGTCGCCCGGCGGTTTCGGTGAGCCTCATCACCGTGACGTATTTCATGGTATTTCCGCGATTCCCCGTCTGTCAACGGCGCCAGCAAGAGGCCGGGGGTGCCTTGGACCGTCGGTAGGGCAACACGCATTAGAGTAATATAGAATCATGCTGGCTGCGCGGATGCTCATGCTGTTTGTGGACGGCGTGGGGCTCGGCGAGCGCGACCCCGTCGTCAACCCCTTCGTCCGCGCGCGAACTCCAGCGCTTCGGGCGCTGCTCGGCGGGCCGCTCGCAGGGCGCGAAGCCGTGCGCACGGAGCGGGCGACGCTCGTGCCGCTCGATGCGCGCCTGGGCGTCGCCGGGTTGCCCCAGAGCGCGACGGGGCAGACTGCACTGCTCACCGGCGAGAATGCGGCCGCGCTGCTCGGGCGCCACCTCACGGCGTACCCGACGCCGTCATTGCGCAGCCTGCTGGCGTCCCGTGGACTCTTCGTCCGGCTGCGGGAGGCCGGCGTGCCCGGCGCCCTCGCCAACGCCTACACGGACGGCTACTTTGCGGCCGTGGCCGCGCGCCGGCTGCGGCACGGCTCGATCACACTCAACGCGATCCAGGGCGCCGTGCGCCTCGCCGATCTCGACGATCTGCGTGCCGGGCGTGCTGTATACCACGATCTCACGAACGAGGGCCTCCGCCGCCAGGGGGTCGACGTCCCCCTCGTTACCGCCGAGGATTCAGGACGCCGCCTCGCTGCGATCGCGGCGCAGCGCCCGTTTACCCTGTTCGAGTTCTTCCAAACGGACCTGGCGGGACATGGGCGCGCCGGCGACCCCGTTGAGGTGATCGAGCGCTACGACCGCATGCTGGGTGCCGCACTTGAGGCCGTGGACCTGCGCAAGACGCTGGTCCTGCTCACGAGCGATCACGGCAATCTCGAGGACGGGCGAACCAGCGCGCACACGCTCAATCCCGTTCCCGCGCTGTTGGTGGGCGCTGGCCGGGACGTGTTCGCGCCCAGGTTGCGAGCCATCACGGACGTGGCCCCCGCCTGCCTGGACCTCTGGCAGCCCCGAGCGCTGTTGCAATGACGCCGCGTACGCACCGAGTTCTCGGCTTTCTGGCGGTGCTGGAGCGGCTAGCGGGACGGTGCGCATCGGCGGTGGGGCGGGAACGGGCGCTTGCGCTCATGCCCTCGCCCTGGATCGAGGAAGTGGAGCGCAGGCAGCAGGAGGCATCCGAGGCCCGCGCGCTGCTCGACGAGGCGGGCGGCCTGCCCGTGCGCGGTACCCGCGACATCCGGGCATCGACGCACCGGGCACAGATCGGCGGCGTGCTCACGCCGAGGGAGTTGCTCGACATCCGGGACACGCTCGCCGTCGCACGCGTGCTCAAGGGCTTCGTCGTCTCGCGGGAGGCCGAGGTCCCCGCGCTCGCCGATATCGCTCAGGGGATCGAAGTGCTCGCTGACCTGGAGGGGGAGATCGCGGGTGCGCTCAATGACGAGGGGATCGTTGTGGACGGGGCGAGCTCCGATCTGGCCCGGATCCGCCGTGAGCGGCGCGCCGGTGAGGCACGTCTCCGCGAACGCATGGAGCAAGTCCTGCGGACGTCGTCGCTGGCGCGGATGCTGCAGGAGCCCTTGGTCACCATTCGTGGCGAGCGATACGTGGTACCGGTTCGGGTCGAGTTTCGCGAGCAGTTTCCCGGGGTGGTGCACGACCAGTCTGCGAGCGGCATGACCGTGTTCATGGAGCCGCTGGCCGCAGTTCCGCTGGGGAACAGGCTGCGGGAACTCACGGCCGCTGAGCAGCAGGAGATCGCGCGCATTCTCGCGGCGTTGAGCGCCGCGGTCGGGGCGGCGGGCGACCAGATCGTCGAGACACTCGGGGCCGTCGCGGAGCTCGACGTCGCCGCCGCCAGGGCGCATCTCAGCGCGGAGATGGCGGCGGCGTCGCCGCGTCTCAACGCGGCCGGACGTGTCGACCTCCGCGAGGCCAGGCATCCGCTCTTGACCGGAGCCGTGGTCCCGATCGACGTCCGCCTCGGTGAGACGTTCCGCACGCTGATCATCACAGGGCCCAACACGGGCGGGAAGACGGTGACGTTGCGGACGCTCGGCCTGCTGACGCTGATGGCGCAGGCGGGACTGCACGTGCCGGCGGCCGCCGACAGCGAGGTCGCGGTGTTCCCCCACGTATTCGCGGACATCGGCGACGAGCAGAGCGTGGAGCAAAATCTCTCGACGTTCTCGTCGCATCTCGTGTCGATCGTGGAGATTCTTGCGGCGCTCACCGAGTACCCGCCCGGTCCCGCGCGGGCGCTCGTGCTCCTCGACGAGGTGGGCGCCGGCACGGATCCCGCCGAAGGTACCGCGCTCGCGCGCGCGCTCATCGAAACCCTGTATGCGGCCGGTGCGTGCACAGCCGTGACGACCCACTACAACGAGCTGAAATCGCTCGCCTTCACTCATCCCGGCGTAGAGAACGCCTCGGTCGAGTTCGACGAGCAGACGCTACGGCCGACCTATCGGCTGCTGATCGGCACGCCCGGGCGAAGTAACGCGCTCGCGATCGCCGCCCGCCTGGGCCTTCCTCCGGCGGTCATCGAGCGCGCCAGGGGCTATCTGTCGCCTCATGCAACAGATCTGACGCGCGTGATTCAGCGGGTGGAAGAGGAAAGGGACCGGCTGGTGCGGGAGCAGGAAGCGCTCGCGCGGGATCGGTCCGAACTCGCCCACGCCAGGGAGACGGCAAACGAGGAAGCGGGGCGCCTCGCCGTGGACCGCCAGCGCGTGATCGAGCGCTTCCAGGTTGAGCTCGCGGCCGTGCAGCGGAGGGCTCGGGAAGAGCTCCAGGGGCTTCTCGTGGCGCTGCGCGCCACGCCGACCCAGGCGGGCGCGGCGCGGGCCCGGGCGTACTTGCGCGAGCTCCGAGAGATCTCGGAGCGTTACGCCGGAGAGACACGTGCCCCCGCGCCGGGCGCTCCGCCCGAGGACCTTCGAGTGGGCGATGCTGTGCTGGTGACGTCGCTCGGGCAACGGGGAGTCGTGCAGACGCCCCCCGACACCCGCGGGGAGGTGGAAGTTCAGATCGGCGCACTCAAGGTGCGCGTGTCCCTGGACGACCTGCGGACAGCTGAGGACGGTCGGGAGCGATCGACGGTGCCGCGGGCCGCGGGCGCCCCTCAAGAGGATCGCGGTGTGGACCCACTCGCCAAGACGCTGTCCGTGCCGACATCGATCCATCTGCGCGGGAAGAGGATAGAGGAAGCGCTGGCCGAGCTGGACAAGTATCTCGATGATGCGACGCTCGCTGGGCTGCCGCGCGTGATCGTGATCCACGGAAAGGGAACGGGGGCGCTGCGGCGCGCGGTGCATGAGTATCTGACCCATCACCCTGAGGTCGCATCGTTCCGGCTCGGGGCAGACGGCGAGGGCGGCACCGGGGCGACGATCGTGGAACTTGTAGAGCGATGATCGGGCACGCGGTCTCTGGGCACAGCCACGGCGGGATGACGCCGCCGGCGTCGCGGGCCCTCGGGCTGGCGCTTTCCGTGACGTCGATTTTGATGCTTATCGAAGCCGTGGGCGGATGGCTCACGGGCAGCCTCGCGTTGCTCGCGGACGCAGGGCACCTCCTGGTGGATGTCGGGGCCCTCGCTCTGGGGGCCGCGGGGAGCTGGGTGGCGTCACGCCCGGCGACGTCGCAGATGTCGTATGGGTACCGCCGTGCCGAGATCCTGGCTGCGGTGACCAACGGCGCCGCACTGTGGGTGATCGCGGGAGCGATCGTCTACGAGGCCATCGGTCGCCTCCACACGCCCCACTCGGTGCTCGCGCCGGGAATGCTGGCGGTGGCAGTGCTCGGGCTGGCCGGAAACCTCGTCAGCACTGCGCTTCTCACCCCGTCCGGCCGCGAGAACCTCAACGTCCGGGCTGCGCTGGTGCACGTCCTCTCGGACGCTGCGGCAGCCATCGTGACGATCGTGGCCAGCCTGGTGATCCTGGCGACCAGATGGACGGCCGCCGACGCGCTGGCGAGTTGTTGCATTGCGGCTCTGATGCTCGGCAGCTCCTGGCCGCTGATCCGGGAGGCGGTCCAGATCTTGATGGAGGGCACGCCCCGCGGGATCTCCATGCCGGCGGTCGAATCGGCCATGCGAGGCATGCCGGGCGTCCTTGACGTCCATGACCTCCACATCTGGTCGCTCACAGCCGGCGTGCCGGCCCTGAGCGGTCACGTCCGGATCGACGAAGCGGCTGATGGGCAGCGGATTCTCGTGGACCTGTGCGCAATGCTGCACGAGCGGTTCGGGCTCAGCCATGCCACGCTCCAGCTTGAGACCGAAGCGGTCGATGCGCTCTGGCACACGAGCTGTGAGAGCCACGAACACGCCCACCCGGCGGGCGGCGCCGCGCGGTGAGTCGCCGCATCAGGCGTAAGCGACTCGCCGCTTGCGCAGGCCCAATGGTATAATCACCGCGGTGGCCATGCTCAGTCCGCAAGAGCAACTCGCGCTGCTGCGCCGCGGCTCCGTCGAGATCATCAGCGAGAGCGCACTGCTCGAAAAGCTCGAGCAGCGCCGGCCGTTGCGCGTCAAGCTCGGCTTGGATCCGACCGCTCCCGACATTCACATCGGCAACGCGATCGTGCTTCACAAACTGCGCCAGTTTCAGGATCTGGGGCACGAAGCGATCCTCGTCATCGGTGACTTCACCGGCCTGATCGGCGACCCGTCCGGGAAATCCGAAACTCGCCCTGCGCTGTCCCCCGAGGAAATCCAGCAGAACGCCGCGACCTACCGGGCCCAGTACGGTCTGATCCTCGATCCGTCGCGAACCCGGGTCGTGTTCAACAGCGAGTGGCTTCGTCCGATGACGTTCTACGACGTCATCAAGCTTGCGAGCCGCGCCACCGTGCACCGGCTCCTCGAGCGCGACGACTTCGCAAAGCGCTTCAGGGAGCACCTGCCGATCCACGTGCACGAGCTCCTCTATCCGCTCTGCCAGGCGTACGATTCCGTGGCGATCCAAGCTGACGTGGAGCTCGGCGGAACGGACCAGAAGTTCAACAACCTCATGGGCCGCGATCTGCAGCGGGAGCTGGGGCAGGAGTCCCAGGTCGTGGTGTTGACGCCGCTCCTGCCCGGGCTCGACGGCGTACAGAAGATGAGCAAGAGTCTCGGCAACGCGATCGGGATCACCGAGCCGGCGAACGTGATGTACGGTAAGGTGATGTCGCTCGCGGACGCCCTGATGATTCCCTACTTCGAGTACTGCACACTCGTGCCGATGGAGGAGGTCCGCGCCGTCGAGGTGGCCCTGCGGACCGGCGAGCTCCACCCCCGGGACGCCAAGCAACGGCTCGCGCGGGCGATCACTGCCCGCTACCATGGCGAGGCCGCTGCGCGGGCGGCCGAAGACGAATTCACGCGTGTGTTTCGGGAGCACGAGCTGCCCGAAGGCGTCCCGCGGATCGTCTTGTCCCGCGGCACGCTCGACAAGGAAGGGAAGCTGGACGGCCCCAACTGGATGCGTCTCGAGCACCTGCTCGTCGCGCTCGGATTCGCGGCCTCCAACAGCGACGCTCGGCGTCTGATCTCGCAGGGCGGGGTGGGCCTGCAGCCTCCTGCCGTACCGGGCCGCGAGCCGATCGGTCTAGACACGCCCCGCCTGCCCCAGGATGCGCCGCGTCTGGTCGAGGTCGGCATACTTCAGGATCTCGGCAGGGGCGGCTTCCGCGTCTATGTGCCTGACGTAGATCCCACCGGGCGTGCCGGCGTCGAGACGGGCGGCCTCCTCGTGCGTGTCGGCCGCCGGCAGATCGCTCGCGTCTGGCTCGGCGCGTGAGCCCGGCGGTCTCCGCGTCCGGCGCGTCGGCGCTTTCGTCCGAGTCTCCGGAATCCCGACCGGTTTCCGCAGCATCGAATGTCCGGGCGCCGTGGGAGGACGTGCACCTTCCAGCCGAAGCATACCGCTGGGGGCTCGCGGCCTGCGCCGCGGTCGGCGCGCTGCTGCGGGTGGCTCACATCGCGCGTCCTTTCAACCGGCTCATGGCCTGGAACGAGGGCCATTACGCGATGATCGCCCTCAACTTCGACCGCTACGGCTTCTGGAGCCAGCACAACGAGCTCGGCGTGGACCGGACGTTCTCGCCCGGTGTGCCGTGGCTCATCTGGGCGTCGTTCAAGCTGTTCGGACCAACCGAGTGGGCGGCCCGGCTTCCGATCGTGCTGAGCGGGGTCGCGGCGATCGTCCTCGCCGGGGTGCTCGTCCGCCGGGTGATGCGTAGCGAGCAGATTGCGTTGATCGCCGCGGCGTGCGTCTCGGTTGCTCCCGGGGTAGTGTACTTCGCCCAGAACGTGCAGCTGGACACTCCCAGCATCTGCTGTGCGCTTGCAGGAGCCATCCTGATGCTCCGGTACCGCGAGAGCCGCCGATCTCGCGACATGATCGGTGCCGGGGTCTGGCTCCTCCTGGCGGTCTGGATGAAGTTCAGCGCGGCGTTGCTGTATCCGGTGTATCTTTTGTTCTGGTGGCCGGTACGTCCCGTGAAGCCGATGGCCGCGACCGCAACCGCCGCGGCATTTGTCGGACTTACTGCGCTCCCGAGCGCGGCTTGGATGGTCGCAAACTGGTTGACTCACGAACCCGGGGGCGAGTTCTTCCATCGCGACTGGACGGTGACGGGCGTTGCCAAGGCGCTGTTGGAGATCCCGCTGGCGGTCGAGGCACATTTCTTCATCCCGCTGTTTCTCTGTCTCCTCGCCGGGATCGTCGTCGCCGTGCGGTGGCACTCCCGATTCGGGTGGTTGTGGGTCTGGTCCGCGCCGTGGCTCATTCAGTACCTCGTTGCCCCGTGGGACAGTCTGGCAAACCGGTATTACGACCTGCCCGCCGTTTACGTGCTCGCCGTGCTTCCGGCGCTCGTGCTCTGGCGCACGCGCCTCGAACGGCCTCCGGGACGGTCGTGGTTCCCTCGGTCAGTGGGGGTGGCACTCGTGGTCGCACTCGGGCTCACGCTGGCCTACGACTTCTGGGATCCGATGGGCGACCGGATCGCGCGGGTCACGATGCTGCACGCACCTGCGATCGACCCGCAGCCATTCTACTCGGCCCGTCTCGTCGCCACGCTCCCCAGGGGGCGCACGATCGTCGACACCCCGCAGACGATGTTTTACGCGGGCGGTGACCCGCGCTGGATCGACTACACGGGAGGCGACGTCCGCTGGAAGATCGACGGCGAGCAGTACGACTACGTCGTGCTGAACGACTACGGCCACGGGCAGGAGCCGTACTACGTGATCGACACGGTGCTGCGAACCGAGCTCGCTGCCCACGGGTACGTCCAGATCGGACCGGCTGTCTGGGCGCACGTGCGGACGCAAATCGCCGATCTCGGCGGCTACCGCGATCCCAACGTGCCGGACTGGGCGCCCCGCCCCGCGTGGGTGTCTCCATCGCCTCTGGCGCGCTGGTGAGCGCCAGAACCAGCATACCGGTTGTTGACGCTCGATCGACCCTCCAGTACCATGGGAACGAGTCTATTGATGGTCGCGCGGGGCCCTTAGCTCAGGTGGTTAGAGCGCACCCCTGATAAGGGTGAGGTCCGTGGTTCGAGTCCACGAGGGCCCACCACTTGTCCCGCAAGGTTTTGCGCGCTTCCCTTTTGGGTGAGCACATCTCTCTCTGGTTTCATGGTGTCCATCGCCTCCATGTCGTGCGCGTCGTCGTGCCACGTCATGTCCCGTTCTCACCTTCTGTCCTCTGTGTGCTACCACTCGCTCGCCCTCATGGGGCGGGTGTCACCTTGGTCCGCTCCTCCATGAACCAGTCGTGACCCACGACAAACGCGGGCCAGGCGGCGGAACCCTCAGGGCCGGCACGAACGCGGAAACGGGCCGAGCGACGAGAACCAAACGATCCGCGCTATCGAAAAAGCGGTCGAGGTTGGCATAGCAGGATAGCAGTGCGGCAACAATTGAAACCATAGTAGAGTGGGCGATCTCGCAACGGCTGTCCAGAACCGTGTGCCCTACGTAGTGGTCATGCTCAACAACGGGTACCTGTCGCTCATCCGGCAGCCGTCGAAGTACATCTACGACATGAAGTACGCGGTGGACATCGGCTACGGGGATGGTTACGGTCCGGACTTCGTAAAGATCATCGAAGGCTTCGGGGGCGGCGGACGACGGGTCACCCGGCCGGACGAGATCAAACCGGCGCTGGCCTGGGCCATGGAGGAGTCCAACCAGCGCAAAGTCCCGGTTCTGGTCGAGATCCGGGTGGACCGCGAAACCGATGCGGCCATGGGTGTTGCCCTCGACAAGATCGTTGAGCGCGACCCGGTTATTGACCTTCTAGCGGGGAAACCTGCATGGGAGCTGGTAGGAGTGCGGTGAGGAGTACCGTCCCGGAAGCGAAAGCCCCAGCGGCCGTGAGCGTCCGGAAGTGAACCCTTTGTGCAACTACCGGCCGGGGGCCGTGGTCGGACGAAGATGAATCATTGACGGCGGTCGGAAAATGCGCCCGGCGGCATCGGTTCGATCCGGTGGGGGTGAAGTCTATCCGGATCCGCGCGGCGGCCACAAACGGGGCCGAGACCGCATGGATCTTTGAAGTGCGCTGCCACGGGTAGCGTGCGGCCGGGGGGGAGGCCATCATGTCTACGCTCAGATACGCGGTACACGCATACGCCTGGACGTCGAGTTGGAGCAACGGGACGCTCGGGCTGATTGACCGGGCCGCACGCCTCGGGTTCGACGTCATCGAGATCCCGTTGATGGAACTCGACCTGGTGGACCCCAAGGCTATCCGCCGGAAGGCGGCGGATGCTGGAATCGGTGTGTGCACGTCCACGGCGTGCTCGGAAGCCACTGATCCGACCGGGGAGCACGAAGAGACTCGAGCGCGCGGGATCGCCTATTTGAAGGCGTGTGTCAGGGCGACGACGGAGATGGGCGCTTCGGTCTTCACCGGAGTCATCTACTCGGCGATCGGTCGGCGTCTCTCCCAGGCGCCCGGGCCACAGTACTGGCGTTGGGCCGGCGACGCTCTTGGCCAGACCGCGCGGTATGCCCGAGATTTGGGCGTGACCGTGGGAATCGAGCCCGTGAACCGATACGAGTCGTTCCTCGTGAACACGTGTGAGCAGGCGATCGGGTTGCGAGAGGCGGTCGGCGAGCCGAACGTCGGCGTTCACCTCGACGCGTATCACATGAACATCGAGGAATCGGATTTCCACAACGTCACGAAGAGGGCCGCACCGTTTCTGTGTCACTATCATCTAAGAGCCTATCCCAAAACCGACAGTCGGTAGACGATGAGTGCACATGCGAAATGCACCAGCCCCCGGTAGTTCTCCATCCGCTTCTCAAAGCGGATGAGGAGTTTCCGGAACCGATTGTGCCATGACCCGGTGCGTTCG
>DASPUZ010000079.1:0-8492 GCA_035622635.1 bacterium | reverse complement strand
TTCGAACCATCGATCGCGCGGGAGCTGCTGGCGGCGACCGAGCGCCTGAAGCGGCGGCTGCAACGGTAGCGTCCTGCCGCGCAGCAGTCACGCTAGCAAAGGACTCTCAAACCGGCGAGCACTGTAGCTCTCGAGGCGTCGGCGTTCGCTCGTGCCATGTCCCCGCCGCTGGACCACTTAACTCACCGCCTCCAATCGTCGTCCTATTTCCGCAGCCAGCCGCCGAGCCGCATGCAGGTTAGACACGATGACTCACTCCCAGTGCCGATCACCCTCCCGGCAGGCCTTCTCAAGCGGGGCCACCCAACCCGATGGTCCACGTCCACAGGCTCGCAGGCATCATGAGCTTGACGACCGGCAGTCCGTTGTTCGTCTACTGGCACGACGCCCACCGAGGCGAGGGCGAGTCGGCAGGACCGCGTCTTTGTATGTCAAAACCCAGCGTCGCTGAGGACGTCGGACGTTGAGGAACCGTCACATGTCGAGCGTGCATAGGGATAGATTCTTTAGCCGGTGCACCAAGGGTGCGCAGGCGACTCTTCTTGAGGCGCAGGTGGAAGCCTATCGCTTCGACTGCTCTTTCGTTGAACCCGAACACATTTTGCTGGCTCTGGTTGGGTTACCGCAGACTGTGGCCGGGTGGGTCCTTGCCGGAGAGGGGGTCACCCTCGAAGCGGCTCGCAAGAAGGTTCGTTCGCTCGCTTCTCGCCGAGCCCCGCTGCCGAAGGGATTGCTTCCGTCGTTCTCTGCCGAGGCGGAGCAGGTTCTTGACCTTGCTTCGAAACAGGCGCTCGGTCTCGGGCACAACTACCGTGGCACCGAGCACCTACTGCTTGCTCTGTTCCATGTGCCTAGTGGCACAGTCCTCGATGTGTTGCAGCAGTTCGGTCTGGAACTGGAGCCCATTCGCCGCTTGCTCATGCAGGAACTTGAGCGAAGAGGCGGGTAGCGCCATCCAGTTTGTGCAACCCGCTGGCACGAGGAGAAGGGCCGACGCTATCGACGGGGAGAGCCCGACAGGCGGTGCAGGCATGAAACGCACCCTGTCCACGTCTACGACGAACCATGTAGCCATCAAGAGAAGGCACCGAACGGTGGTCTTTGCGCAACTTTGAACATCGTGGCGTTGCCGTCGCTGCCATGCAGCACTGCCCCGGGGGCCACCATACTAACCGTTCTTGCAGAAGCGCCGATAGAGGCAAGGGGTATTGGAATCCCCAAGGGACTGATTCGAGCAGTCTCGTCACCCGTCCAGCGGCGCTCTCACTTCCACTGGGATGCCATCGGGCCCGACACATTGGAACGCCAGACTGGGTCCGGACTCCGCCAGATCGAGCCTAATGGCGATGCCGGCCGCCTTGATGGCGTCATAGACGTTGCGCACATCGCGCGGGCTTTCCAGCACAAACCCCACGTGGAAGTCCGGCGGGTACGTCGGTGGCGGTGAGCCATGCAGGTTGCTCACGCTGAGCGAGAATCCGGCGTCGTCCTCCAGCAGCGCGATCTGGTTGGCTCGCTGGTAGGTACAGCGCAAGCCGAACAACTTCTCGAAGAACTCGCGCGCGTGGTCAACATCCGAGACTTGCAGGCCCACGTGGTTCAGGTTCACGAGTCACCTCCTCGCCGTCGAATCGAAAGTGACCAGGGGAAATGATGTTCCTCGTCGCCCCCGCCTATCTCCTCGTGTTCATAGTCAAAGGGAGCCGTGTGCGCGGGCTTGCCCCCCGAAAGTGACGGTGAGAGCGGTAGTTTTTTGCACAACTTTGGGCATCATGGCGAGGCCCGGGACGTGGTTCCCTGGTGCGCTTACTTCCGCGTCGGGTCGTGCCCTTCGTCCAGGGCGCCGGCACATAGCCCGTCGGGTCCGTACTGAGCCCATGCGCCTGGCGACAGCTTCCGGGAGGCGCCGAGTTTGGCTGCCGGTTGACTCGACCGTCTGCTTCAGAATGCCGAACTTCCGGTTGAGCGCGATATTGGCGGCGCGCACTTCGACGCCGAGTCTTCCCATGAATTGCGCGGGCGAACGCCTCGAGGGGCTCCGGTACGAGCGCACGAGCGCGGCCCTAAACCGGGGCGGGAGCTTTGGCCGGCCTTCTGCGTTGCCCGATTGGCCCGGCTTGAACCGCGTCGCTCGAGATCCGAGGCTGTTTTGTTGCCGTTCTGAGGGCGCGCGCACTTACGGCGGCCTCCTGTTTCGAGGCGAGACAGCCGCGCGGGAGCTGCCGCCCGCCGCTTCCATGATCGGGCGCGCCGACGGATTCCTGACCTCAGACCGATTCCGATGCAACCTGACGCTTGACGATCTTGCCGGCCTGGATGACCGTGCTGACCTCGCGCAGCGCGCTGATGTCGTTGAGCGGGTCTCGATCCACCACGATCAGATCTGCCACTTTGGCGGGTTCGACCGTCCCCACTTGGTTGGCGATCCCTAGCGTCTCCGCGCCCACGCGGGTGGCCGCCTGAATCGCTTGCGTGGGCGACATCCCGTCCCCGACCATGGCCACCAGTTCGTCCGGCACGAAAATGACGCTCCAGTCCGTTCCCGCCCCGATCTTCACTTCCGCCTCCAACGCAAGCCGGATCGCCTCCCGGTGCGTGGACGCGCGCTTGTCCAGAATCCGCACGGACTCCGGCCGGAGTCGCAGTTCCTCCCGCCGTTCCACCATGCCCACGAACACCCTGCGCGTCGGTACGAAGACGATGCCCTTTTCCGCCATGCCGGCCACCACGCGTTCATCGAAGTGGCATCCGTGCTCAATGGTATCCACCCCCGCCTTGACCGCGTTCACGGCCGCGGGAAGAATGGAGGCGTGGCAGGCAACCTTCATGCCCAACCGATGCGATTCATCGACCAGCGCCTCGAGCTCCTCGAGCGAGAACTCGAGGACGTCGCGATACCCGTTGAGCATGACTTTGATGAAGTCCGCGCCGGCTTTCCACTGCTCGCGCACGGCCAGCCGAATATCGGCGAGTCCGTCCGCTTCTCTGGCGCAGAGCGGGTTCTCTGAACCGTGGCCTCCTGTCTGGGCAATGTACTGCCCGCAGGCAAAGACGCGCGGCCCAGGGATCACCCCCAGCTTCACCGCGCGGGCCGCGGAAATGTTGATCTTGCGTTGGGTGCCGACATCGCGAACGGTCGTAACCCCTGCGTCCAAGTGCCTCTTCAAGTTGCGGGCGGCGAGCAGGGCGGTGTAGGCCTCGGGTTCCAGCCGATGCATGGGCGGATCGTCGTATGAATACATGTGAATGTGAAGGTCGATCATGCCGGGCAGAAGCCACTTGCCGGCGAGATCGATGACTTCGGCGTTCCGCGGCGCCTGCACAGCGCCGTTGGCCCCCACGGCCGCGATCTTGTTGTCTTCCACCACCACCGTCACGTTCGGTACCGCCGGTCCGCCTCTGCCGTCGATCAACGTGGGCCCCTGCAACACGAGTGTCATATCCAGTCTCCTCTCCGCGGTAGGGTGTCCGTGTCAGGCCGTCCTCAACGTCGGATCGAGGACGTCTCGCAGCCAATCGCCAAAAAAGTTGATCCCCAGCACCGTCATCAGAATCGCCAGACCGGGAAGCGTAGAGATCCACCACGCCGAGTCGAGCAGGTCGCGGCCGTCGGCGACCATGGTGCCCCAGGCCGGCTGGGGCGGCTGAATGCCAAGCCCAAGAAAGCTGAGACTTGCCTCGGCCAAGATCATGCGTCCGACCTGGAGCGTCGCGACGACGATGACCGAACTGACGACATTGGGCAGAATGTGCAGGAACAGAATCCGCGCGTTCGAGCAGCCGATCGCGCGCGCCGCAGCGACGAACTCGCGCTCGCGGTGCGAGAGAACCTCGGCGTGGATGATGCGACAGTACTCGACCCATCCAAACAGCACGAGGACGAGAATCATCTTGCCCAGGCCTGCCCCGAAAATGGACACCAGGGCGATCGCCACGATCAAGAAGGGGACGCTGAGCTGGATATCGGTCAGGCGCATGATCAGCGACTCCACCCAAGCCCCCCGGTACCCGGCGACGAGGCCGAGGAGGAGGCCGATCGTCCCGGCGATCAGCACCGTTGACACGCCGATGGCCAGCGAGATGCGCGCCCCGTAGAGCAACCGGCTCAGCATGTCCCTGCCGAGGCTATCGGTCCCCAGCGGATACGACATGGTGCCGTTTGCCCAGGCCGGCGGCTGAAGTCTGCGCAGCAGATCTTGCTCGACGGGGCCGTGCCTGCCGACCAGGGGCGCACAGATGCCGGCGAGGAGGATCATGGCGATGATGATCAGGCCGATTGCCCCGCCCGCCGTGAGCCGCAGCCGTCCAACGCTCGGTCGCGGAAACACGAACCACCACCGCGGGGGTGACGGTTCTAACGTTGGCGGCGTCCTCACCACGTCCTCCTAATAGGCGATGCGCGGGTCGAGGCGTGTATAGAGCAAGTCGACCACTAGATTCACGAGCACGATCATCGTCGTGAAGACCAGGACGAACGCCTGCACGACCGGAAAGTCGTGTGCCGTGATGGCCTGGATCACCAACAGCCCCATGCCAGGATAGGCGAACACCGTCTCCACGACGATCGCCCCAGCGAGAAGATAGGCCAGCTGCAGCCCGATCATCGTCACCACGGGAAGTGCGGCGTTCCGAAGCGCGTGATGCGACAAGACCGCGCGCTCCACGAGCCCTTTCGCCCTGGCGACACGAATGTAGTCCTTGGAGAGCACCTCGAGAAGGGACGACCGGAGCAGGCGTGCCGTGATCCCGGCCATGTTGGCTCCCAAGGTCACGGCGGGGAGAATCAACGAGCGAGCGTCCCCGCCGCCCGACGCCGGCAGCCAGCGGAACGTTACGGCGACGATCAGAATGAGCATGAGGCCCATCCAGAACGTAGGCATCGATTGCCCGGTGACCGCGACCATCATCGCGGCCTGATCGATCCAGCTTCCGCGCCTCCACGCGCCGAGCATCCCCAGCGGAATCGCCAAAACGAGCGACACGAGCAGGGCCGCCCCCGCCAGCTTGAGGGTCGCTGGCATGCGCTCGATCACGATGGACATCGCGCCCTCGCGATGCCGATAGGAAAAGCCGAAATCGCCATGGATGGCCCGACCGAGGAACAGCAAATACTGTTCGGGCAGGGGGCGGTTCAGGCCCAGCTCGGCGCGCAGGTTCGCTACGTCGGCTGCGGTGGCTTCCATCGGCAACAGCGCGGTCGCCGGGTCGCCGCTCAGTTGCAGAAGGACGAACACCAGCATCGACACGGCAAGAACGGTGAGGAACACGTGCGCGAGTCGACGCACGATGTAGCTCGTCATGCGGCCCGTCCCGGAATCGTCGCTGCGCTCGTGCCTACTTCGATGCCACCACGTTGGCGAGGAAAAAGTCGGCCCGCTCGTCGGGACGTGGCTGCCAATTGACCCCTGGTCGCAACCCGTAGAGGCTCTCCGTTTGGTAGATGGACACGAGCGGGGCCTCGTCCTTGATCAGCTGCATCGCCTGGTGGTAGAGCCGGAGCCGCTCGGCCGCGTCGACGCTTACGTGCGCGCGGTCAACCAAGGTGTCCAATTCGGGCAACGTCGTCATCGAATACAGCTGCCCGGTCCGCATCATGTGGTACAGCACGCCGTCCGCATCGTACGACGAGTTAGCCCAGGTCCACAAGAAGAACGGCTCGATCGTCTTGTCCGTTACCTTCCGCAGGTGGACCGTCGTTTCGTCGATCACGATGTTGCACCTCACGCCGACTTGGGCGAGCTGTTGCGCGACGACCTGCAGCACGTCCTTCAGCCCGACCCGCGTCTCACAGGGGGTGTCGAATCCGTTGGGGTAGCCGGCCTCGGCGAGCAACTGCTTGGCCCTGGCGGCGTCGTACGGATATGGCGTCACCGTCTTGTCGTAGCCGAACGTGAGGGCGTCCACCGGCTGCGTGAGCGGGTAGGCATGCCCGTTCAGGAAATTCCTGATGATGGCGGTTGAATTGATCGCGTAGGTCACCGCCTGGCGGACGCGCTTGTCGTTGAACGGCTTCTTCGACATGTCGAACACCCCGTACAGAAGCCGCGAGCTCGGAATCCCGACCACGCGGTTCCCGGCCCTCTGGATCTGCGGGATCTGGTCGACCGTGATGTTTTGGTACGCGATATCGATGCCGCCGATCTGGAGCTCGCTGACTGCGGTGGCCGGCTCGGGAATTGGACGCCAGATGAACGTCTTGATGCCGGCCCGGCCGCGCCAATATCCGTCAAACCGTTCCATCGACACGTATTGATCCTTTTTCCACTCGACGAAACGGAACGGACCGCTCCCCACGGGGTCCCTGGCGAAGGCCTCCAGTCCCATCTTCTCGACGGTTGCTTTGTTGACGATCGGGATCTCCGTCAGCCGTTCCAGCAGCGTCGGATCCGGAGTTTTCGTCGTCATCGTCACCGTGTAGTCGTCGTTCGCCACCACTTGGCTGATCGACGAGACATTGCCAGCTGCTTTCGACGCCAACTGCTTGTCGCCCAGGATGCGATCGAAGGTGAACTTCACGTCCGTCGCCGTAAAGGGATTGCCGTTGTGAAACTTGACATCCTTGCGCAGCGTGAGCTTCAAGTGCGTCGAGTCGATGTAGCGCCAGGACAGCGCTAGCCTCGGGACGTACGCGCCGTCGCGGTTTCGGTCGATCAAGAAGTCGAACATGTTGTCGATCACGTTGTGGTTCCCCACGACGGTGTCCGCGTCGGGTTCCAGCGTCGTTACGTCGCTGGCCTGAGCGACAACGAGCCGCCCGTTCGGGTCCGTCCGCGGGACGGCCGCGGGCGCCGGTGCGACCAGCGCCATGACCAGGGGCACAAGTACCAGCAGGATCCACGAACGTCGGGCTCCGTACCTCATGCTCCGCCTCCTCACAACGGCACCAACAATCGTGCCCTCACGTGCTTCGATGGACTTCATCGACTTGCCCGATGATCGAGTTAGGCGCGATCTCTTCCGCGCCAGGCCGTCCTGCAGTAGCACTTCGCCCAACTTGGTTCCGGCACACCGGAAGGCGAATTGCCTGATGCATGCGGCGATCTTAGACACCCAGCTCCCGAATCGTACGCAAGAGGCTCAGCACGCGGTCACGGCTGAGAATGCCGACGATCCGGCCGTGGTCCATGACCGGGAGTTGATTCACCCCTTCGTGGGTCATCGCGTCGAGCGCGGTCGAGAGGTCGTCGTCCGGGCTGACACGCCTCACGTCCGCGAGTGGGATCATCACCCGGTCGACCGGCGTGACCGGCCACTCGGCCTGGGGCACCTGTCTGATACGGTGCATCGTGACCAATCCGAGAAATGTGTCGCCCCGCATGACCGGGAAGGAGCGTTGCCCTTTCGTGAGGATGTGCCCGTCCACCAACTGCTGGAGGGTGATGTCGGGAGGGATCGCACCGTACTCGCGCGCCATGACCTCCGCGACCTTGTGCCCGGCCAAGAGATCGTGGACGACCAGTTGCTGTACCTGTGCGACCGCAGCGTTTTCCAGGAACCAGCCGATGAACGCGGTCCACAGCCCATTCCCGAGTTGGCCGCTGAGCATCTGCCAGACGCCCAGCACGATAAACAGGAAGGCAATGCCGCGGCCCACGTTGGCGGCTACCATCGTAGCCTGGCGGAGTCGGTGCGTGACGCCCCACACAACCGCGCGAAAGATGCGCCCACCGTCGAGGGGAAACCCGGGAAGGAGATTGAACAGGGCGAGCAGCCCGTTCATGGAAGCGAGGTATCTTGTCAAAGCGAGGAGGACGACGTTTCCTCCGAGCACGGGCTCCAGCACCGTCAGGACCCCGGCCAGGGCAGCGCTCACCGCGGGGCCCGCGATCGCGATCCAGAATTCCGCGCCCGCACTCGGCGGCTCCGCGGCGATCTGGGAGACGCCGCCGAAGACAAACAGGGTGATGCCCCGGACCGGAATCTGGTACCGACGGGCGACCGCTGAGTGTCCTAACTCGTGGAGGAGCACGCTGGCGAAGAGGCAGATGGCCGTCGCCGCGCCCAAGATCCAGTACACGACGGGCGCCAAGCCGGGCACGTCGGATGGATAGTAGCTCACCGCGAAGGTCCATGTGAGCAAGACGAAGATCAGGAACCAGGAATAGTCAAGTCCGATGGGAATCCCGAGGATGCGGCCAAGCGGCAGTACGGACCTGCCCATACGCGCTACCGCTCCTTTGGGGGTTCCGGAGCGCGCATAACTTCCAGAGAGGGGAACCGGCAATCCGTTGTGGTGCGGCCCTTCCACGGATGGAGCGTTGGAACGTACGTTCTCCCTGACTTTGCTGAGTTCCTTTCGCGGCGCCCTGACCTGCGCTCAGAATGGTGCCCGATCGGCGTTCAGGAGACAATGCTTGCAGGGCCACGTTAGCAGGGCTGAATCTATGGACTCGGAGCGGCGGGGCCTAGTAGCGTTTTGATCGTGATCGGGATCACCCAGTCCCTGCACCGCAGGTGTAGGTGGTCCGGCATGGATGGTCTGCAGGCAGGGT
>DASPUZ010000078.1:0-9368 GCA_035622635.1 bacterium | reverse complement strand
GCGCGGACGCGGTGCGGGAGGCGCTGGCCGAGGACGCCGGCTCTTCCGCAAGGCTCAGGGGGATGTCCGTGGCGGTGACGGCGGGAAAGGGTGGGGCGGGGTGCACGGCCCTCGCGCTCAACCTGGCCGCGGCGCTCTCGGCACACGGCGCGGTGATGGTCCTCGATGCGGACGCTCCCCCGTACGGCACGTTGAACGTCGCCGGCGACCTCGAGCCCGGTGGGTCCGTTGCTTGGCTCGTGCGCAGGCGGCTTCCGATCGAGCCGCGCGTACTTCGCCACGTCGCCACGGTGCACGACGCGGGGTTCTCCGTGCTCGCTCTGTGGGCCGGCCCAGAAGATCCCCCCGAAGTCGAGGGCGTCGTTCCTGCAGTGCTCGACGCGTGCACGGCGCTCTCCTCGTTCGTGGTCGTCGATGTGGGCCGGCCGGTTCTCCCGGCGCAACGGCTGTTGCTTCGCCGGACATCGCTCACCGTGGCGCTGACGACGCTCGAGCTGGCCGCCATGCGGAACCTTCGCCAGCTTGTCGATACACTGGCGGCCGAGGGTGGGGGTGGTGTGCCCCCGGCGACGGTGCTCAACCGCTCGAGCCGGGAAGCTTCGTACGGCGCCGATCAAGCGGCCTCCGCGCTCGGCCGCCCTTTTGCCGTGACGTTGCCCTACGTTGAAACCATGCGCGAGCGGTTGGACCGTGGAGAGCTTGTGCTCCAGGCGGACCCGCAGCATGCGTGGTCCGCGTCGGTGCGGCGATTCGCGCAGGAGATCGTGGCGCGGCGCCGCGATACCCTGCGGAGCGTGTTGGGCGACGGCGGGCTGGCGGCGGGCGGGGCGGCCGATGGCTAGCCCGCCGGATCGACGTGTGCGCAACGAGGAGATTCGCGCGGCGTTGCATGAGCGGCTCCTGGCGGACGTGGAGAAGCACGCGCTCGCCGGGCAGGATCGGGCGATGGTCAGAGGCTATCTGGAGGAGACGCTCGCCGGTTATCTGCGTGACTACCCGCAACTTGGCCAGGCCGAGACGGAGCAGGTCGTGCGCGAGTTGTGCGACGATATCGTCGGCTTTGGTCCCTTGGAACCGCTGCTTCGCGATCCTCACGTGACCGACATCATGGTCAACCGATACGATCTCGTGTACGTGCAACGTCACGGCGTCAAGACGGAGAGCCCCGTCCGCTTCAGAAACGAGGCGCACCTGCGCTACATCATCATGCGTATCGCGGACCTTGCAGGACGGCGGATCGACGCTTCCAGCCCGATGGTGGACGCACGCATGCCGCAGGGATTTCGCGCGCACGCGGCGCTGCCTCCCGTCGCGGTGGGCGGACCGTGTCTTGCCATCCGGTTGTTTCCGACGTCTCCGGTCACGTTGGACATGCTGGCCGGCGGGGGGACGCTGAGCGCACCGATGGCGGCGTACCTGATCACGGCGGTCCGTCACCGCGCAAACCTGCTCTTCACGGGTGGAACGGGGGCCGGCAAGACAAGCCTGATGAACGCCTGCGCCGCGTCAATCTCGGCCGGCGAGCGCGTCCTGACGATCGAGGAGGCCGCCGAGCTCCGCCTGCCAGTGGCGAACTGGATTCGCTGGGAGACGCGTCCCGCAAACGTCGAAGGCAAGGGAGAGATCACGCAGACGCACCTGCTCCGCAACGCGCTGAGGCAGAACCCCGACCGGATCATCGTCGGCGAAGTGCGCGGCGGGGAGGCGCTCGACATGCTGCAGGCGATGAGCACAGGACACAGCGGGAGTATGAGTACCCTGCACGCGAGCAGTCCGGTGCAGGCCTTAGACCGCCTCGAGGTTCTGGCGCGCTGGAACTCCGGCCTTCCCGGAGATATCGTGCGCCGGCTGATCGCTGCAGCGATCGAGATCGTCGTGCACCTGGAGCGCCTCCCGGACGGTCGGCGGGTCGTGGCCGAGATCGCGGAGGTGGCCGGCATGGACGGTGACGGCGTGCAGACGCAGGCGCTCTTCCGCTTCGAGCGCCTCCGGGGAGTGTGCGCGTGGACGGGGATCCCCTCGCGCCTCTTCGAGAGGCTCCGCCGCGCCGGCATTCCGGTTCCAGGACTTGCGGGACCGGTTCAAGCGGGACGCGGTGCGGATCTTCCCTCGTAGTGGGCCCCTGGGTCCGCGTGCCGCCGGCGGCGACCGCGCAGGGAGGACATGAGAGAACTCGCGGATTGGTGCATGGCGGCGGTGGCGGCCGTGGTGCTGGTCGCGTGCGAACTCGGGGCGCGGCGCGGGTCGAGGGTGCTGGAACGTCGGCTCCAACGTCATGCCGCGCGCCGGACGGTCCGGTCGCACCGGGTAAGGGGCGCGTTTCGGCGGCTTGACCGGCGCCTGGTGCGTGCCCGGATGGGTGCACTCGTGGAGCAGCGGCTGCGGGAAGCCGGAATCTCGGTCGCGGTGTCGAACGTATTGCTCGTCGCGGCCGCCGGCTTGGTGTTGGTGGCCGCGGCCGTCGCAGCGGCCGGTGGGCTCATCGCCTGCGCGGCTGCGCTTGTGCTGTTCCCGGGCGCTGCGTGGCTGGGGCTTGGCGCCGCGTGTGATCGTCGATGCCGCCGCCTCGATCTGCAACTTCCGGCCGCGCTGGATCTCTTGATCGGCCAGCTCCGCGCCCATCGATCGCCAGCGGAGGCAATCGCGGAGATCCCACGCCGGCTGGCGGATCCTCTGCGGACGGAGTGTGCGCGTCTGTCGGAAGAACTGGCGCTCGGCGCACCCCTCTCGCAAGGGCTGGACGCATTGCGGCGACGCGTGCCCAGCCGGTCCCTCGGTGCGATCGTCACGGCGATGCTCGTGGCCGAGCGGAGCGGCGGCAATCTAGCCGGGTGCCTGTCACGGCAGTCCGAGGCGCTACGCGAGCATCTCGCATTTCTCCAGGAGGTGCGCGCGGTCACGGCGCACGCGCGAGGCACTGCCACGATCCTCACGCTGTTTCCGATCGGTGTCGCGGCGGCGATGCTGACGCTCGATCCACGAGCGATGGGTCCGTTGTTCGCCTCACGCGCTGGACACGCGCTCCTGACCGCCGCGGTGGCGTTGCAGATCATCGGCTGGTGCACCATGCGGGCGATGATCCGGAGCGTGACGCGATGATCGGCTGGTGGGACGTGTGGGGCCTTGCGGTCCTGGACGCCTTGCTGTGGGCCGCGGCGCGTGCGCCCGATCCGCGGTCTCCCGCGCTCCGGCGTCTGCGGCGATACGTGTCGCGTCAGAAGCCAACGGAGCGGGGTGTCTCGCCGCTGCTGGGCCGCATCGGGCGTCGTGCCGAGGCCGCCGCGTCGGCGCTTCGGCGGGTGACGCCTCATGCGCGGCGTCGACGGACGACAGATCGACTGGCACGCGCGGCCCTCGACTGGACGCCCGAAGCACTGGATGCGCTCACACTGGCGTCGGCCGCGGGGCTGGCCCTCGTCATGGTCGCGATGGCGCACCTCGTACAGGCGCCAGGTTCAGGGTGGGCCTGGGCCGCCTGCGGATGGGGAATAGGGTACCTGCAGCCCGGCCTGTGGGTGGCGCGGCGCGGCACCGCCCGGACGCAAGCGCTCGAGCGGGAGTTGCCGGACGTCCTCGATGTCGTGGTCGTCGGGCTGCGGGCAGGCCTCAGCCTTCCGGCTGCCGTCGCGGAATACGCGGCGAGCGGGCACGGCGTCTCGGCGCACGCGTTCCGCGCATACCTCGCCGATCTGACGCTCGGTCGGACTCCCGAGGAAGGCATGGCCGAGATGGTGCGACGGTATCCCGGCGATGCCATCTCGGTGGTAGCGGCGACCTTGACGCAGAGCGCCCGGTTGGGCGCACCGCTGGCGGACGCTCTCGAGGCACAGGCCTCGCACCTCCGGCGATTGATGCTCCGCCGGGCCGAGGAGGCGGCACGCGGGCTCGCGGTCAGGCTGATGTTGCCGCTCGTCGTCTGCGTGTTCCCGCAGGTGTTCATCGTGGGGCTGGGCCCGGTTGTACTCAAGTTGCTCGGTCCCGGCGGGGTCCTCCGGTGACACCCGACCGGTTGCGCCTGTCCTCACAGTGGCGGATGGGGAGCACGGACGCGCAGACCGCCCCGGTCACACGGTCGCGCGCGAGGGGCCGCCGCTCCACGGTAGTGGTGATACGTCACCGAGAATCCGGTCGGACGCTCGCTTGTCGAGGCGAGGTGGCCCGGACCTATTGGCGGCGCCTGCTCGGGTGGATCGGGCGGCGTCCCAAGGCGGGTGAAGCGCTGTGGCTCATTCCGTGCGCCTGGATCCACACCGCCTGGATGAGAGCTGCGATCGACGCGGTATTCTGCGAGCACGATGGAACCGTCATCCGGGTGGTGGCGGACCTACAGCCGGGACGGACGGCGGGAGCGTTCGGCGCCGCAGCGACCTGCGAGCTGCCGGCCGGCGCCAGTTCCGGAGTCAGTCCTGGGGATCACCTAGAAGTCACGCCGGGCCGCGATCCCTCCGACTCTGACGAGGTTCTACGGTGCCGTGCGCAACCAGAAGCGCATCCGAGAGATGCTCGATGACAGGGCCCGGGGCCCCAGGAACTCGCATCATCCCGGCCGGCTTCTCGGGTGGGCTAGAAATAGAATCCGGACCCCGGTAGGGCCTTGCTGAGCCCCTGGGCAAGGAGCTTGGCCCAGTACTTGGCGAGGTCCAACGTGCTCATCGTGCCATCGGTATCCTCCGGCATCACGGTGAAGATGAGAGCGTTTCCCACCGATATCGTCGCGGCGGCTCCCATCGCACGAACGACGACATTCCCGCCCTGCCGGAACTGCGGGTTGCTGAGGACCTCCGTAATGCGCTGGTTGACCTGGGTCGCACGAGCGTACGACGTGTAGCCGGCCGCATCGTGGGTGATCCGGCAGATGAAGACGCCGCCGACCGAGATGTCCCGCGCGTCGGCGAGCGCAGGCATCGCCGCGCAGAGCATCGCCGCGATGGCGAGCAAAACGGGAAACCCGTTGATTCTACGAACCGGCTGCATCGTTTCGTCCCCCTTTTAGCATCGTGTCACGACGCGTGTTATGCGCCCGTCCTCCGCCGACCATGCGCCGCTCCGCGGCAGCTCATGAGACCGGCGACCCGTTGGGGACGTCGCCGTCCACACCCAGTAGCGAGATGCGGCCGTCATGGCTGGCTGCCAGCAACATGCCTTGCGACTCGATCCCGCGGACTCGTCGGGGCTCGAGATTGGCCACGACGATGATCTTTCGGCCGACGAGCGATTCGGGTGCGTAGTGCTGAGCGATGCCCGCGGCAAGCGATCGCGTCTCGCTTCCGATCTTGATGCGCAGTTCGAGGATCTTGTCGGCGCCGGCGACCCGCTTCGCCTCCAGCACGTCTGCGACTCGAAGGTCGACCTTTTTGAACTCGTCGATCGAGATAATTCCCACCCCCGTGCCTCCTTTAGCCGGCAGATCCACGTCATTCTGGGCGCCGCGCCCTGCGGGCTGCCCGGATTCGCCGGCCCGCGCTCCCGCCGTCCCCCCGCGCCCGGCCACCGGCGCGGTCCCCACGCGCGCAGCGCCCCGTCCTCGTGACGCCGCCTCGGACGGACCGGGCTCTATCCTGGGAAAGATCGGCCTCCCGGGACGGACCCGTGTGCCTTCAGGCAATGCACCCCAGAGCGCCGCGTCCGGCAGCCGCAGCGACGAAGGCGACGCCTCGAGTCCAAGCTGCGTCCACACGCGTGCGGTCGCGGTCGGGAGCCATGGCGAGAGCAACACCGTCGCGACGCGCACGGCTTCGAGCGTATTGTACAGAACCGTCCCCGCCCGATCCGCCCGGCCGGCCTGGAGCAGCCGCCACGGAGCTTCTTCATCGAGATACTTGTTCCCCGCGGAGAGAATTCTCCAGATCCCCTCGAGGGCGCTCCGAAAATCGAGACGGTCGATCGCCGGTTCCACCGCAGCGACGGCAGCCGCTGCCGTGTCGCGCAGCATGGCGTCTCCCCGTTCCTCGGGGCCGCGCGGCGGGACCCGTCCCTCGAAGTATCGCTCGAGGATGGGCAGCGTTCGGTTGAGCAGGTTGCCGTAGTCGTTGGCCAGATCGGCGTTGAACCGGTGGATGAGCGCCTGCTTGCTGAAGTCGCCGTCCGCTCCGAACGGGATCTCGCGCAGGAGGAAGTACCGCAGCGCGTCGACCGCGACGTCGAACTCGGCGCCCGATTCCGCCGCGATCTCCCGGGAGAGAGCTACCGGGTCGATCACGGTGCCGAGCGACTTGCTGAACTTCTGCCCTCCGAATGTCAACCATCCGTGGGCAAACGTCTGCTTCGGCACGGGGATCCCCGCCGCGTGCAGCACGATCGGCCAGATCACGGCGTGGAACCGGACGATCTCCTTCCCTACAAGATGGACGTCGGCCGGCCAGTAGCGGCCGAACTTCTCCGGGTCGTCGAGCAGCCCCGCCGCGGTGATGTAGTTTGTCAGGGCGTCGATCCAGACGTAGATGACGTGCGTTGGATCGAACGGCACGGGGACGCCCCACGTGAACGTCGCACGGCTGACCGCGATATCCTTGAGTCCCGAGCGGAGCAGCGACAGGACCTCGCTCCGGGGACCATCCGGCGCGATAGCGTTGGGATGAGCCTCGATGTGCCGCAGCAGCCAGTCCCGGTATTTCGAGAGCCGGAACAGGTAGGCTTCCTCGGCGGTCCATTCGAGCGTGCGGCCCGTGTGCACCGGGCACGTATGGTCCGGTCCCAACTCGGTCTCGGGATAATAGCTCTCACACGACGGACAGTACCAGCCCTCGTAGGTCCCGAGATAGATGTCGCCCTGGCGGTAGAGACGCTCGAAGACATGCTGCGCGACTTTGTGGTGGCGCGGCTCGGTCGTCCGAATGAAGTCGTCGTTGGAAATGTTGAGCGCCTGCCACAACCGCCGGAACTCGCCCGCGATCCGGTCGGCCCACGCCTGCGGCGATACGCCGTTTCGTTCCGCGACCCGGGCGATGTTGATGCCGTGCTCGTCGGTGCCGGTCAGGAAAAAGACGTCATAGCCCCTCAAGCGATTGAACCGCGCCGCGACATCCGCCGCGATCGTCGTGTAGGCGTGCCCGATGTGGGGCTCGCCGTTGACGTAGTAGATCGGAGTCGTAATGTAGTAGCGTTTCATCTCGCTCCCCCGCCTCCCTCGCAACAAACAATGCCTCCCGTCTCTGGGACGAGAGGCATGCGCCTCCGTGGTACCACCCGTGTTCGCCCGCGTGCGGTGCGGGCCTTCCCGCTCCGAGGTAAGGAGATTCCGCCCGCGTCACGACGCACGCCGCGCCCTGGTTTTTCGGGCGCCCTCGTTGCACGCCGGCACAGACACGAGATCTCGAAGCTCAGCCTTGTCACGCAGGCGCCGCGGCCCAGTCTACTGTACGGATCCCACCCGGCATCCGAGGTTCGACGAGCAACTCCGGAGCCATGTTCCGCCCGCCGCTCGCGCCGGCTCGCACCTTCTCCGGCTCTCTCAGACCGCGCTCACGGCTTTGGGCTTGCTGCGGGCGTACTTCCGCTCCGTCATCGTTTTGGAGTCATGCTACCGGGCGCCGGGGTAGGTTGTCAACACGCCCGTGCGAGGTGGCGAGGCGGGGCGGAGGAGCCCCCCTACCGGGAGGTGAGTCGGCTGGCCACCCCCCACTCCGTTTCGTTGGGGCGCTTCGCGGGCGAACGCGCGTGAGACCTCGATGCCTAGCGGTAGGTGAGTATTGCAGTGATGGGTTCCTCCGGCTTTCTGGGCGCGTCCTCCGTGGTGGCGGTCCCGGGCGCCGGCGGGAGTTTGTCACCACGGGCTCCTCCTGCTTTGCTAATCTTCGCAAGTTCACGAGACGCCAAAGTGGCGCTCCGGTGGATGCCTCGAGCCTTTCGCCACCGCACCGTCGTGCTCTTCCATCGGCGCGAGCGCCATTTGCTCGCCGAGTAGCTCGACGGCTCCACGACAGTGGTCCGTGCGGATCGTTCCCTTCGAGGCGAGACTAGCGGCCGAGCCCGAGGCTCCGGGCCAGGGCCGCGAGCGCCGGCGCCAGGGCGGTCAGCACGACCACGACCAGCAGTGCCGGCAGCAGGTTGGCCGCGCGGACCACCCGTACGCGGAGAATGGTGAGGCCGATGCCGAGCACCAGCACGCCGCCGGTCGCGGCAAACTCGCGGGTAATCGCCGGCGTCATCACGGACTGCACGGTCTTCGCCAGCAGCGTCAGCGCGCCCTGGTACACGAGGATCGTGCCCGCGGACAGCACGACCCCGATGCCGAGCGCCGCGCCGATCGCCAGCGCGGACACGCCGTCCAGCAGCGACTTCGTGTACAGCAGGGTCGGCGACCCGCCGAGGCCCGCCTGAAGGCTGCCGAGGATCGTCAGCGGGCCCACGCAGAACAGTAGCGAGCTCGTCACGAACGCGCGGGCAAAGGTGCCGCGCTCCCCGGCCCCGCCGAAGCGCGCCTCCGCCCACGCCCCCAGGCGCTCGAGCCCGCCTTCAATCCCGAGCCATTCGCCGATCCACCCGCCGGCGACGACGCTCAGAATCACGGCCAGGATGTTGCGGGTGCCGAGCGCCATCTGCATGCCGAGCACCAGCGTGACGAGCCCGATGCCCTGCATCGCGATGTCGCGCATCCGCTCGGGGATGCGGCGGCGGAGCGCCGCGCCGAGCGTTCCGCCGACGAGCGCGGCCAGCGCGTTGACGATCGTGCCCAGATACATAGGTTGTCGGTCTCCTTTGTCATCCGTTTGATGTTCTTTCGTGCTGCTACCAGTCGCAATTCGGTGGCCGCTCGGTGGCCGCCTCCAACAGTTCCTGCATTGGCACATTTCGCGTTCGGGCGACCCATGTCGGCCATTGTGATATGATCGAAACGCCGGGGGCCTGTGCTGGCCGCTGCCCGAAGCAGCTCGCCGCCGCCCGGGCGCGTCTGCCGAGGCGCGGGCGTGTCATGCCAGGGGCTCCTCACCCCGGATTCGCCGCCGTAACGTCCACCTACCGCTAGGCATCGCCATCGCTCGTCCCGCAAGCGTTTGCACATGAGTACGATAGCGGGGTCACTGCGAGCCAGAGGGACGGCAGAAGACGCTTCCCGATCACGGCGCCCTTCGTCACGATCCACATGGTAACGTTCATCGTCTTGTTGGTGGCGCCCACTGGCACCGTGCATGACGTTGTTCAAGACGTCGGGCCTTCGCACAAGATCCTGACTTCGCGGCACAGACTTCCGAACCTACGCGTTGCTCGTTACTGATCCAGTCTGAGCCCGGCGGAAAGCGAGTACCGGGTCTGGCGGTTTCGCCGAAGGGAGGGGATGCCCTGGGGCGCGGGTGGGACGACGGGGGGAACGTTGGACGGAACGGGTGGCACGGCGGGAGGAATGGATCAAGATCCCCAAGCCTTCGTCC
>DASPUZ010000077.1:0-21321 GCA_035622635.1 bacterium | reverse complement strand
CCTGTGGAGACCACAGAGATCCCGGCACGGACACCGCTAATCATTCTCATAACGGAGGCACCCTGAGATGTCCGATCCCATGTCGCGCCGGATGCTCGCAGCCGTGACCGGAGGCGCTCTGGCCGCGGTCGGGCTCGCGGCGCGTCCGTTTCCCGTCAGCGCGCAGACGACATCGTCCGGCGGCGACCTCTTCGCTCCGTTGACGAATTTGTTCAACGAGGCCGCGCTCAGCCTCTCGGGCGCGTTCGGGCTCGCGTACGCGACGGCGGCTCTGTTGGTTGCCGGTGCCGTCATCGTTGCGGATCATCGAAACGGCGTCCGGAACGCGCTGTGGGTGATCATCGGGTCGGTCATTCTGTTTTTTGGCGGCCAGATCATCCGAATGATCCATGGATAGCGTCATGCTTCCGCAACACCCTGTGTATCGCAAGCTCGACGCGCCCGTGACCCTGCTCAGCGTGGAGTTGGAAGATTGGTTCGGTCTGGGCGTGGCGTTCGTCGTGTTGTCCCGATTGAGCGATCTCGTGGTCGGAGGTGCGCTGGGATGGCCACGCGCCGAAGCCGGCGCGTCCGTGCTCATGACGGGTCTGCTGTTCGTGCTCTGGCGCCACATGCGTGAACGGGCCCCGCGCCACTACCTGCGCCATCTCCTTGAGTATCTCGGCGAGCCCCATACATACGAGCTCGGGCCGGATGTCGATGCGAATCCCTACGTGCGGTGAGGAAGACGCGATGCGGAGCGATCTTGCGGGAAGCCTGACGCGTGAACTTCCGTACTGGACGGTTCGTGACGGCGCCGTCGTGCTCCGCGACGGAAGTTACCGCCTCGGCTTCGAGGTCGCGCTCCCGGGTACAGAAGTGTGGGACGCCGTCCAGCTGGCCAGGAGCAACGATCATCTGTGCATGATGTTGAACGCCGCGGTGCCGGAGGGTGAGTGCCTCCGCGTCGTGGTCGAAGTCCACGGCGACTACGTGGACCTGCTCCGGGCCTACGAGAACGGATGCCGTTCGCCGCACCCGGTCGTCCGCGACCTGCACCGCCGCCGGGTGGCCGCGTGGAGTCGTGCCCACGCCGGCGAGCAACTCACCAACTATCGCATCTTTTTTGATCTCTCGTACCACCCGGCCGGCCGCGCGCGGCGCTGGTGGACGCCGATCGAGACAGCCGTGTACGCGCGCCACCTCGAGGAGATGCGGTTCCTGCGAGACGCGGTGATCGTACACGCCGACCGCGCGGGATTCCGTGCCAGGCCGATGACGGACGATGCCCTCGTCGCCACGATCTGGCGCTACTTTAATCCCGCCCGGAAGCGCGCCTCCGGCCCTCCGCCGGTGCCCACTGGCAGCCAGGAAGTCGAGTTCCCTCGGCGCCTGCTTGCGACCTGGCCGGCGCTCGGCAGGGCGTCGGTGCGGACTGTGGTCGCCCGGTCCGATCTGTATCGCCGTTGGGACTTCCTCTGGATGGACGGGTTCGCGCACGCCGTGGTCGCGTTGGACCTTCTTCCCGACCGTCCCACATCTCCTAACGTGCTGGCCCCGCTCTTCGGGCTTTCGGGCCCTCGTTGGATCGTCATGGAGGCGTGGAACGACCGGCGGTCCGATCAGGTGAAGCGCCTCGAGCTCAAGAGTCGCTTGAGCCGCCAGGCCGTTCGTGCTCAGGACGGCGGCGACTCGAACGCGCGTGCCGTCGAGCGGCAAGTGGCAAGCGCGCTCGATCTCATGCAGGTCACCGGCGAGCGCGTCATGCGCGTCGGCGCGGCGGTGGTGCTGCAAGAGCCCACCCCGGAGGCCGCGCGGGAGTCGGCGCGCCGAGCGTTGGACGCATTTCGCCAGATCCCGGGAGTGGACGCCCGGATCGAATCGGTCGCGCTGAGGCGGCAGTTCCTCCAACTTGCGCCGTTCAGCGGGCTGCCCAATGAGCGGCTGCTTCGCATGCTCAGCAGCAATGCGGCCGACTTCGTCCCCTCGTATGCCCCCTGGCGAGGCGCGGATCGTCCCGTCTGCCCCCTGCTGACGCGCGGCGCCAGCGTCGTGTCCCTCGATCCGTTCGACCCCCGGCTTCCTTCGTGGAACGCGGTTGTGGTGGGGGAGTCCGGCGGGGGAAAGACACACTTCGCGATCGCATGGCTGTCCCACTTGCTCGCGCTCGATCCAGTGATCGTGATCGTGGACAAAGGAGGCGCATACCGCGCGTTCTGTGACGTCTACGGAGGGCAGCACGTGCGCCTCGACCCGAGCACGGATGTTGCCATCAACCCGTTCGATTTGCTTCCCGGCGAGACGGATCCCGACCCCGCGCATCTCGTGCTTCTTCGCAGCCTGGTGGCGCTCATGATCGAGGGCTCGGAGGACGGGCCGGGCCGACAAGAGCTCGCTGTGCTCGAGTCCGCCATCCGGCAGACGTACGAGCGCGCAGCGGGCAGTCCTGTGCTGCTGCGGGACCTGGTACGCACGCTGCGTACGTTCGAGCAGGTCGGCCGGCACGAAGCGGGCCCCGAGGAATGGGCGGTTGCCCGTGGCATCGCGCGGCGGCTGGAACGCTGGACTGGACAGGGCATGTACGCGCGGCTGCTCGACCGGCACTCCACCGTGGATCTTCACGCACCGATCGTCTGCCTAGACACTGAGGGGCTCGATGCGGAGTATCCAGAACTGGCGCCGATCGCGGCGCTCCTGGCCAATCACCTTGTCTACCGGCGGATTCGAAGCGAAGCGGCGCGCCCGAAATACGTGGTCAGCGACGAAACCTGGGCGGCGCTGCTGACCCCAGTGGCTGCCGAATCGCTGGTCGGTATGTTCCGCCGGTTTCGGAAGTTCGGCGCAGGAGTGATGGCGATTAGCCAGCGGCTCGAGGACTTCGAGGGCGAGCACGCGCGCGGCATCCTGGACAACGCCCCCATGAAGGTACTGACGCGCACCGCGAACGTGGACCGGGTCGCGCCCGTTCTGCAGCTGAACGATCAGTACCGGGCGCTCTGGCGGAGCCTCGGTCAGCGGCGCGGTGCGTTCAATGAGGTTCTGATCGTACTGGATCTGCTCGAAGGACGCGAGGGCGGGGTGGTCGTCGTCAGAGACATCCCGGAGGACTACGTGATCGCGACCACGACGGCTGAAGAACGGCTGGAACGAGACAGCCTCGCCCGCGAGATCGGCGCTTGGCCGGCGGTTCAACGACTGGCGTCGCGGCGGCGTGGGTCGCCAGCGGACGGTCGACCATCCCACGGCGGCGTACCGGAAACATCGTCACGGCCGGGTGGCGGCCCGGGCTTCCATGCATGTTCCCCATGGGGATGATCTACGTGCGGAAGGGAGAGGTTGTGGAGACCCATCGAGCAGGCGGGTTCGCGGGCGCTGCGCGCCAGTGGTTCGACCGCAGATCGGGCGTGCGGTGGCGATACCGCGGTACAATTGGCGTGGCGTTCGCCGTGTGGCTGGGCGCCCTGGTAACTGCCGGTGCTCCGGCGATTTGCCAACCGGTCCTTGCGGAGACGGCTCCTGCGGCAGGCGCGATGATCGTCAAACCCTCGCCGTTTCCGCGTCCACTCCCGCCCGGCCCGCCGCCGTTCTTTCCACGGGGAACCTGGAGCCCCGGCGGCGGAGTCCCACCCTTGATCGCCGGTGACCTCGCGAGCGAAATCATCGACGCGCAGCAGGCCCTGGACGCCGTCGTCATGTGGATCCGCAGCGCCGAGCAAGCCGTTCAGGACGCCATTGGAGAGATCGTTTTGGCAGCACCGGGGTACCTGCCGCAGGGCACCGATCTGTCGCAATTGATCGGGACCGTCACTGGACTGCCGGAGGCGCTCAAGCAGACCCTCGCCGGAGTGCTCGCCCGATGGCAGGGCGAGGTTCAGCCCGGCACTCCGGCGGCCGACCATCAGGCGTACGTCTCCGCGAGCCCGGAGCTGACGCACGAGGCCACCGGAATCGCCGTCACGTCCGCGACGGTCGCGGCTGGAAACGTGCGGCAGGATGCAGCTGTGAACTCGACGTCCCAAGACGCCGCGGCGGTGGCCGCGGACCCGGTCCTGCCCGCCGCCGCCCTTGCGGCACGGCAGGCCGGTGCGGCGTTGCTCCAAGGCGCGCCGCAAGTACCGAGCGCTCGAGCGGGCATCGAGTTGCTCGTGGCCGGCATGGGCACCACGATGCAGCAGCAGGCCGATTTCGACACGGCGATCGCCGATCGTCTCACGGTGCTGGCGCAGCAACTTGCCTTCGTCAGCCAACAGATGGGAGCGCTGGGTGAGACGGCGGCGGCTCTCGCTGCGCGCGACGCGGAGCGGGACCGGCGGGACCTTGACGCGCGGCTCGGTCTGATGGACGCCGCACGTGCCGGCGGACAGGCATTGTCGCAGATGCTCGTGGGCGCGGACGAGGCTTCGGACGTCGAGCTTTCGCTCGGCCCGTTGTACTGATGTTTTATACGAGGCACGAGTGACCGCCGGCGTCGAGCAAGCGATCGCGGACGTCTTCACGGCCCTCGACGGCTGGCTGGTCTCGACGGGCGCAACGGCGTCGATGGAGCGGCTCGCGTGGGCAGTGCTCACAGTGTTGTGGCTTGGGTACGTGGCGGCGTCCAGCAGACCCGGACGGCAACTGGACCTGATCGAGGCATTTGGTCGCTTGATCGTCGCGGGCGGACTGCTCACCGCGGTGGGGCCGGTGACGCGCGCCATTCTCCTCGGGTTCGACGCGTTGCGCGACGCCGGGACCGCAGTGCTCAGCGGTTTGATCGGTCAGAGCTGGGACCAGTTCGCGCACGGATGGCTCATTCCGCAGATGAGCGCATTCTTCGGCGTGGCAAGCCCGTGGTTCACGTATCCGTGGGCGCTGGCCGTCCTCGTCATCGGGCTGCTGCTGGGCATACTCCTATTCGCCACCGGTGTCATGGTGTATCTGGCGATTCTGTTCTTTGCTCACCTGACGCTGCTGCTCGCCGTGTTTCTGGCGCCGCTGGCCATGGCGTTGCTTGCCGCACCCGCCACCCAGCGATGGTCGGCTCGTTGGGCGGTGGTGGTGACACGGACGGGACTGGTGGTGTTCTGTGTCCGCGTGATCCACGCGGCGGCGTTGTATCTCGCGGTGATCGTTCCGGTCCGCGACGTCGCATCCGGGTTCCAGCAGGGCGTTCCCCCACTCGGGACCAGCGCGGCTCCTGCCGTTGGCGCGTTGGTCATCGATCTCGCCGGATACTTGTTCCTGACATTGGTGGGCACAGGCATAGGGATCTACGCGATGCTGCGGGCCGAGCACCTCGTCGGCCAGTTTGTCGAGGGAGCCGCGTTTAGCCAGGGTATCTTCGCGGGACCGATGTGGCTCCACCGGCAGGCCGCGCCGTGGGTCGAACGCGCCAGCCGCGACCAACCTGAGGCGAACGTGGCAATGGGATACACCGGTGTCGGCGGCCCATGGCGTGCCGACGGCGGCGGTGCGCAGGAGGCGACAGTCGCGCGAGCCGCCGGTCCGTTTGGTCGATGAGCGGACCGTGACACGGATGCCTCGGTGGATGGCCGCGGCGAGCGCGGGAATCGCAACCGGTGCGCTCTGGTTGGCAGGGATCACCCCGTCCGAGTTCCGTTGGCCTTCTCGGCCGCGAGCCACCACCGCCGCGGCGCTTCCGGCCGGAACCACTGCGGCCGTGCTCTCATTCGTGGATGCCGCGTCGAACGCGGTGGAGGTCGTCCGGCACTGGCCGGCCGCGCCGGAAGATGTCATGCTTTCTCCCTATGTTCCGTACTTCTGGGACGGATGCCCGGGCGCCGGCGCGATCATCATGCTGATTACGGGCCCTCCTGCCGCCGACGCGCTCGCCCGGGGCGTGGCCGTAGCCCTCGAGGCCGGGGCGTCACGGAGAGGCGCGCTCTCCGAAGCGCTTGCGCGGATCATCGCCGCGCTACGGACACCGGGCTCGGTCACGGCCGAGACGCTCAAGACGGCGGCGCCCTTCGTGAGTGACCTGGCAGAGTACGAGCGCGACGGGTATGCAGTGTTTCTGTTTGTGCGTTGGACCGGAACCTGGTGTTCCGTAGCCGTGCAGGCGGTGCCGGAAGGCTATGGCATCCCGTTCATCCGCTGATCATGCGGGAAGCAGACGGCGATCTCGAGACAGGATGCCACGGTCGTCTCCCTGCGGCGCTCAGCGTCGCGGCATGCCCTTGACGCCAGGCGGTCCCGGCCGGCGTCGCCGGACGACTGACGATGGACGGTGTGCCCAAAGTCCACGATGAGCCATGTTCCCGCGCCTACGGTTGCCATGGCATGGTGGGGGGCGCTGATCCTTGTGGCCGCAGCGGCCGCGTGGAGAGCATCATGCCGCGTCGCGGGGTCGGCGGGGCGGTCCCATGCCGGCGCGCGCTTTGCCGGACGCAGGGATCTGAGGCGATTCCTGCGGTCGCGCAGGGCATGGGTGCCCCTCGGGTACGCACGTCACGGGCGGATTTGCGGTCTGCTCCGTCCCGGCCGGTTGCCCGCGGCGCTGCGACGTCTGGTTTCCGGGCCGCTGCTGCGGCTGCCGGACGAGGCGCTGGAGCGCCATCTCCTCGTCGTCGGGCTCACGGGGGCCGGCAAGACGACCGCTGTCACGATGCCGGTCCTCCTCGACGCCGCCCGGCAACCCATATCCGTTGTCGCGTTCGACTTGAAGTACGGTGAAGACGATAGTCTTGCCCGGGCCGTGCCCGCATGGCAGCAAGCCGGGCGCGACGTCTGGATCTTTGCTCCGCTCGACGTCGGCTCGATGTGCTGGAATCCCCTGGAAGGCTGCCACGCCATGAGCGCGGCGCAGCGAGTCGCCACAATGCTGTTCGACGAGCCGCGAGAAGGGGAGTCGGATCTGGCGTACTGGGTGGGCGCGGAACGCCACGTGTGCGCGACGCTCGTGCTGGCGATCGCCCGCGACGGCGGCCCCGTCACGCTCGAGCGTCTACGGTCTCTGTGCGCCGCCGGCCCGGAGGCGGTACGCGCCTACGTCCGCACGCATGCGCACGCGGACGCGCTCGACCGGTGCCTTGGCGCGTACCGCGCGATGCTTCCGAAAGACGAGGCCGGCATCCTCCAAGGCATCGCCTCGCGATTGGAGGCATGGAGCGATCCCGCCGTGTGCCGGGCGACCGGCGAAGCACCGCCCGGGCGCCGTCTGGACCTTGATCTCCTCCGCCGGGAACCGACGTTTCTCGTCGTCGGCATTCCACAGTCGGTGCTGGACCCTTGTCGGTGGCTGTGGCGTCTGTTTCTCCGGGATCTCGGTTCGCGGCTGCTCCGCCCGCGAGCACCGAGTGAACCGGTCCGGGTCCTGGAAGTGATCGAGGAATTGCCAGCGTGGGGCCCCTTACCGGGACTTGCCGAGCAGTTGGCCACGCTGCGAAGCCGCAAGGTCTCCGTTCTTGTGACAATTCAGAGCGAGGCGCAGGGCGAGCACGTGTACGGTCGGGCGGGATGGGCGGCGGTGTGCGCCAATCTGGTCACCAAGTTGTACCTCGCGCCACTGGCCGATTCGGACGCCGACCGACTCAGCCGGATGCTCGGTCTCACCACTGCGCATGACGTGTCCCGAAGCCTCACCTCGACCGGTCTTCGGGACGCCGAGTACCATCGCGAGATTGCAGTCCCGTTGTGTCCGCCCGAGAAGCTGCAGGGCATCGACACCGACCCCCATGAGATTCTTGTTCGCTGCGCGGGTCTGCCGCCGGCCCGCCTGTGGTGCCCTCCGTTCTATGCGCGCCCGGAATATCACGGGCTCGCCCCGGCGCATCCGCCGGCGACCGCCGAGATCACGGTGTATCACGACCTCTGGACGCGGCACCGCGGCACCGGTTGTATGTGGAAGGGGACGACGCGGAGCCTGCCGTTCCGAGATGCGTCCGTGCCGCAACCCCTGGGGCCCGCCGCTCCGAGCCTCGAGCCCGATGAGACACCCGCATCACGCCCGTCCGCGCCCAATGAGGGCCCCGGACCATGCCCGTCAGCACCGCCGGCGGCGAGCCCGGTCGGGCCCGCCCGCATCAGCGGGATCGGCGGCCCGCACCAGGCGCCGGGAACGAGCTCGTCGGTCCACCCTTCGGGGCCGCCGCTTCCGGAGCCAGCGCCGGAGGACCTCGAGGGGCTCCGGAAGTTCGTGGAGGCTGCGCTCATGGCGTCATCCGATGGAACGCGCCCGGGGGTGCGGGCAGTGTGGCGCGCCGGACGTCTCGTGGCGCTCCACATTGACTCGGTGGCTGCCACTCGATTGTGCGGCGGGTCTCGCGCGATGCAGGGCCGGGTGAGGCGTTGGGCCGAGCTCGGTTGGGTGCGTCGCGCTCGCCCCGTGCTGATGCTGGAACGCCGGGCGATCGAGGCCGCGAGCGGCGCTTGGAATCCGGTGGGCTGTCGGCCAAGTGCGCCGGCGGGATCATGGCCGGCGTCAAGGAGGCGCCGCCCGGCTCGCGAATGAGGTCGGATACGTCACCACCGTTTGGATCCGCGTACGCAGCATTACAATCGCTGCGGCATACCCACGCCTTGCCCGTGCTTCTGGTGTGCTTCCGTGCCATCTCGATAGACGATCCGTGCACCGGGGCTCCGACGCAGGCGCGGGCCGTCGCGGCAACGAACACGGCACCATGGAAATCGGACGCGTGCTGGCAGAACTCGAGGTCGCTCCCCAGTATCGCGGCCAGATCGTCCACCGGGAGCGGTTCCCCGCGCGCGCGGCGCGATTCGGAACGATCGAGCGGCCGCTGCCGCGCGAGCTCGCCTCCGCGCTCGGGCGCCAGGGTGTGTCGCGATTCTACACGCACCAGGCCGAGGCGCTCGATGTCGTGCGCGGCGGTGCGTCGGTGGTCGTGACGACGGGGACCGCCAGCGGGAAGACCCTGTGCTACGCGCTGCCGGTGCTGGAAGCGTTGATCGATGATCCGGCCGCGCGTGCGCTGTTCGTCTACCCTACGAAGGCGCTTGCGCAGGATCAGGTGGACGCGCTCGCCGCCCTGGAGCTCCCGGTGTGCATCGGCACGTATGACGGGGACACCCCCCCGGAGACCCGGCGGCGGCTGCGCGCCGATGCCCAGATCCTCTTGACCAATCCCGACATGCTGCACGTCGGGATCCTGCCACAGCACTTCCGGTGGACGCCTTTCCTGCGGTCGCTCCGTTACGTGGTGCTGGATGACATGCACGTGTACCGCGGCGTCTTCGGGAGCCACGTGGCGCTCATCCTCCGGCGGCTCAGGCGTCTTGCGCGCCTCCGGGGGGCCGATCCGCAGTTCGTCTGCACCTCGGCGACCATCGCAAATCCGGAGGAGTTCGGCAGCCGCCTCACGGGAGTGCCGCTGCGCGTCATCGCCGCCGACGGCGCGCCTCGCGGGCGGAAGCAGTTCGTTCTGTGGAACCCGCCTCTCATGGACCGCGCGCGTATGGCGCGTCACAGCCCGTACCTCGAGGCGAGCCGCCTGCTCGTGGTGCTCGTCCGGCGCGGCGTGCGGACGATCGTGTTCACGAAGGCGCGGAAGATCACCGAGCTGATCTACCGGTACGCGGTCGAGGAATTGCGCAGCGAGCCCGCTCTGGCTGCCCGCATCCGTCCGTACCGGGCGGGGTATCTGCCCGAGGAGCGTCGCGAGATCGAACAGCGGTTGTTCCGCGGCGAGCTCGCGGGGGTGGTCAGCACGAGCGCGCTCGAGCTCGGGATCGACGTAGGCGGCCTCGACGCGGCGATTCTGGTCGGGTACCCTGGGACGATGGCGAGTGTGTGGCAGCGCGCCGGCCGGGCCGGACGAGGCGAGGACGAGTCTCTCGCCGTCCTGATCGCACTCGAAGATGCGCTCGACCAGTACTTGATGCGGGAGCCCGCATACTTCTTCGGCCGGCCGGTCGAGCACGCCGCGGTCAATCCCGACAACCCGTACGTGCTCGCGGCGCATCTGCGCTGCGCCGCTTCCGAAGTCGCCCTGTGGCCCGGCGACGAGGCGCTGTTCGGTTCCCGGATGCGCGAGGTCGCGGGTGCGCTCGAGGGAGTAGGGGCGCTCACGCGCCGGGGCGAGCGCTGGTACGCGTCGAGGCGGACGTATCACGCGGGTGCGGTGGACATCCGCGCGGCGTCGGGTGACACGTACCGGATTGTGCACGCGGGGAGGCGGCGCGCGCTGGGCACGGTGGATGCCTCGCGGGCGTTCGAGCAGCTTCACGAGGGCGCGATCTACCTGCACCAGGGCGAGACGTACCGGGTTACGCGGCTCGACCTGCGGTCGCGCACCGCCACGGTCGAGCCGGACAGCGGCGGCTACTACACCGAAGCGCGGGTGACGACGGACCTGGCGATCGAACAGACGCTCAGGTCACGGGCGGTCGGCCCTGCGAAGGCGTACTTCGGCGAGGTGTGTGTGTCCCAGCAGGTCGTCGAATACCGGCGGAAGCAGCTCGTCACCGACACAGTGCTCGGCGTGGAGCCGCTCGACATGCCGGAACAGGAGCTGCGCACCGTGGCCGTCTGGATCGCGTTGCCCGAGCATCTCGCCAGTGCCACGGAGGCCGCGGGGCTTGATCTTGCCGGCGGCATCCACGGAATCGAGCATGCCGCGATCGGCTTGCTGCCTCTGTTCGCCATGTGCGACCGGTGGGATATCGGAGGAGTGAGCTACCCCATGCATCCTGCGACAGGCGTTCCAACGATCTTCATCTACGACGGCTATCCCGGCGGCGTGGGCATCGCGGAGCACGGATTCCTGTTGGTCGATGACCTGCTGGCCAGGACGCTCGACGCCATCGCGGCGTGCCCGTGTGAGTCAGGCTGCCCGTCCTGCATCCAGTCCCCGAAGTGCGGCAATTTCAACACGCCGCTCGACAAGCGCGCGGCGGACTTCTTGTTGCGCCGGCTGGTGCGCGCCCGGACGATCGCGACGCGCGCGCCGTAAGGACCGCGCAGGCCGTTCCCGCACCGTCGCACGGGCGCACGTTCGCGCACGGCGCGTGCAGGTGCCCGGCGAAGCGGGGCTGCGGGCCGTGATGTTAGAGGGAGGGGCGGACGGAGGCCGCCCCGGGGCACCGGGATCGTTCGTCGCGTCCCGGCTGTGAGTACGGGCGGAAGGCCTCGAGCGCTTCCGTGCCAGGGCCGCCTTCCAAGGGAGCAATCGACGTCGCACACGATGCAGCACCCATTGCGGCACAGGAGGTGGAATCCATGCGCCCGTGTCTTGCTGCACTTGTCGCAGTATTCCTATTCGTATCTGGCGCGTTTGCCGGCCCCACGGATACGAGGTACCTGGTCGTCCCGGGCGTCGGGATAGGCTCGGTGAAGCTCGGCATGCCCGTGGGGCAGGTGGAGGCCGTCCTCGGGACACCTGCGAAGGTCGATCGGGATGCCCGGACCGTTTGGTACACGTGGAGGGACGTCCAGCGCGGCTCGCTTCGCTCACTTGCCGTTGAAACGGTGGACGGTCTCGTTATCTTGATCAGCGTCGCCCACGACGAGCGGTACCGGACCAGCGAGGGGATCGGCGCGGGTGATACAGTCCAAGCCGTACGAGATGCGTTCGGCCGGCCGTCGGGAGTGCTGCACCTGCCGGGATACGACATGATCGAGTACAAGGCGCGAGGGGTGACCTTCGTCGTCGACACCGGGAGCAAAGACCCGCACCATGTGACCGGGGTGGTCGTGGCGGCGCACCTGTAGGGAGCGACGGTGCGCGCTTTCCCCCGGGATACCGCCGCGGCCCTGGATCTATGCGGGCGCCGGTGTGCCGGCGCGCAGCGCGTCGAGGTTGAAGTTCAATCGACTCCCCAGCCGCCAGAACTCGGCCGCTTGGCTGGACCGATCTTCCGCATCGCCCCCAGGTTCGTCCGGATCGCTCCGGAGCATGTCCCGATGGGCGACCGCCGCTGCGTGGTAGAGATTCTGCACCTGCCACAGATTGACGTTCGCCCCAAGCGTGTCCACGAGGTCGAGCAGACGATGCGTCTGGACGAGTGGAGGGCCCAACGGATCGTACTGCAGACCCTCCGCGCGGGTCTCCAGGGTTTGCCGGAGGAGGGGCGCGGCGTCGCTCCATTCGGCGGCGAGCCCGAGCGCGTCGAGGTCGCCGGCCAGCTCGAACGCGCGGTCCCCGAGTGGTTCCTCAGCGGCCCGGCGGATCTCCTGGGTCAGCATGCGGATCAGGGTGTACTGGGCCGCCATCAGGAATGCGGGCGGCACCGGGATCTCGGACTCCCGCATGAACGCGAGAAGCGGCCTGGATTCCTCGTACAACTCGCGGTACACTCCCTCGAACCGGCTGAGCCGCTCCTCGGTGAGCAGACTCAGGATCTTCCGCCGTTCTTCGACGAACAAATCGGGGAGGCCAAAGAGGCTGCGTCCGAACCGGTCGTCGAGGAGGCGGAGCGCCGCGCTGGCCCCGTGGCCGAGAAAGGCGTCCGCCAGGGCCTGCTTCATCTCGTCGTACCAGGGCTGCGTCGCCCCGAGCCGGACGCCGCACTGCAGATCGTGGCCGCCGAGGTGGAGCGCCGCGTACGCGGCGTCCGCCGTCTCGCCGGTGATTCGGGACGTGACCGTGACGAGTTCGGCGGCAAGCGCGTGGCTGGCCGCCGTCTCCCGGCGAGCATCCTGGCGGCGCACCGTATAACTGAACACGGACGTTTCCTCTCCGTACGGCTCGAACAGCGAGCTGATCCCATAGTGGGCCACCACGCGGGGGAGCGTGACGATCGACCGTTTGACCGCCCGCCGGTACACTCCCGCGCCGTCCCCCCACTGGCGCAGATTGCTCTTCGCCGCGCCGAGGCGCCCCACGAACTCGTCCTCGAGGCGCACGCCGAAGCGCTCCGCGAGCTGCAGCGCCCGCGCCGCGTACTTGATCACCTGGACCGTTTCGATTCCGGACAGTTCGTCGAAGAACCATCCGCACGACGTGTACATCAACATGGCGTGGCGCTGCATCTCCAGCAACTGGAGCGCTCGCGTCCGGCCGTTCGCGTCGCCGTGCGGGCGCCCGTGCGCGGCGAAGAATGCGTCGACGGTCTCCGCCGCTCGGGTGAGGATCACGTCGATGTAGGCGTCGCGCGCCGCCCACGGATCCTTGAGGTAGCGCCCGGCTTCCCGCTCGAAAACGCTCGCGAGCTCGTCGCGGAGCCAGTCGAGCGCGTCACGCAGGGGGCCGCGCCAGGCCTGGTTCCAGCCCGGGTGGCCGGCCCGGCACCCGCAGTTCGCCCGCCACCGCTCGATCCCGTGCGCGCACGACCAACTCGTCCGCTCCGCGATCTCCACCGCGTGATCGGGGGGCACCATTGCGAGGTACTCGCCGTAGTTGGTCAGACGGCCGAGGTCGCGTTCCTCGATCACTCGCAGCGCGTATGTGAGCGCCATCTCTCCGAACCCGTGGTGGTGGCCGTATGATTCACCGTCGGTGGCGACGTGGAGCAACTGCGGGCCCGGATGATCCGTGAATCCTTCGGCAAGCCGTTCGGCGAACGACTCCCCGTTGTTGAGGAGGCCCTCGAATGCGATCGCGCGCGAGGCCGGTCCGTCGTAGAAGCACAGCGTGATCGTGCGGCCGCTCGGCAGCCGGCATACGTACGGGCGCTTTGGATCCACGCGCTCTCCCGATACGTCGCTCCAGTCGTGCCCGGCGAGCGGGCGCACGCGCGCGGCCTGGTGCGGCGCCAGGATCGTGAACGCAATCCCCCGGGCCGCAAGCACCTCGAGGGTCTCCGTGTCCACAGCGGTTTCGGGAAGCCACATGCCCTCGGGCTCGCGGCCGAAGCGGTGGCGAAAATCGGCGATCCCCCACACCACCTGTGTCTCTTTGTCTCGCCGGGTGGCGAGCGGCATGATCATGTGGTTGTAGATCTGAGCGAGCGCGTTACCGTGGCCGCTTCTCCGCGCGCGGCTGTCCCGATCCGCTTCGAGGATGCGCGCATACGTTTCCGGGGCCGCGTGCTCCAGCCATGCGAGCAGCGTCGGGCCGACATTGAAACTGATCTGCGCGTAGTTGTTTGTGATCGCGAGGATGCGCCCGGCGCCGTCCAGAATGCGAGACGCGCCGTTGGGCCCGTAGCATTCCGCGGTGACCCGGGCGTTCCAGTCGTGGTAGGGCGCCGCGGAGTCCTGGATCTCGACCACCTCGAGCCAAGGGTTCTCTCTGGGCGGCTGGTAGAAGTGGCCGTGTACGCAGATGTATCGGTCGGTCATCGATCCTCTCGCTCCGGCGTGATGTCGTCCGGCGCCGTGCCGGTCAGGGTCAGGGCAGGGTCGGCTGGGTTCCCCGGACGCGGGTGGCCCCGCGCCCGATGATGGCGATGCCCGACGAGTCCAGGACCCCGGCGGCGAGGTCCCGCTCCCGGTCCCACCCGAGGACGGCGTCGGGCTCGATCGAGTTGAAGCGGTCGATGATCGCTCGTCGGATCCGCGCGTTGCGGCCGACGATCGTGTTGTCCATCACGATGCTGTCTTCAACAGTTGCCCCCGCTTCGACGATGACTCCCTGGCCGAGAATGGACCGGCGAACCGATCCCCCGCGGATGACGGTGCCCTCGCCGAGCAGCGAGTCCTCGACCGCTCCGGCGATGACTCGAGCCGACGGGCCCGCGAAGGGCGGCGCGATGATCGGCCAGTGCGGGTTGTCGAGATCGAGCGCCGGCGTCGGGCCCAAGAGATCCATGTTGGCCCGCCAGTACGCCTCGATCGTGCCGACGTCCCGCCAGTACCCGCGCTCCTCGGTCGGCCGGAGGTCCGGGATGTCGTTGGTCATGAAGTCGTACGCGAAGGCTCTAGAGTACGGGTAGAGCTCGGGGATAATCGTCCGGCCGAAGTCGTGATCCGTGCTGCGACGGGCATCCTCGACGAGCACGTCCTCGAGGACGTCCGTCGTGAAGATGTAGTTGCCCATCGACGACAGCGCGCGTGCCGGATCACCGACCATCGGTCGCGGCGCCGGAGGTTTCTCCTCCCAGCCGACGATCCGGCCGTCCGCGTCGGCGTCGATGATCCCAAAGCCCGACGCGGTCTCGATCGGTACGGGAAGGGCCGCGACGGTTACATCGGCCCGGCGAGCGAGATGCGCGTCGACCATTTGCTGCAGATCCATCCGGTAGATGTGGTCGGCCCCGAAGATCGCGACGAGGTCCGGATCGACGTCGCGGATCAGGTTCAGGTTCTGGAACACCGCGTCCGCGGTGCCCCGATACCAAGATTCGCCCCACCGCATTTGAGGCGGCACGGGAATGATGAAGTGCTCGTCGACGACCGCGCTCATCCGCCAGCCCCGGCGGATGTGGTCGATCAGCGACTGGGATTTGTATTGGACGAGAATGTACAGCGAGTAGACGCGGGAGTTGACGAAGTTGCTGAGGACAAAGTCCACGATCCGGTACTTGCCGCCAAATGGGACCGCGGGCTTGCTGCGTTCCTTCGTAAGTGGGAACAGGCGCTCGCCTCTGCCGCCCGCGAGGATGATGCCGAGAATACGGGGCCGGGTCACCAGGATCGGCCGCCTATGCCGGTGGGAGTCCCGCGGCAGCTTCGATGTGCTCGGCGATCCCCGGGAAGCAAAAGTCCTGGGCCTCCTTGCCGACCAGCAGTTCGTCCTCTTCCCACGACAGCGTCCCGCCGCCCTCCACGCGCCTTGCCAGCTCGAGAAGGCGCGTGAAGTCGGCGTAGTGCTCGGAGAACCGCGCTTCCGCGTAGTTGCGGGCCGCCCACGTCGTGATCAAGAACTGCCAGTCCGAGGCCTGCACCAGCAGCATCTCCCGGCCGAGCTGAGCGACGATCCGGCGCAGCAGCGGACTCTGCCGCCAGGCCGCACGCGACACGAACTCCCACAGGTCCTCCTCGGCCTGGTACACCGTCTCCCACGTCCACGCCGTATCCTTGTTCAGCCAGACCCGATGGTCTCCTCCTTCGCCCCACGATCCTTCGAGCAGCGTGATCGGGCCGCCAGGGACGTGCTCGGCCAGGTACTCGCCGGCCGTGACTGGCACAATCCCCGCTGCCCCGAGACCGCGAAGGACCTGATCGAGCCACACCGGTCCTTCGTGCCACCAGTGTCCGAACAGCTCCGTGTCGAACGGGCTGCAGAGCTCGCCCGGGCGGCCTGCCTCACCGGCGTACCGCGTGAGTACTTCGCTGACGAGCGCCGTGAAATGCGCTGCATGGTCCCGTGTTCGCGCCTTGGCTCGTTCCGGCACGTAGACTTGCTTGTCGGCGAGATTGCCCTTGGGGTGGGTTACCCGCCAGAACCGGAGGCCGCCGGGGAAGTGGCGCTTGTGAAACTCCAGATACCACTCGTCACCCGGGTATCCGGCGTCGCGGCTCCAGACCTGGAGCGCCGTTTCCGGGTCGCGCACGAACGCGACGGCGTCACCGGTGCCGCCTCGCGATGCGACCCGATAAGGCGAGTACGGGCTTCGGCCCTCTCGGCGGCGGAACTCTCCTTCCTGGCCTGTGACGGCCCGCAGCCGCGGGAAATAGTCGCGGTACGCCGAGAGCGCTTGACCGCCGCGCACCAAGTGGATGTCGGTGAAGAAGTACTCGAGCCCGTGCGCGAGCAGCAACTCCTCCACGCCGCGCCGCCGGTACCGGACCTTGCCGCTGCGCGGCCCGACCGGCGGCGTCCACTGATACCGCGGCCGGTAGGCGCACTCGGGGAGCCAGATGCCCCTCGGCGGGCGGCCAAAGTGCCGGGCGTGTGTATCGATGGCCGTGCGAAGCTGCAAATCCAGGCTCTCGTCCCGGCCAAGCAGCGGGAAGTAGCCGTGCGTGGCCGCCGTGGAGACGAGCTCGACAGTCCCCCGGTCCGCGAGCCAGCGGAATCGTGCGAGCACGTCTCCGTCCATCTCGTCGAACGCGCGCAGTCTGGCTTCGTAGGTTGCGCGCCAGTACTCGCACAGTGCTGCGAGGTCATCCTGGTGCGTGTCGGCGAAATGCCGGCGCGCATCCCCGCAGCTCCTGAGTCGCTGGTCGAAGAACGCCGCCATCTCCTCCTGGAACACCGGGCTCGCCAGTTGCTCGCAGAGGATCGGTGAAACGTTGATCGTGACCGAGGCGCCGACATCATCCCTCGTGAGCTGGTCGAGCATCCCGAGCAACGGGAGGTAACACTCCACGGCAGCCTCGGATAGCCATTCGCTGCCGTGGGGCCATCGCCCGTGATTGAGGACGAACGGGATGTGCGTGTGCAGGGTAAAGACCAAATGGCCGATTGGTTTCGGCATGGCTCCCTGTTGAGATGCGGGGTTTGGGGCCGGCCGCGCCAATCTGACGCGGCAGCACCGAGCATATTGTAACACGGACAGGCGGATGACGGTGGGACGTTAGCGGCGCGCGGACGCGGAGCGCGCACTCGACGCCGGCGCGGTTTGCATGCTCTGCTGCCGGCGCTCCGCCCGCCACCGGGTCAGACGGCGGATATAGCGAACGAGCGTCTGGGCATCATCCGGCGGGAGCGTTCCGATACGCCAGTTGATCTCACGTACGATCTCTGCCGACGTCATCTCCGGCACCACCGGGGCCGCCCCGGAGGGCGCCCGCGCGCCATCGGGGCCGGCCGTGCGCTTCCGGCGCAACCGTTCCATCATTGCCAGGACACGGAGTTTGGCGTGTCTGGGCAGCAGGTACGCATGCACCTTGACGAACTCACGATCCCGCAGCAACGCGCGCACGTTCACGCCACGGTGTAGTGGCCTCGGGCTACGCTCTTGCGGGTTTGGCGCGTTTCCCACGCTGGAATACCTCAACGGATGGGGCAGCGGACGTTCTCCTCGTGTTTCGGGCCGACCATGAAGGCTCCCTGCGACGCGCCGGGGGCCCGAAGGCCCGATTCCGAGTCGCAGTGGGGAACCTCGGAGCGGGCGCCGAATAGTCCTTGATGTGACGTCCCTCGACGATTTCTCCGCCTCCCGGGCGTGCGACCCGTCCGGCATGCTCAAGACGGTGCTCACCCTCCCTGGGCAGCTCCTCGAGGCCTGGGAACGAGCGCTCGCCGCGCCGCTCCCGCGTCCGGAAGTGCCGCCCTCACACATCGTTGCAGTGGGGATGGGAGGATCCGCGATCGCAGCCGATCTCATCGGCGCCTATCTCGCGCCGCGCCTCGCGCTCCCGCTGGTCACCATTCGCGACGCACGGCTGCCCGCCTACGTGGGACGCGGCTCGGTGGTGATTGCGACCAGTTACTCCGGCGAGACGGATGAAACCCTCGCCGCCGCGGAGGCCGCGGTGGCGTCCGGCGCCCACGTTGTTGCAGTGACGTCCGGGGGGCGGCTGGCGGCGCTCGCGGCCGGCCGTACGTTGCTGCGCGTTCGCGGGGGCTTGCCGCCGCGCGCGGCCCTTGCGTACTTGCTTGCACCGACGCTCGCCGTCTTCGAGAAGTGGGGAGTTGCCGGATCGTGCGCGGCCGACGTGGACGAGGCCGTGGGCGTGCTCCGCGTCATCGCCACCGAGACGGGGCCGGATGTCCCTCTCACCCGCAATCCGGCGAAGCAGCTGGCCGAGGCGCTGCGGGACGTGGTGCCGGCGGTGTACGCGGGAACTCCCGGACTCGCGCCGGTGGCTCGGCGGTGGAAGACGCAGTTCAACGAGAACAGCAAGACGCTGGCCACGTGGGACACGTTTCCCGAGCTGACACACAACGAGGTGGTCGGCTGGGGAGCGCCTGCGGATCTCGCCTGCCGCGTCGCCGCCGTGATCCTGCTGGGTGGGGACGAGGACGCACAGGCGCTTCGACGCATTGGGGCGTCGCGCAGCGCGGCGATCGATCGAGCCGCCGCGAGCGTGCACGAGGTCCGAGGCCGCGGGACCGGACGGCTCGCCCGGATGCTGTCGCTCGTATTCCTCGGAGACCTGACGAGCGTCTACCTTGCCTACCTGCGGGGAGTGGATCCTACTCCCGTGGAGGCGATCGACCGCATCAAACAAGCCGTGCGCGCCGCGTCTTGATCGAGTCGGGCATGGCGGAACGAGGGTCGAGCGGTGGCGAAGGACTGCCCGGGCGTCCCGGCGCGCGCCGCGGGCACGTCCGGGTCACACCGTACGATCGGAACGTGGTCTTGTCCCCGGCCGAGCGAATCCGCGGAAGGCCTCATTCCCTCCGGTTGCCGGGCCAGCGCTGAGCACTGTGGTCGAGGCCCCGAGCCGGAAGCGAAGGCAGGCCGCCGCCTGCGAGATCGGGACGTGGCACCGAGGGATCCGGTGTATGTTCCCAGGGCAGGGGCGCGGGCCGTGCGCGTCGTAACCAAAGTAGGATACGGTGGAAACTCATAGGGCGCGGTGCTGTCGCGCAGAGACTGGTCCGCCGTACGGAGGTGACCGTCGTGGCCAAGGTGGTGCTCGAAGAAGTCGTCAAGCAGTTTGGCAACGTCGTTGCAGTGAACCACGTATCGCTCGACATTCCCGACAAACAGTTCACCGTGCTTGTCGGACCGTCGGGATGCGGGAAGACTACGTGCCTCCGGTTGATCGCGGGACTCGAGGAGACGACTGCGGGTAACATCTACATCGGCGACCGGATCGTCAACGACGTTGCGCCGAAGGATCGCGACATCGCGATGGTGTTTCAGAACTACGCGCTGTATCCCCACATGACCGTCTACGACAACATGGCGTTTGGCCTGCGACTCCGGAAGTACGCCCGGCCGGAGATCGATCGGCGCGTCAAAGAGGCGGCGGAGATGCTCGGGATTCAGGAGCTGCTCGGCCGCAAGCCGAAGCAGCTCTCCGGCGGCCAGCGCCAGCGCGTCGCACTCGGCCGCGCGATCGTGCGCGAACCGCAGGTGTTCCTAATGGACGAGCCTCTCTCCAACCTCGACGCCAAGCTCCGCGTGCAGACGCGTGCGGAGATCAAGAAGCTGCACGCCCGCCTTCAGACAACGACCGTGTACGTGACGCACGACCAGGTCGAGGCGATGACGATGGGCGATCGCATCGTGGTCATGAAGGACGGCGTCGTGCAGCAGGTGGACAGCCCGCTGAACCTGTACGAGCGACCGGCCAACCTGTTTGTCGCGGGATTCATCGGCTCACCGGCGATGAATTTCCTGGAGGCGAAGCTGGCGAAGCAGGACGGCAAGATGTTCGTTGACGGCGGCGTGTTCCGCGCCGAGGTGCCGGCTCAATTCGCTTCCAGGCTCGCGGATTTCGTGGGGCGGTCGGTCATCTTTGGGATCCGGCCGGAGGACGTGCATGACCGGGCATTCCACAAGGGCAGCGAGAACGGTGCCGTCATTCGGGCGAACGTCGACGTGCACGAACCGCTGGGGTCGGATATCATCCTCTACCTGACCGCGGGAGACCACAGCGTCGTCGCCAGGGTGGACGCCCGAAGCCAGGCGCGGATGGGTCAAACGGCCGAGGTGGTACTCGATATGAACAAGATACACATCTTCGACGCGGACACGCACGACGCGGTGATCTAGACGGGGCGGTACTGGCGCGCGGCGAATCGCGAAACGACGGCGGGGCCCGGGCAGCGGGCCCCGCCGTCGCGTGTGACTAGGGCGAGCGCGGCGCCCCGGCGCGTCCCGCGCCGTCGATGAACGGCTGCAGCAGCTTCGTAAACTCCATCGGGAACACGAACTTGGTCGAGGGGCTGGCGCCGAGCGCTTTCAGCGTCTCCAGGTATTGTAGGCTCATCGTGTTCGTGTCCACGGTCTTCGCCACGGAAAAGATCTTGTCCAGCGCCAGCGCAAAGCCCTCGGCGCGAAGAATCGCCGCCTGGCGGTCGCCCTCGGCCTTCAGAATCGCCGCCTGTTTTTCGCCCTCCGCGATCGTGATCGCGGCCTGCCTCTTCCCGTCCGCCTCGGTGACCAATGCCCGCCGGCTGCGCTCCGCCGACATCTGGCGGGTCATCGCTTCCTGCACGTCCTTCGGCGGCGTGATCTCTCGGATCTCGACGGTCGTCACCTTGACGCCCCAGCGTTCCGTCACCTCGTCGAGCTTGGCGCGCAAGATCTGGTTGATCTGGTCGCGCTTGGCGAGGACTTCGTCGAGACTGATGTCGCCGATGACCGCCCGCAGCCCCGTCGTAGCGATGCCCTGCGCCGCGCCGGCGAAGTTGCCCACCTGGATGACGCTGAGGGACGGGTCCATGACCTTCCAGTAGATCAGGAAGTCGATCGAGATCGGCGCGTTGTCCTTCGTGATGCAGGTCTGCGCAGGGATCTCCAGGAAAACCTCCCGAAGGTCCACCCAGACCGCCTTGTCGACCACCGGGATCAGATAGACGATTCCCGGACCCTTCTGGCCAATGCTGCGGCCGAGCCGGAACACCACGAGCCGCTGGTACTCCCGGACGATCTTGATGCCGCTCCAGTACAGGAGGACCAGGATGATCAGGATTCCTAGCGGGACGCCCATGAGCACTCCCC
>DASPUZ010000076.1:0-30436 GCA_035622635.1 bacterium | reverse complement strand
CGAGACGATCACCGCGAGGCCATTTGCGCCGCTGGCCCGCGCGCAGCAGGTTGGCGTGCTCACGATCAGCCTCGACGGGCGTCCGCTTGCGACCGCATCGCTGGCTGCAGGTCAGGCGGTCGGGCGCGCAGGGTTCTTCGGAAGGCTCTGGGGATACGTGCGGTACGAGTTCGGGGCGCTGCTCCACCGGCACCCGGCGCATTCTCAGGGCACGTACACGCCGCCGGGGTAGCAGACTGGCCGCGCGGCAGAGTTGCCGTCTCCCGTCCGGCAGCCCCTCCACGACCAAATTCCGCGTTGTCAGTTCCTAGGCGGAATTTCCGCAGGAGTGAGCCCGCACGGTCCCGAAACTCGGCGGGTGTTCGGTCGCTGTGAGCGTGCCTGGTCCGCCGTGGCCCGCCGGGGTGTCACCGGCGCGGGACCCGCTGCAGCACACGCTCAGGCTACGGACGTGCACCAGCCGATCCCTCTCGTGGGATCGGCGTTGATTTGGGGTTGACCGGGTCCTGCGCGGGACCGTGGATGCAGGTGGAGGTGTCGTGTGGAGAACGAGGCACGTTTGGAAGACAGCGGAGGGGCCGGGGCGGGGCAGGAGCGTCGTGCCTGGGCGGAGCCGCTTCTTGCCGGTGTCGTAGTGTCGCTGATTGCGGAAGCGAAGGACGCCGGATGGAGCGGCCGGCTAGAGTACGTGGTCGAGATGTGCGTGCAGGAGATGACCTCCACGCTCGGCATGTCCCACGACGAGATCGTAGACGTGCTGTTGCGTTGGGCCGGGGAACTGGGCGAGGATCTGACCCGGGAGGACGTGCAGAAGGCGATCGAGGCATAGTCCATCGCCCCGTGCTCGTCGCGATGTGCGGGCCTGCCCGACGGGCGGGCGCGTTTCATGTTTGGCGGCCGACCGCCCACGGGTAAAAGGTCGCCGCGATGAGCAAGGAGAGGAGGTCGGGAGCATGCTGCTGGTCGGAGTACTGGCCTTGATCGGCATTGCGCTGTGGGCCACCGGGCACCTGATCCTTCGATGACGAGGTTGTCCTGCCAGTAGCCGGGCCGTGGAGGCTATGTCATCCACGGCCCGGTCGTTTCTATGGATGAGAAGTGGCGATCTTACGTGGTCCTGGGGTGCGCGTGGAGCGGACGGCGATGCCAAATACCCGCTCCGCGTTCTTCCAGTACATCTGCGCCAGGACGTCTTCGGGCAGATCCAATCCCTGCAGCATCGGGGCGCCGTCGGCGTCGGGGTCGGGGATCGGCGACGGGCAGACGAGATCCGTCTCCCAGAACATCTGGTGCACCCAATACCGCACCGTGTACCGCACCGAATCCGATTCCTTGAGGACCACCTGATCGGTTCCGAAGCAGATCCGTTCGGCCCACCGCCGAAAGAACTTCCGTGCCTCATTCCGCTGCTTTCCGAGTTCGCGGATCATCCACTTCGTCGCGCTCGTATCGAGATGGAGGTTGGGATAGCGCGTCAGGAGATCGGCGAGGTGGTCGAGATGCTCGGGGTCTCCGCCCAGGTGCGCGGCGAGAAAGGGGATCCCGGGGAACTGCCGCAGGCGAGTTTCCAGCATCGGGTACTGATCCCGCTTGGTGCCATACTTCGCCGGGTCGTATTTGTGCTCGAACCAGCGGTCGGGATCGCTGACGTGAACCAGCACGCCTAGCCCGTGATCCGCAATCGCCTGAAATACCGGGTCGAGCCGCGGATCGTCCAGGAGGAGGTCCAGGCGGTCACGGGCGCGCGGAGCAAACCAAAACTTGATGAGCCGCGCCCCGTGAGCCCGCGCTTCCGGGATCAACCGTAGCATGCGCCGGTCGAACGGCGGCGACAACTTCGACTGCCACTGCTCGCGCGCGGCAATCACGATCTCGTCCGGATAGCGTGATCGAAGCTCAAGCCCTTGATCCAGCGGTGTGATCGCCACGATCGGGCCGATCCCGTAGATCCGCGCCGCGTCGACCAGCTCGTGGTTCATGGCCGGTTCCGTCATGTGCGTGTGGACGTCGACGATGGGGCCGCGGACCTTGTGGGGCGGCGGCGTTCGAAAGCCCGCGGCTGTGGCCTCTTCGAGTGGTTGCCCTTGCATCCCGATCTCCCGGAGGTGCCGCGTACGTACCGCGACGCCTCCATTATGTCTCACAGGATGATTAACGTCGGGCGACGTCGCAGCCTTCCACCCGCACCGCAGGACTTTCATTCCGGGGAACGGAAAGATCACGTTTGCAGGGACGGCAGGACACGCAGAGGGTTTTGCCGCGACGCCGAGGAGAGACCATGAGCACCGCGAAGGATGCGCCCCGCACGCACGTGATCGTCGATACCAATCCCGCCGACTCGGAGGACGTGCTCGCCGAGATAGCTTCCCAGACCTCAGCCGACGTGCCCCGCGCGATCGAGCGGGCGAAGCGCGCCTATCCGGCGTGGCGCGCGACTCCGCCGCCCGAGCGCGGACGCGTTCTCGCCCTGGCAGCGGCAATCGCGCGCGCCAGGCTCGATGACCTTGCGCGCCTGCTCACACGCGAGGAAGGCAAGATCCTCAGCGAGGCGCGGGGAGAGGTGCTGAAAGGGATCAACCTGCTCGAGTGGTACTCGGGTGAGGGGTTCCGGCTCGGCGGCAAGACACGGCCATCCGAGATGCCGACGACGTTCCTGTGGACGATACGCCAGCCTCTCGGCGTCGTCGCGGTGATTACTCCGTGGAACTTTCCCTGGGCCGAGCCGGCCTGGAAGGTCGCCCCGGCGCTCGTTGCCGGAAACACCGTGCTTCTCAAGCCCGCATCGCTCACGCCGCTGGTGGCGCAGCGCTTCGTCGAGATTCTGGAGGAAGCAGGTCTGCCGGATGGGGTCCTGACCTTGATCGCCGGTTCGGGCGGAGAAGTTGGGAACGCCCTAGTTGCGAGCCCGGAGGTCCGGGCGGTCTCGTTCACGGGGTCCTGCGAGATCGGCGGCGGCGTCTACGCCCTGGCAGCGGGCCGTCTTGCCAAGGTCACCTGTGAAATGGGCGGGAAGAACGCCGTCGTCGTGATGCCCGATGCGGATCTGGAACTGGCGACGGCCGGTATCGTGCAGGGGGCATTCGGGAGTACCGGCCAGCGGTGTACGGCGACGAGCTTGGGCATCGTGCATCGAGACGTTTCGGCCAGGGTGCGCGATCTGATCGTCGATCGCGCACGGGAACTCCGGGTCGGCAACGGCCTCGACGAGGGCGTGGAGATGGGGCCGCTTGTAGACGCCGGCCAATTGAAGACCGTGCTGGCCTACGTCGAGGCGGGTCGGTACGACGGGGCACGCCTGCTGGTCGGAGGGCGGAGGCTCGTGGACGGCGAGCGAGCGCGAGGCTTCTTCGTTGAACCGACTGTGTTCGGCGACGTGCAGCCGGCTCACCGCATCGCGCAAGAGGAGATCTTTGGACCGGTGCTCTCCCTGATCGAGGTGTCGTCCCTCAACGAGGCGGTCGAGATCATCAACGGGTTGCGCTACGGGCTCTCGTCGTCGATCTATGCGGGCGACGCCAACGCGATTATGCGGTTCGTGGACCAGGTCGAGGCGGGGATGGTACACGTCAACTCGCCGACGGTCGGTGGAGAGGCGCAGATCCCGTTCGGCGGGATCAAGTGGAGCGGAGCGGGCGGACGCGAGATGGCGGAAGAGGGTTTGGAGTTCTTCACGGAGCTCAAGAGCGTGTTCTACGATTATACGGGTCACGCGCGCGCGACCAACATCTATTAGTGCCGACACGTGACCGTCTGATGCCACACGGAGGCCGTGACCCAAGGCGACCCGTGGCGGTGGCCTGTGCCGTTGTTTCGCGGCATCATCCGCGAGGGCCGGCTCTACCGGCGAGGCGGCGCCGACATGAAATGGGGCGTTGCGGCGGCGACCAAGGCACTGCGCGCGTTCCGGGACGCCCGTGTCGGGCTCCGGGGACGTGCGCCTCGTGATCGTCGCGGACGAGGGAGGCAGATCTTCGCGGCCGCAGCGTCCTACCGGCTCGGCGGATCCTCGTAGCCGGCGAACTCTCGGCGCCGCACCGGGCGCCGGCGTCGCTACCGCGCGCGAGCGCTCTGCGCGCGAGGGTCGCCCAGCATGCGCCGGAGCGCTGTATGCACGGGCCACATCACCGGAACGCCCAGCACGATAATCAGCAGTTCGCTCGCCAGGATCGGCGGGCCGATCACGATGAACGACGCGTGAAGCAATACCGCCAGCATCGTCGTTACTGCGGCGGCCGTAATGACCGCGTACACGGCGGCGCCCGCGTAGGCGTTGATCCGTCCCACATGCCAGCAGGCCCAGGCGCCCACCAGGTTTGCAAACGGCATCCACACGAGTTCCCACGGTCCGACGAACGGGCTGCTGAGATTCCCAAGGAAGTTGCCGATGACAAACGCCGGAATCAGCTCGGGCTCCCAGACCACCAGTGGTTTCAGCATCTCAGCCAGCCGGAGCTGCAACGGTCCATACGACACCTGCGCGAGCGCGGGATTCGCGGTGATCACGGCGTACGCAGCCGCGACCACTCCTATTCGGGCGATTGTGGCGATTGATCGTCTCACGACGTTGGTCCGGGCCAGCGCACCCTGACGACCGTGTGGACGCCTCCGCGCAGCCGATAGTCGAGCTCCAATTCCAGCCAGACCGGCGCGCACGCGGCGACGAGATCGTTGAGGATACGGTTTGCGGCGTGTTCCTGGTAAATGCCGACGTTCCTGTACGTGAGCAGGTAGTACTTCAGCGCGCGCAACTCCAGGATTCGGTCGGCGGGCAGATACCGAACCGTCACCGTGCCGAAGTCGGGCAGCCCCGACCACGGACAGACCGCCGTGAACTCGTCCGTCGAAATCTCCACGGTCGCCGTCGATCCCGGATACTCGTACGGAAACGTCTCCAGGAGATCTGCCCTCACCGCCGACGTATCGCGGATCTCGAGGTCGGGCCGTGAGGTGCTCTCCACCGCTCCGGCAGGGGCAGTTGCGTGGTCCGTAACTCGGGCGGCGTGCCTGTCCGTCACGTCGCTGGCTCCTTTTGCCGAGAAATTGAACCCGATGCTCGCGTCGTCAGCCCCGGCGTAATCGCCGCAGAGCACCCGCGAGGCCGGTCCGAATTCGACACATCCGTTCGCCTGTGGTAAGATATTACCAGAAAGCACACTCGTTCGCGTCCTTTGACGGCGGGAGGGCGAAGGGCTCTCCCGTTCTTACGTGCCTCAGACCCTGGCGTTGTGCGTCTGCGGGCATACGACGCAAAACCCTCACGAGGGGCGTGTGATCGCGATGGCGGTGGAGTCTCGCACAGCCGGTTTTTCCGGCTTGGTGGATGCAAGGATTCAGCGGGCGATTCAGGAGATTGGTTGGGCGGCACCGACACCGATTGAAGCCCAGGTCATCCCGAGCCTGACGATCGGGAGGGATCTCGTCGGCCAGGCCGACCCGGGCTCGCGCACGACCGCAGCGTTTGGCATCCCGATGTTGCAGCGTCTCGATCCGAGGAGCAAGGCCGTGCAGGGACTGGTTCTGGCGCCGACGCGGGAGCAGGCTCGGCGTGTCGTGGCGGACCTCTCGAGGCTGGGAGTCCACACCCGGCTTCGGATCGTGGCGATCTACGGCGGCGAGCCGATTGCGCGGCAGACGCAGCGCCTTCGGGAGAAGCCGCACATTGTCGTCGGGACTCCTGCGCGCGTCTTGGAGCACCTGGGCAAGGGGACGTTGACGCTCCGGAGCGTCCACATGCTCGTGCTCGACGACGCCGATCGGATGCTCAAGATGGGGTTGCGGCCCGAGGTCGAGCAGATCCTCGTGCGGACTCCTTCCACGCGTCAGACGGCGCTGTTCTCCGCCACGCTGCCCGATCAAATCCGGACTATGGTGGGCCGGTATCTGCGCAATCCGATTTGGGTCACCCCGGGACCCACGAACGGCGCCCTCTTTCAGGAAGCGCGGCGGAGCCAGCGAACCGCGGTGTCTTAGGCGCCGGTTGCGGGTGTAATCCGCCGGCACTATAATGAGGCTACCAGATCGCTCCCCGGGGGGAGTGAGGGAGGAACCACAAACGTCCGGGATCGATGATCTGGTCTCGGAGAGCGATCGCTTCGGGTTCTGGCGATTTGCCAGGCACCCATTCTTCACTGATATCAACCGCTGGCTCGTGCAACGCGTGGCCTCGCTTGGCCCCCGTGTCGTCGACCTGGCCTGCGGTCCGGGCGCCATCACCGAGCTGATCCTGGCCAGCGTCAAGGAACGGAGCCGGTTGTTGATCTATGCCGTCGACCCGTCGCTCGCAGAACTGGATCGAGCCCGCCGGCGGATCGCGTCCGGACTCGTGAAGTTTATCCAGGGGGGCGCCGAGAATCTCAGCCGTCTCGTTCCTCAGGTCGACGTGGTCATCTTCTGCAACGCGATCCATCTGGTAGCCGATAAGAACAGGGCGTTGGCTGAGATCCGGAAGGTGCTCGGGCCCGGTGGTACGCTGGCGTTCAATACGACGTACTTCAAGGGTTGCTACGTGCCGGGTACCGAGCGCTTCTGGCGATACTGGGCGCTTCGCGCCGCGCAGTATCTGCGCAGACGAGGGTTCTCCGTGCTCCGGACCGGCAAGACTCAGGCGATGGAGTGGTTTACTCCGGAAGAGTACGATGCGCTCGCGGCTTCATCCGGATTCGTGCAGGCATCGTGGCATCTGCACAAGGCTACATTGTCGCCCGAGAGCCTGGAAGACATCGGGCAGTTTTCGATGTTCATTGAGGGCGCGTTGCCCGGCGTGCCGCTCGAGATCGGTGCCGAGGCGTTGCGTGAGTCGGTTCGCGCTGCGATGAATGACGTGCATCTCTCGGATGGTGTTCCTCGGTACTGGCTGCAGTTTATCGCACAGGCGCCCGCTTGACCGTTCGCTCGTGAGTGGCGAGTCCGTCTTGTCAACGGACGAACCGGCGGCGTGCCGGAGTTGACGCGCCGCCCCGGCGCCGCGCGCCGCGGGCACGAGCCGTCCAGGTTGGCTCCGCCGCACGCCTGGAACGAAGCACGGGGCGCGGCATCGTCCCTCTCCGTGCTGCGGGGCGTGCTGGCCGATCCGGCCGGGCGCGCCTGGCGCAGGGTCGTCGACGCCGTGGCCGGCGCATCGACGGATCTAGCCGCGGTCGCCGCCGCGTATGCCCGATTGTTTTCGCTGCTCGCACGGGAGGTCGAGTTCTGCACGGGGCCGCTGGTGGGGGATGCGTGGCAACACCATTTGCTGTCCCGCCTGCTGGATGACGAAAATCCATTCAGCCTGAAAGCCGAGCGAGTGGGATGGGATGCGATCGGTCCGGCCCTGATCGCGCAGACGCGCGCCGACCTCGCGGCGGTCGAACGCTGTTACCGGCTGACTGGAACGGCGCTTGCCTCGACGGTCTCGCGGATTGCCGGCCTCGCGGCGACCCCATGGGACGAGTTCCGCCCGCTCGCCGGCGAGTCCAGCACCGCCGAGCGTCTCGCGGTGATGCGGCGGTTCCATGGGGAGCGCGGGTGGGACCGTCTCGCGCGGGAGCTCGCCGCGTATTTCGCCACGCATGGTGCGGGGATGTTCGGACGCTTTCGGGCGTTCCGGTGGACCCGCGCGTCCGGACACGGCCGTCTCGAGGGCATCACGCACGTCGATCCCATCCGCCTCGACGATTTGATCGGATATGAGCTGGAACGCCAGCCGGTCCTGGAAAACACGCGCCAGTTTGTCGCCGGCGCCCCCGCCAACAATGTGTTGCTGTACGGCGATCGAGGCACCGGCAAGTCCTCCACCGTGAAGGCGTTGCTGAACGAGTTCGGCGACCATGGCCTGCGCGTGATCGAGATCGCCAAGGAACAACTCGCCGACTATCCGGAGATCCTGGAAGTGGTCCGCGGGCGGCGCGAGCGGTTCGTGCTCTTCGTGGACGATCTTTCCTTCGAAGAGCACGAGACGCAGTACAAGGCCCTGAAGGCGGTGCTCGAGGGCGGGGTGGAGGCGCGCGCCGAGAACGTCGTGCTCTATGCCACGAGCAACCGGCGGCACCTCCTGGCCGAGCGCTTCGCGGACCGGCGGCGGTCGTCGCTGGAGGACGACGTGCATCCGGAGGACGCCGCGCAGGAGAAGCTCTCGCTCGCCGATCGCTTTGGCGTCCACGCACCGTTCCTCATCCCCAGCCAGGACCGGTATCTCGACATCGTCGCAGGATTGGCCGCTCGATACGATCTTCGACTCCGTGCCGGCGAACTGCGGCGCCGGGCGCTCGTGTGGTCCCAGTGGCACAACGGTCTCTCTTGCCGGACCGCGCGGCAGTTCATCGATGCGTTGCGCGGCGAGGTGCTGCTCGAGAAACGGACGCGCGGGCGGGGCGGATAGCGGCCTGGTCGCGTCGTCATCCCCGGCGTCATCCTCCATGGGCGTCCGCGAGGCGGGCAGTTCTGGGTATTTACAGGGTGCGATCCGGTCATTCCCGCCGGGGTCTCACGGCGGCATTTCGGCCGTGTCGCGAGAAGTCACGCAGGCGGCGAGGGGCTATGGTCCGGATCGGATCTGCTGAACCAGCTCGATCAGGGTGCCGCCGGTCGCCTGGGGATCGAGGAAGACGCTCAGGACGCTGCCGGCCTCGCGCCGTGGCCGGCGCTCGAGAAGCTCGACGCCCTGCGCATCGAGCGCGGCGATCGCCCGCGGCAAGTCAGCCACCTCGAGCGCGACATGGTGTGCGCCCTCGCCGTGCCGCCGCAACGCTGCGGCCCACGGCGAGTCCGCGTCGAGCGGTTCGATCAGTTCGAGGCGCGTCTCGCCGGTATCCACGAACACAACTCGCCAAGCCCCCGGACGCTCTTCCATGGCGATCGTGGCAAGGCCGAGCCCGCGCCGGTACGTCTCAGCGGCTTGCGCGGCGTCATGGACCACGACGCCGACGTGGTGAATGCGAAGTACACCCGGGACGGGAACGGGGTTGACGCGGGGTGGTTCGGCCACCACGCACCTCCTGTGGAACGCAGGTTGCTGCAGGATGCCTTTGGGGCTCCGGGGTGGGACTCCTGCCGGCAACCGGAGGAGGGGGGACCGCGGTTCGTCGAAGAGGCACGGAGTCATGCGGTGATCGACCAAAAGGCGCGACGAATGATCGTTGGCGTACGATGCACGCCCGGAGTGCCGCTCGGCGATTCCTGCGTCCCCGTCCGGGTACCTCCCGCGGCCGTACTTCGACACGATCGGCTTGGACCACCCGGGGTTGCGGTTCCCGATCGAGGCCCGCGGGGCGGATCGCGTTGCGCTCCGGACAGACTGCGCGTACGTGACACGCGAAACTTGGAGGCGTAATATGCGGTGGTGCTTCGGTAGCGTGCGTCTCATGCTCGTCCTGCTCCTGGTTGGAGCCGGCCTCGGGCCGGCCGTCCCGTACAGTCCGGGTCCCGGCGGGGCGACCGCGGCCGCTTCCACGCCCGGCGTGCTCAAGATCGGGCTGCTGGCGCCGACCACCGGGGTCGCGGCGGCTCCCGGGCATGACATGATCAACGGCTGGCAACTATGGTGGTCGCAGCACGGCAGCACTGTGGCAGGCGTGCGCATTGACACCACCTATTACGATACCGCATCAAATCCCAACACCGCGCTGACCCAGGTGCGGCGGGCCATCGAGCGGGACGGCGTGCAGCTCCTCATCGGACCGTATCTGGCGAACGAGGGTTTGGCGATTGCCCCCTACGCCGAGCAGCACAGAGTCCCGTTGTTCCTCCCGACGGTATCGGCCGACGATCTGACCCAGCGCAAGGCCAGCCCCTACGTCATCAAGGTAGCGGGCTGGTCGTCCAGCCTGACTACCCATCCCGCCGGCTCATGGGCGTACGGGAAGGGGTATCGGACAGCGTTGACGCTTGGCGACGCGTACGCGTTCGCGTACGAGAGTGTTGGCGGGTTCGCCCAGACGTTCGTGGAGAAGGGCGGGCGCGTGGTGAAGCAGCTTTGGACGCCGCTGGGGACGACCGACTTCAGTCCGTACCTGTCCCAGGTTCGGGCCGCACACCCCGACATGGTTTTTTCCTGCGTCGTCGGAGCCGACGCGGTTCACTTCCTGCAACAATGGAGCTCGTTCGGGCTCAAGGGGGAGGTTCCGCTCGTCGTGCAGGAGACCGTGACCGATCAGTCCAGCATTCGCACGCTGCCGCCGGACCAGGTGCTGGGCATCATTGCCTTCTCCCACTACGCCGAAGGCCGCGATGACGCGACGACGCAGCGGTTCGTGTCGGACTACGCCGCCGCCAACCACACTCTGCCGTCCTACATGGCGGCCGGGTTCTATACGGCCGCGCAATGGATCCAAATGGCGGTCCGGCAGGTGCACGGGGACGTCGCCGACCAGCCGAAGTTTCTCGCCGCGGTGCGAGCGGTCGTGCTGGCCGACTCGCCCTTCGGCCCGCAACGCCTGGACTCGTACGGTGCGCCCGTGGAGAACGTGTATGTGCGCGAGGTGCAGCGCGTTCCTGCGCGATATGCCCGGTACGCCAGAACGTGGAACGTCGTGATCAAGACCTACCCCAACGTGTCGCAATTCTGGACGTACTCTTCGCAGGAGTACCTCAAGCAACCGGTGTACTCGAATTCCTTTCAGGGAATCGCGAAGTAGCCGGGCGCAGCACATCGAGTGTTGTCGGCCGGATATAGCCGGCCGAGTGCGTGGCTTGCGGGACTCGACATGACCTTCTACGCGCAGAACGTCTTGAACGGGCTCGCGTACGGGAGCCTGCTGTTCTTGATCGCGGCGGGATTCACGCTCATCTTCGGCCTCATGCGCGTCGTCAACATCGCCCAGACCGCGTTCTTCCTCGTCGGCGCCTACGCGGGGCTGACGCTGTTGCACGCGGGGCTGTCGTTCTGGGTCGCCGCTGTGCTGGCCGGCGTGGCTGTCATGGTGATCGGTCTCGTCACCTACCGTGTGTTCCTGCACCGGTATCGCGCGGACGAGCTGACCGCGCTGCTGCTCACTCTTGGAGTCGCGCTGGTGCTGGACGACGGCGCGCTCGCGATCTGGGGCGGAGATCCGCAATCGGTTCCCCCGCCCGAGGGCCTCGCGTCCTCGATCCGCATTGGCTCGCTGGTCTTCCCATCGTACTGGTTGGCACTCATCGCCATGAGCCTGCTTATTGCCGCCGCGCTGCGCCTGGTAGAGCGCCGCACCATGCTGGGCGCGGTGATCCGGGCCGGCGTGGACGACGAGGAGATGGCCCGGGGGCTTGGCATCGACGTGGACCGTGCGTTCTACGTGGTGTTCGCGATCGGCGCGTTTCTGGCCGGCGCCGGGGGCGTGCTGGGCGGGCCGATCACCGGCGCGTACCCCGGCCTCGACGGAGACCTGCTGCCGCTCGCGTTCGCCGTGATCATCATCGGCGGCATCGGCAGCCTGGAGGGCGCCTACATCGGCAGCCTGATCATCGGACTCGTCAGCACATTCGGCAAAGCGCTGTTCCCGGAGCTGTCGTACTTCACGATCTTCGTTCCGGTGGCGGCGATCATGGCGCTGCGTCCGCGGGGTCTCCTCGGGAGGAGGCGATAGACGTGCGGCGCGTGGCGCTCGCCGGTGCGGGGGGGGCGGCGGCCGCCGTGCTCGCCGCGCTGGTCCCATCGTTGGGGCTTCCCCAATACTACGTCTCGCTTCTGACACAGACGTGGATCTTCGGCATCGCGGCGATGGGCCTCGACCTGCTCGTGGGGTTCACCGGATTGGTCAGCTTCACCCAGGCCGCGTTCTTCGGGACGGGTGCCTACCTGATCGCCATTCTCCAGACGCAGTACCGCTTGGTGGCGTTCTGGCCCGCGCTGGGCGTCGCGGTTGCGGGAACGGTCGCCCTGGCCGCAGTCTTCGGACTGCTCGCTCTGCGCGGTGAGGGCGTGAGCTTCATCATCATCACGCTCGCGTTGAACGAGATCGTCTGGGGGCTGGCGTACCAGTGGGTCTCGATGAGCGGCGGAGACAACGGGATCACAGGGTTTGTGCGGCCCGCGGTGGCGGGCGTGGACCTGTCTGGAACCGCGGCGTTCTACCGATTCTGCCTGGCGATCCTGCTCGCGTGCCTCGCGCTGCTCATGGCGATCGTACGATCGCCGTTCGGGCTCGTCCTCCAGGGTATCCGCGAGCGTCCCAGGCGAATGGAGGCACTCGGCTACTCGGTCCGGTCGTTTCGCTACGCCGCGTTTGTGATCGCGGCCGGGTTCGCGGGGGTCGCGGGGGTGCTCTTCGCCTACTACAATCAGTTCGTCGGCCCGGTCAACCTGAGCCTCGACACCACGGTGCAGATTTTGATCATGGTCATTCTGGGTGGCGTCGGCACCCTGCTCGGGCCGCTGGCCGGCGCCGCCGTCGTCGTCTTCGTCAGCAACGCCCTCAGCAACCTGACGCAACGCTGGGAGCTGATCCTGGGAGCGATCTATATCGCAATCCTCCTGTACGCGCAAGACGGATTGGTGGGGATCGGCCGCCGCTTCGGGCGGGCCGTGTGCGGGACGCCGGGCGCCCGGGGCGCGGCGGGTGGCCCGGCGATGTCGCCCCCGCCGCCCGGCGAACGGGACGGGCAAGCATGACGCCTGAGCCGTGCCTGGAGGTCCGTGGCCTGACGGTCCGGTTCGGCAGCCTCGTGGCGCTGGACGGCGTCTCCTTCGCGGTACGTCCCGGCGAACGCCGGGGCATCATCGGTCCGAACGGTGCGGGCAAGTCCACGCTGTTCAACACGATCGCCGGTGACGTGTCGCCGAGCGCCGGCATCATCCGGCTGCGGGGCCGGGAGGTCACCCGGTTGCCTCCGCACCGGCGGGCGTCACTGGGGATGGCGCGCACGTTTCAGACGACGATGCTGTGCCCGCGGCTTCGAGTGGTCGAGAACGTGATCCTGTCGCTGGCGGCGCTGCGTTCCGTGCGGCACCAGTGTTTGTTCCCGCTCAGCCGCTACCGCGACCTGCGGGACGAGGCGCTCCGGCTGCTTGCCCACGTGGGGCTCGACGCGAAGGCCGAGTGGCCGGTTCGCATGCTCGGCCACGGCGAGCAGCGCCAGGTTGAGATCTTGCTCGCGCTCGCTCAGCGACCGGCGCTCCTGCTCCTCGACGAGCCGACGGCCGGTCTCGCGGCAGAAGACGCGTCGACCGTGACCGCCATGCTCAAAGAGTATCCGGATGACGTGACCATCGTCCTGATCGAGCACGACATGGAGTTCGTCTTCGACGTGGTGGAGCGGGTCACCGTGCTGCACTACGGCCGCATCGTCGCGGATGGGACGCCGGAGGAGATCCGCGCCCACGCAACGGTCCAGGAAATCTACTTGGGAGGGACCCCGTGACGTCGCTTCTCGACGTGGCCGACGTACACACGTACTACGGCGATAGCCACGTCCTGCACGGCGTATCCCTCACGGTACAGGCCGGAACGGTGACGGCGCTGCTGGGGCGCAATGGCATGGGCAAGACGACACTGATTCGATCCGTGATCGGGTTCACGCCGCCCCGCCGCGGCATCGTCCGGTTCCGAGGAGTGGAGGTGCAGCGCCTGCCGAGCCACGAGATTGCACGTCGCGGAATCGGCCTGGTGCCCCAGGGCCGGCGAATCTTCCCGTCGCTTACCGTGGAGGAACAACTGCGAATTGCCGGCCGTCCCGGCGGTCCGTGGACGTTCGAGGGTGTCTGCGACTTGTTCCCCTGCCTCCGCGAACGGCAGCGCCACTTCGGCGGCCAGCTCTCCGGCGGGGAGCAGCAGATGCTTGCGATCGGGCGCGCCCTCATGGCGAGCCCCGCGCTCTTGCTGATGGACGAGCCGTCGGAAGGGCTGGCACCGCTCATCGTTCGAGATCTGAGGGACGCCATCGGGCAGCTCAAGGCGACGGGTCTCGCCGTGCTGCTCGTGGAGCAGAATCTGCCCCTGGCGTTCGCCGTGGCGGACACGTGCTACATCTTGAGCCGCGGGCGCGTCGTCCACCACGGAACCGCGGCCGACCTGGCCCGTGACGAGCAGACCCGGGCCTTACACCTCGGGGTGTGACGGGCAGCCCCACGATTTGAGCACGTACGCGAGCTCCTCCGTACACCAGGAACGTGAACCGAGAGAACCGTGGTGTTGTCGCCAGGGATGGGCGCCCCGAGGGCGAACCTGCATGGGACGGTTGCCGAGGCTGGGCCCGAACCGTGAGAGGCGATAGTCTCGCGCCGCGGACCGGAGAGCCAAAACCACGTCCGGGAGGGTGGTCGTGACGCATGTGAGGAGGTTGGCTCGCCACGTGGCCGCAGGAGTCTGTGCCGTTCTGCTCGGGAGCGCGGCGTTGCCTAGTCCGTCCGAGGCCAAGACGGCGGCGGAAATCAACGCCGAGGTGAATGCGGCCGTGGCACGCTTCGAGAAGCAGGTACGAGGAGCCCACCAGTTCCTTCACAATGCCAAAGCGATCCTCGTGTTCCCGAATGTGTTCCAGGCCGGTATCGGAGTCGGCGGGCAGTACGGCGAGGGCGCCATGCGAATCGGCGGAGCCACCGTGGCATATTACAGCGTCGCGTCCGCGTCGGTCGGGTTTCAGTTCGGCGCTCAGAAGAAGGACATCATCATCGTGTTCCTGAGCAGTGACGCGCTCAGGAGTTTCCGGGCCAAGCAGGGCTGGCAGGTGGGTCTCGACGGATCGATCGTGCTCGTGAACGTTGGCGCGGCCGGTGACATCAACACCATGAAGATCAACCAGCCGATCGTCGGGTTTGTCGTGGGCCAGAAGGGCCTCATGTACAACTTGACGCTGCAGGGGACGAAGATCACGAAGATCCGGCGGTAGGCCGGCCGCGTTCCGAACGATCGAAGCCCCGCAGGATGCCGTGCGGGGCTTCGGGCCCTCTGCCGGGGGACGAACCCGGGCGGTACCCGGTGCAGGCGACGCACATCACACGACATTCCACGCGGTGACCCGCCGATCTTTGCGACGGACATCCGCATGAAATCCCTGTTCCGACGCCGAAGATCACGCCGTCCATGGCGCGGCAGCACGCGCAGGCGAAGTGCCGGACTTTCTTGGGGTCCGAAAGCACGGTGGGGGTCCTGGCATACAGGGGGACGATCCCGGTGATCGTGCGAAGTATCGTCAGGCGCAGCGCATACTACGATTCTGTGACGCTGATGTGGGCCCAGCGGGCTCTGCGCAGCCTGCCGGGCGTCGATGAGGCCGGGGTCGTGATGGGCACCGCGGCGAACGTCGCGCTGTTGCGGCAGGCCGGTCTCACCGTAGAGAGCGGCGCGCCGACGGCCGACGACCTGATCGTGGCCGTGCGTGCGGATACCGACGCGCACGCCGCGGCCGCGCTCGGCGCGTTCGAGGAGATGCTCGCCCACCCGCGCGGGGCAGAGTCTTCCGGTGCGGAGTACCGGCCTCGCACCATCGCTGCCGCCGCGCGCCTGCTGTCGGGCGCCAACCTGGCGCTCGTCTCGGTACCGGGACGATTCGCGGCCGGAGTGGCCCGCGATGCCCTCCGGTCGGGCCTTCACGTCATGCTCTTCAGCGACAACGTGCCAATTGACGAAGAGGTCCGCCTCAAGGGCGAGGCCGCCCGCGCCGGCCTTCTGGTGATGGGACCAGATTGCGGTACGGCGCTCCTGAGCGGCGTCGCGCTCGGGTTCGCGAATCGTGTCCGGCGCGGACCCGTGGGCATCGTCAGCGCCGCCGGTACCGGGCTGCAGGAGGTCGCTACCCTCGCGCACCGCCACGGTGGCGGCGTGTCGCATGCGCTAGGCACCGGGGGCCGCGATCTTACCGGGCCTGTCGGGGCGGCCACCACGCGGCAGGCGCTGGCGTTGCTGGGTCGCGATCCGGCGACAGCCGTGATCGTGCTCGTCTCCAAGCCTCCCGATCCGGACGTCGCGGGCCGGGTGCTGGCCGACGCCGGTGGCGTCGGGAAGCCTGTGGTCGTCGCCTTTATAGGCGAGGCGACGCTGCTCCCAGCGGCGAGGGCCGCAGGACTCTGGTGGGCGGTAACGCTCGAAGACGCGGCGCTGCAGGCGGTCCGCCTCGCCGGCGGCGCGCCGCGCGACCCCGCCGGCGACGACGCAACCTGGCGCAGGGCCGCACAGCAGCGGGCTGCCGCCGAGATCGCCAGGCTGGCACCCTCCCAGCGTTACCTGCGTGGGGTCTACAGCGGAGGAACACTGTGCGCCGAGTGCGTGTGGTTCCTGCAGGGGGCTCTCCGGCCGATGTTCTCGAATGTGCCCGTTGGGGCCGCGTATCGCCAGGACGGCACTGCTCCGAGCCGCGCTCACACGGTGCTGGACCTCGGTGACGATGTGTTCACGGTCGGCCGCCTCCATCCCATGCTCGATCCAACGCTTCGAGCTCAGCGGATCACGGAGGAGGCCCGGGATCCCGAGACCGCCGTGATCCTCCTCGACGTCGTTCTCGGGGAAGGCGTGCACCCCGATCCTGCCGGCGCGCTGATGCCAGCGATTATGGCTGCGCGGACCGGAGCCGCCGAGGCTGGCCGCCACCTTACGTTCGTCGCGTCCGTCTGCGGCACGGATGAGGACCCCCAGCGCCGGACCGACCAGGTCGGGCGCCTCGCATCGGCCGGCGTGCTCGTCGAAGACAGCAACGTACGTGCGGCCGCGCTCGCCGGGATGATCGCCGGCCACGATCCGCGACTCCCGCTGCCGCCGATTCGATCGGACGGAGCTCTCGTGGACGCCGCGAGTGATCGCGGCATCGACGTGTGCACAACCCCGGGTGCGGCCAGCGGTACGGCTGATCAGGGGGGCGCGCTCCTCTCGGAGAGGCCGCGGGTCGTGAACGTCGGACTCGGCGTGTTCGCCGAGAGCCTTCAGGCCCAAACGGTCGCAGTGGTGGACCTGGATTGGCGCCCACCGGCGGGCGGGGATCGTACGATGATGGCGCTGTTGGAGCGCTTGGAATGACCGAACCGGGCGGCGCCGCGGGCCGCGTGAGTCAAGCCAACGCCGCGGCGATCCGGCACGTGCTGGATGCCACCCCCGTGCTGGCGGGAATCGCACGGGCGCGGGACGTGGTTCCAGGAATGGCGGACGATCTGCTCCTCCACGCGGGACCGCCGATCACGTGGGACGGGATGTCCGGGCCGGTTCGCGGTGCCATGATCGGGGCGATGCTGTACGAGCGGTGGGCTGCGACTGCGGGCGACGCGGTCCGGATCGCCGAGTCCGGGCGCATCCGCTTCGAGCCGTGCCACGCCCACGCTGCGGTCGGTCCGATGGCCGGGATCGTCTCCCCGTCGATGCCCGTCTATGTTGTGGAGAATGCTGCGGGCGGAACCCGGGCGTACGCGACGCTCAACGAAGGGTACGGCAAAGTCCTCCGGTTCGGCGCCTACGACGACGACGTGCTGGCGCGGCTCCGATGGATCGAGGGGACGCTCGCCCCCGTGCTTGGGCGCGCCCTGGAGCTGATGGGCGGGCTCGATCTCCGCACGCTCGTCGCGCAGGCGTTGCAGATGGGGGACGAGGGCCACAACCGGAACAGGGCCGCCTCGGCGCTGATCGGTCGGCTGCTGGCCCCGCACGTCGTGCGGACCGGGGCCTCCACCGACGCCCAGCACGACGTGTTCAGATACCTGGCCGAGACGGATCTCGCAGCGCTCAATCCGATCATGGCGGCGTGCAAGGCCACGATGGACGCGGCGCACGGGATCGCCGGCAGCACGCTCGTGACGGCGATGGCGCGAAACGGCACGGAGTTTGGAATCCGCGTCAGCGGGCTCGGGGACCGCTGGTTCACGGGTCCCGCGGAGGTCCCGCGCGGTCTTTACTTCCCGGGGTTCTCGGGTGACGATGCCAACCCCGATGTCGGCGATTCCACCATCACCGAGACGGCCGGCATCGGTGCCTTCGCCATGGCCGCGGCCCCTGCCGTCGTGCGTTTCGTGAGTGGAACCGCGCGCGACGCGCTCACTTCCACGTTGGAGATGTACGAGATCACGCTGGCGGAGAACCCCGCATTCGGGATTGCCGCGCTCGATTTCCGAGGCACGCCGACCGGCATCGACGTCCGTAAGGTCGTGCGCACGGGAATCCTGCCTCGCATCAACACGGGGATCGCGCACCGCGAACCCGGGGTCGGACAGATCGGAGCCGGTCTCGTGCGACCGCCCCGCATCTGCTTCGAGCGCGCGCTCCGGGCCTTGGCCGAGGAGCTGGAGACGTAGTGGACGGCCGCGGGAGCGTAGAACGACAGGGGCGCGAAGCACCGAGGCGCGGGAACTGGGGCGGCACCGGCGCGACACCTGGGAACAATCGATGAAGCACACGAAGGAGGGGGGTGCGTTATGGCGTTCAAGCCGGCGGAGATGAGCCGGGTCCGCGTGCTGGACCTGTCGCAGAACTTCAGCGTGGACTCGCCGCCGTTTGCGTTCTACGAAGGTCCCACGGTGAAATGGGTCAAGAAGATGGCGTTCGAAGGGGTCAACGCGCAGCTCATCAGCAGCACGAACCACATTGCGACTCACCTCGACTCGCCGCTCCACTTCAACGATCCCGGCCCCGACGTGGCGGGTATCCCACTCGAGACGCTGTTCGGCCCGGCGTGTATCGTCGACCTGGCGCAGTTCGGGGTGGGAGACTACGACATCTACGGGCCCGAGCACTTCGAGCGCTGGGAGAAGCGGTACAGGATGCGCATCCAGCGCGGCGACATCCTCGTCATCCACACCGGATATCACCACTACTACAATGAGGACTGGTACAAGGTCCGCAATCGGGAGAAGCCCAACCTTCCGCGGGCGTTCCTCAAGCATCCGGGTCCGCAATTGGAGTTCTGTGACTGGGTGCTGGATCGCGGGATTCGCTGGCTCGCGATCGATGCGATTTCCACGGATCACCCGTTCAACACCAACGTGCGCCGGGCGCGTCCGGATCTCGTCCCCGAGGTGGAGAAGAAGATCGGCATGCCGATCGATCAGGCGTTTCCGTGGCCCAAGGCGTACCAGGCCACGCATACATACCTGTTCCCGAAAGGCGTCTTCCACGTCGAGAATGTGGGTGGCATGATCGACGAGATCCTCAACATGCGGGTGTGGTTCGGTGCGTTTCCATTCCGGTTCAAGGGCGGTGAAGCGGCGTTCTGCCGCTGCTTCGCCTTTGTGCAGAAGTAGGTCGCGGCGTGACCGACCGAAAGCCGAATGTGAATGCGATGGGGAGGGGGGGCGTGTATCCGCTCGATGATCTCACCGTAGTGGACCTGACCCGCGCGCTCGCCGGACCGTACTGCACGATGATGCTCGCCGATCTCGGCGCACGGGTCATCAAGATTGAAGCACCGGGAAGCGGCGACGACACTCGTGGGTGGGGGCCGCCGTTTGTGGATGGCGAGAGCGCCTACTTCATGAGCGTCAACCGCAACAAGAGCAGCATAACCCTCAACCTCAAGGCTCCGCGCGGAGGCGAGCTGCTGTGGCGGCTCCTCAGAGGTGCCGACGTCCTGGTCGAGAATTTCCGTCCGGGCACGATGGATCGTCTCGGATTCGCCTACGAGGCCGTGCACCGGTCAATCCCGCGCCTCGTGTACTGCTCGATCTCGGGGTTCGGGCAGACCGGTCCCTATCGCGAGCGTCCCGCCTATGACCTCATCGTGCAGGGAATGGGAGGGTTGATGGGGATCACGGGCGAACCGGACGGCGCGCCGATGCGTGTGGGCGTGGCGGTGGCGGACATTTGTGCCGGGATGTTTGCCGCGTACGCCATCCTCGCCGCGCTCCACGTTCGTGACCGTACCGGGGCGGGGCAATGGGTGGACGCCGCGATGCTCGACGGTCAGGTGGCGTGGATGACGTACATGGCGGCGAACTACTTTGCCACCGGGAGAGACCCCGAACGCGTGGGCTCGGCCCACACGAATCTCGTGCCGTACCAGCCGTTTGCGACCCGGGACGGCTTCGTGAACGTCGCGGTGGGCAACGACGGTTTGTGGCAGCGGTGTTGTCGGGCCCTGGACGTGCCGATCGCGGACGATCCCCGCTTCGCCACCAACGCGGATCGAGTCGTGCACCGCCGAGAGTTGGTCGCGCTGCTCGCACCGGTGTTCCAGACGCGTACGACTGCGGCATGGGTCACCCGGCTCCTTGCCGAGGGAGTGCCGGCCGGTCCGATCTCCCCGATGCACGAGGTGATGGAAGACGTCCAGGTGCGCCACCGCGAGATGGTGGTCCGGCTCGATCATCCCCGGGCCGGCGGTATTCAAGTGACCGGGGTGCCGGTGAAGCTGTCCGACACCCCCGGGGCGGTCCGGACTCCGCCGCCGGTGCTCGGTCAACATACCGACGAAGTGCTGCGCGAAGTCGGAGTCGGCGAGGAGGAGATCGCGGCGCTCCGCAAGGAGGGGGTGGTCTGATCATGTTCCGCCGTCGTCCCGCTGTGCGTCCCATCGCGTGCCCGTCGTGCGGGCTGGAGCACCCTCCGGGGACCCTGGAGCCGCGTGAGTTTGTGTGCGCGAGATGCGGCCGGCTCCTCGCGATGCCGTCCGCGGCCCGCATCGCGTTGCTGGCCGATCCGCGGACGTTCCGGGAGCTCGACCGCCATCTCATCTCGGTCGACCCGCTGAGCTTCATCGACCGCAAACCGTACCGCGAGCGGCTGCAGGAGGCGCAGCGACACACAGGCCTGCGCGAGGCAGTGACGACCGGGCTGTGCCGGATCGGCGGCCGTCCGGTGGTCCTGGTGGCGTTCGACTTTGAGTTCCTGGGCGGAACGATGGGGTCGGTCGTGGGCGAGAAAGTGGCCAGCGCCTTCGAGCACGCGACCCGCCGTCGCGTTCCGATCATCTGCGTTGCCGCGAGCGGCGGCGCCCGCATGCAGGAGGGCATGTTGTCGCTGATGCAGATGGCGAAGGTCTCCGCGGCGGTAGCCAGGCACGACCGTGCGGGGCTGGCGTTCATCTCGGTGCTCACCGATCCCACGTTTGGGGGCGTTACCGCCAGCGTGGCCTCGCTCGGCGATGTCATTCTCGCCGAACCCGGGGCGCAGATCGGGTTTGTGGGACCACGTGTCATCGAGCAGACGACCGGCGTGGCTCCACCGCCCGATTCTCATCGGGCCGAAACGCTCTGCCGGAACGGATTGCTGGACCTGATCGTGCCGCGTCCGCAGCTTCGAAAGACGATCGCCTACCTCGTCGCCCACCTGAGCCCGCCCCCGGCCGCCCGCGGGAGGGCGGAACGGCTGCCGCCCGGCGTCGAAAGAGGGGCGCTGCCGGCGTGGGAAGAAGTCCGCTTGGCAAGACACACCGCGCGTCCCACGGCGCTCGACTACGTCGAGCGGATGACGACGGGATTCGTCGAGCTGCACGGCGATCGCGAAGGGGGCGACGATCCAGCGATCGTGGGGGGTCTCGCCGAACTCGACGGTCTCCCGGTGATGATCGTTGGACAGGAGCGCGGCGGCACGCCCGAAGCCCTCGAAGCGCATCATCGCGGCGTCGCCGGCCCCGGCGGTTACCGGAAGGCCCTCCGCCTGATGCGGCTTGCCGCGAAGTTCCGCATTCCGGTGGTGACGTTGATCGACACCCCCGGCGCCGATTCGACGTACGAAGCGGAGCGGCAGGGCATCGCACAGGTGCTTGCGCGGACACTGGCCGCGATGACCGTGCTGCCCGCCCCGATTGTATCGGCAATTATCGGCGAGGGCGGCAGCGGCGGTGCGCTCGCGCTCGGCGCCGCAGACCGCGTTCTGATGCTGGAGCACGCGATCTACTCGGTTATCTCTCCTGAAGGCGCCGCCGCGATCCTGTACCGTGACGTGACGCAGGCGGCAGCGCTCTCCGAAGCGCTCAAGCTGACTGCCCAGGACCTCCGGCGACTCGGTGTGATCGACGTGGTCGTCCCCGAGCCGGAAGGCGGGGCGCATCTCGACCACGGTGCTGCCGCGGCGGCGTTGCGGCAGCACGTGGCGGCCTCGCTTGCCGCCCTGCGACGCGTGCGACCCGAGCGGCTGCTCGCCCGGCGTTACGCCAAGTACCGGCACATCGGCCGAACCGGTGTGTACTGGCGGGAGATCGTGCGGACGGAGATGCAGGACGTGCTGGACGCGATCGCCCGGCGATTACCGAGAGGCGAGGGGCTGTCGCACCGCACCGCGAGCGCCCAGCGAAGCTAGTGCCTCACCGCCAAAGTCCAGTGGCAGTGACGAGGATGCACGGGCGGCCTAGGCAGAGCCAGTCGGCATCGGTCCAGCCGCTGGACCGACGGGAAGGCGGCCGAGCCCCCCGGCCGGATCTGTCAACAAACTCTGTGCCTCTGCCGGCTGTTCGCGGCATCGTACCGGTTTCCGCGGGCGCCTCCTGTTGCCGGCCACCATGGTGACGCCCGTGCGAGGGTTGCTCGGGCGCCTGACCCGGGAACTGGGCATCGATCTCGGGACCGCTAACACCCTTGTGTACGCGCGGGGCGAGGGGATCGTCGCGCAGGAGCCTTCCGTCATCGCCCACCGGACCGATCGCCGGGAGGTGCTTGCGGTCGGCGACGAGGCGAAGCGGATGATCGGCCGGACGCCAGCCGAGATCGTGGCGACGCGACCGCTGCGGCACGGAGTCATCGCCGATTTCGACATCACTGCCTCAATGCTCTCCTATTTCATCCGCCGCGGACTGGCCGGCCGCTCCCTGCGCCGTCCGAGGGTGATCGTCGGCATCCCGTACGGTGTGACGGAGGTCGAGAAACGCGCGGTGCTCGACGCCACACTCCAGGCCGGCGCGCGAGAAGCCCACTTGATCGAGCAGCCGCTGGCGGCGGCGATCGGCGCGGGCCTCCCGGTCGGAGAGCCGGTCGGGACCATGGTCGTCGATATCGGCGGCGGGACGACCGAGGTTGCAACCATCGCCCTCGGCGGCATCGTCACCGCCAGCAGCATCCGCGTGGCCGGCGACGACATGGACGAGACGATCATGCAGTACGTTCGCAAAGCCTACAACCTGCTCATCGGCGAGCGCACGGCGGAGGAAATCAAGATCACGATTGGTTCCGCCTGTTCGCAGAGGGAAGAACGGACGTTCCAGGCCAGGGGTCGCGATCTCGTCTCGGGGCTTCCCCGCACGCTCCTGTTGACTAGCACCGAGGTCCGGGAGGCCATGGTGCAGCCCGTGCAGACGATCATCGACGCGGTTCGCATGACCCTGGAACGGACCCCGCCGGAACTGGCGGCCGATGTGATGGAGCACGGGGTGCTGCTGACCGGCGGCGGCTCGCTGCTCCGCGGTCTCGATACGTTGCTGGCCGCGGACCTGGGAATCCCGATCCGGCCCGCTAGCAATCCACTCTGCGACGTGGTCATCGGGACGGGGAAGGTACTCGAGCAGATGGACACGCTTCGAAGAGTGCTGGTCACGCGCAAGCGTCGCTGATGGCGTCCGCGTGTCCATCCGGAGGGAGGACATCGGGGTGACGCGACGTGGAGACGAAGTCGAGCGCGATGGGCGGGGGTCAGATCTTACCCCGTGTGAACTCCGGATCCTCTGCGGGATCGTGGAAGGCGCCGGCGATCATAGTATCGCCGCCAGACTATCCCTACCTGTGGCCACGATCAAGCGTCATATTCGCGAGATTCACCGGAAGCTCTTCCTGCGCAGGCAGGACACCGTGACCGCGTCCGGTCCGGTTGAACGCGAGCTGTTTGCCGCTCCCGGCCTGCGTGACCTCGTTGCGATGGAGATCGAGCGGCGGTTCGTCGAGGCCGTCGCGGAATCGTTGCGAGAGGCCGCGACCTCACGGTCCGCCTCGCAAACCGCGACGCGGACCAGATACCGCCAGCGGCTCGCGGACATAGACGCGGAGATCGGGGCGCTGCGCGCGCAAACGGCGAGTCAGCGGAACCGCCTGGTCGCGCGCGTGGTGGAGTGCGTGGAGGGCCAGGCCGGGGCGTCGGAACTGGCCGCGCTGCGTACCGGCCGCGAGAAGGCGATGGCCTTAAGGAAGTTCGTGTGCGCGCTCGCCGATCTGGTCCTCGCGCCGCCCGGCACGCCGGAGGATCCTGCCCGGGATGCCGCAATCCTTGGGTATGTGCGTGAGATGGTGGCGGTCGAGGTGGCACATCGCCGGCGGGCATGCGATCTTGACCGGAAGCGCGCCGAGCTCACGGGCGAGTGACCGAAGAGCGAGTGGAGTCGAGTCAGGCGCGGGCGCCGCCGGCCGGCGGCGAAGGTTCCGACGGCAGCGCGCCGAACCCCGGCAACATCGTCTCGCTCTGCGGCAGCAGCGGGATCCGGTAGATCGCGCTGAACCCTCCGAGGAATCCCGCCAGCATGTCCGCTCCCGAGGTTTCCCCGGTCTTGATCACAGCCAGCGCCGCCGCGGCGACGCCATCGTCATCGCCGGCGGCGAGCGCCCCGATCAGCGGTTGCCAGCGCTCGCTCACTTCGCCCGTGTAGGCCGCCCGGAGGTACGCCGCGCTGATCCCATGCGTGCGCGGCGCGGCCGTCTCGAGCAGCAGGCCGGCAATCTCGGCGAGTACCGGGTCGGGGCGCTGTTCGTGAGCGAGCGCGAGCGCGACCAGCATGCCCGCGAGAAAATCGTCGCCGGACGGTGTGAGTCCGGGGCCAAGCCCCGCGAGCGACGCCGTGACGACCTTCAGGCTACGGCGATTGCGCTGGGCCAATGCGTCGACGAGACCGGCGATCAGCGCGTGGCTGCGCGGGAAGTGTGTGATGTCTTGCATAGTCGCCGGCAGATCTTCGTCCTGGAGGTGAGGGAGCAGACGTACCAGGCTGGCGTCCGGGGACGTCGAGACGACGGTTTGATAGGCGGCGACCAGGCACCGCGCCAGCGTCAGCTCGTCCACGGCGAGCCCCGGATAGGCCTTCGGATCCCAGAGAGTTCCGGCGCTGAGGCCGATGCGCAGGGTTTCGCCGATGGCCAGCAGCGTTCCGTTCCCGATCGCCGGCGTCCCGGCCGAGAGCTCCCGAAAGGTCTGCCCCGGGACGGCGGGGATCACCAGGCTGAACGGACCGTTCCCGATCGACTGTTGCACCACTGCGTAGATGCTTCCGTCTTCGTCGGCGAGATAGAAACTGCGCGGATAGGCCGCCAGCACCTCGCCGGCCCAGCCCGGCTCTCGGAGCGCGCGGGCGATCCGCCAGCTTATCGATACGGCTTCGATCTCGTGCGTCATAGGCGAGTCTATTATGGCATGCGGGCGGGAATCGTGCACGGACCGGATGCGGCGCGTCTCACGTGCCCGGGTGCGGTCCGCGTCCATGGTCAGGAGCGCCGCCGCTTCGGTGAATGCGACGGCGCTCTCTCCGAGCGGGATCCCTTCCCGCCCGGGCGCGTCTGGGCACCCGGCAGGGCGGCCCGCGCGTGGACCGCCGCGGCCGACCCCGCCACGTCGGCCGGCCCTGCCAACGGAGGCGATGCGCCCGCGTGCGCCGCGGAGGCGAGTGTCTCTGCGACCGCAGTCACGGCCTCGACAATATTCTTGTACCCCGTGCATCGGCACAGGTTGCCCGCGAGCGCCTCGCGGATCTCCCGCTCGGTGGGCCGAGGAGCGTCCCGGAGGAAGGCCAGTGTCGTCATCAGGAATCCCGGTGTGCAGAAACCACACTGCAGGGCGTGGTGGTCCCAGAAGGCCTGCTGGATCGGGTGGAGCCGGTCGCCGTCCGCGAGTCCTTCGACCGTCATGAGCTCCGCCCCCTCCGCCTGAACGGCGAACAGGAGGCACGATCGGATCGCCTCGCCGTTCAAGAGGATCGTGCACGCTCCGCATACGCCGTGTTCGCAGCCGAGATGGGTGCCGGTCAGTCCGCAGTCCTCTCGAATGAAATCGGCGAGCGTCTTGCGTGCTTCCACGCGCCCGGCGTAGGGCTTGCCGTTGATCCGCAGCGAGATCTCATGCGCGGCCATCAGACTGCCTCCATCGTTCGCGCGTAGGCCTCCGCGAGCGCTCGACGCGCAAGCACGCCCGCCACGTGGCGGCGGTACTCCGCGGAGGCGTGGATGTCGTCATCGGGATCGATCTCCGCACGCACCGCTTCCGCTGCCTCGTCCCAGAGCGCACCGGAGGGCGCGCGGCCGACCAGTACCCGCTCGGCGCGCGCCGCGCGTGCGGGCGTCGGACCGACGCCGGTGAGGCCGATGCGAGCATTCTTGACCGTTCCTGCCCGCGCGGTGAGGACGACTCCCACTCCCGTGAGCGCAAAGTCGCCGTGTCGCCTCGCGATCTCCCTCCACGACCAGCCAGCGCCGGGAGGAAGCACTGGGAACCGGGCCTCGGTGATGAGCTCGCGCGGGTCGAGCGACGTCGTCAGATAGGAGACAAAGTACTCGTCCGCGGGGATGGTCCGGGTTCCATCGGGGCCGACGGCGGTGATCGTCCCGCCGAGTACCGCGAAGACCGCTGTCGCTTCCGCGGCAGGGTCGGCGTGGGCGAGACTCCCCACCACGGTGCCGCGGTTTCGGATCTGAACATGGCCGATCAGACGGATCGCCGCGCTGAGGAGCGGACACCGCGCCTCCACGACGGCGGACCGCTCGACGCACCGCTGCCGGCACAGCGCCCCGATGCGCAGGACGTCGCCGTCCGGCGTGAGATAGTCCAGGGCGTGGATCCGGTTGATGTCGATGATCACGGCCGGACGTGCGAGCCGCATGTTCATGAGTGGCACCAGGCTCTGGCCGCCCGCGAGGATCTTCGCCTGATCTCCGTGGGCTTCGAGCAAAGCGACGGCGTCCTCAACCGTGTCCGGCGCGTGATACTCGAACGCGGCGGGTTTCATACTCCCTGGCCGAGTTGCTGCTCGAGGCACTTGAAGAATTGCCCGATGAGCATCTTTCCCACACCCATCAGCATGCGCTGTCCGACGCCCGCGATCAAGCCGCCGACCTGCAGGTCCCCGGCCCACTTGACCAATGTTACGTCGCCCTGCGGCTCGAGATCGATGACTCCCTCTCCCCTCACGAATCCGCTGTTGCCGCTGCCCTGCAGGACAAGCTTGCAGTGCGAGGGCGCCTGCTTGTCCGTGATCGCCAGCGTGCCCTTGTACGTGCCCTTGACCGCGGCGATCCCGATGCGCAGGGTGGCTTCGTATCGGTCCGGCTCGAACTCTTTCAACTCATCGAGCCCCGGCGTGCACCGGCGAAGCGCCTCCGGATCGTTGATCGTCTTCCACACGGTTTCGATCGGAGCGGGCAGTGTGTTGGTCCCTTCGAGTTTCATGAACGCCTCCGGGCCTCGGTGATGAGCCGCCACAGCAAGTTCGGGTTCAACGGTGTCTGCGCGATCTGAATTCCAAGCGGCGCGAGCGCGTCGTCCACGGCCTGCGCGATGACCGCGGCCGCCGGGATCACGCCCGCCTCGCCGGCACCTTTGACCCCCAGCGGGTTGAGCGGCGAGGGGGTTTCCATGTGCTCGATTTCGATCGGCGGCATCTCCGCGGCGGTCGGGAGCAGGTAGTCCATCAACGTGGTGCTGAGCGGTTGAGCCTGGTCGTCGTAGGCAAGCTTCTCCCAAAACGCGCCGCCGAGACCCTGCGCCACGCCGCCGTGGATCTGGCCCTCCAGGATCATGGGATTGATCACACGGCCGCAGTCGTGGACCACAGCGTACCGCTCGACGGTGAGCTGACCGGTCTCGATGTCCACTTCGACAACACACGCGTGCACGCCGTTGCTGAACGTGCCCTGGGGCGGGGTAAAGTATCGCACTGCTTCGAGCCCGGGGCCTTCCCACTCCTTAGGCATGGTGAATCTCAGGGGATTGGCCGCGCGAGCGAGGGCCCCCAGTGTCATCGAACGGCCGGGCACACCGCGCACGAACGCGTTCCCGCCGGCCAGCTCGATCTCGTCGGGCGGCGCCTCCAGGAGCGACGCGGCGACGGTGCGCGACTTGTCGGCGACCGCTTGCGCCGCCAGGGCGACGGCGTTCCCCGCGACCGTCGCGGCCCGGCTGGCAAACGTACCGGTCCCCCAACCGAACAGGCCGGTGTCGCCGGTGCGCACGGTGACCTCTCGGGGCGACACCCCGAGTGCATCGGCGGCGATCTGGGCGAACGACGTCATGTGTCCCTGTCCCTGCGTGCCCACGCCCGTGGCGACGAAGACGCGCCCCGACGGCTCGACCGTGACGCGCGCCCCCTCGTACGGGCCGATGCCCGTCCCTTCGACGTAGCAGGCGACGCCGCAGCCGAGCCATCGGCCGCTGTCCCGGGCGGCCCGCTGCCTTGCGGGCCAGTCGCGGTACCCGATGAGCTCCAGCGCGCGGTCGAAGCAGCCCGGATAGTTCCCGCTGTCGTATCTGAGCGGCGCGTTGTCCTGATAGATGAGACCGACGTCGTACGGAAACTCGTCCGGCTGGATGAAGTTGCGCCGGCGTACTTCGGCGCGGTCCAGGCCGAGCTCGCGCGCGACGCGATCGAGCAGTCGTTCCATCACGAACACGCCGTGGGGACGCCCGGCGCCGCGGTACGGACTGACCATCGTCTTGTTCGTGAAAACCGCGCGAAACTCGCAGTGGTAGTTGGGGATGTGATACGGACCCGGCAGCGTGGTGCTGGCCACGATCGGCACGATCAATCCGTACGGGATGTACGCGCCCGCGTCGTAGAGAAAGACCGTGCGCACACCGAGGATCCGCCCGTCCGAATCCACCGCAATTTCCGCGTCGTGGATCTGCTCGCGCTCCTGGTTCGTCGCGACGAGGTGCTCGCGACGGTCCTCGATCCACTTCACCGGACGCCCGAGGCGCATCGCGGCGAGGGGGACCAATACTTCTTCCGGGTAGAACATCATGACTTTCGGGCCGAATCCGCCGCCGACGTCGGGCGCGATGACGCGGACGTCCTCCTCTGCGAGCCCGAACATCTCGGCGAGGCCGTTGCGAATCGGAATCGGCGCCTGCGTGCTGTCCCAAACGTCCAACCGCCGGCTGCGGGAGTCCCAGGCGGCGACGACGCCCCGGGTCTCCATCGGGCACGACGCGCCGCGATCGATGACGAACCGTTCGCGGAACCGGTGGGGGGCACGGGCGAACGCTTCCTCGACGTTCCCGACGCGCTGTATGTAGTGCGCGCAGACGTTCGAGTCCATGTCGTCGTGCACGCGCGGCGCGCCCGGGGCGGCGGCAGCCTCGAGCATCGCTGCCACCGGCAGCGGTTCGTAGTCGACCTCGACCTGGTCGCATGCGTCCTCGGCGGCGTAGCGGCTCTCCGCGACGACGAACGCGACAGGCTCCCCGACGTACCGGACCTTGTCCGGGGCGAGCGCGTACTGGGTCTTGTGGTACGTCAGCGAGGGATGCGGAATGAGCTTGGGCAACGGCTCGCCAAGCGGCCCCAGATCGGCGTGCACAAACACCGCGAGCACGCCGGGAGCGGCTTGCGCCCGGCGCGCGTCGATCCGCCGGATGCGTGCGTGCGCGTGCGGACTGCGCAGGACCGCCGCGTGCGCCATGGCGGGAAGACGCACGTCATCCACGAAGAGACCGCGTCCGGTCAGCAGGGCGGGGTCTTCGTTGCGCGTGATGCGGGCGCCGAAGTAGCGCGTACTCATAGGGACGTAAGTGTTTCGGTGGCGCACCGCAGGATTCCTATAACTTGTCCGTCCACCCGCCGCAGGCCGCGTGCGGCGTGATGTTCCCATCCTCGGATGCGCTGCGCAGCGCTCGGGGGACGCCGGTCGTCCGGATGAGAATAAGAGTAAGATGCGCCGATCCGCCTTTCCGGCACGGGCGTCGTATTTCGCCTACCTCCTGCGGTGCGGGGACGGTACCTTCTATGCTGGCTACACGCGCGACCCCTCCCGACGCCTGCTGGCGCACCGCGAAGGCCGCGCCGCCAGGTACACGCGCGGACGCGGCCCGTGGGAGTTCGCGGCGATGTGGCGATGCCGCACGATGCGGGATGCGCTTCGGCTCGAGCACTTGCTCAAACGCCTCGGGCGTGAGGGCCGGCTCCGCCTCGTTCGGGGCACGGCGCTGGTGCAGGTGATCCCCGCCGCGGCCGAACTTGGTGCGAGGCGGGTTGGTCCCGCCATTCTTGTCCGGTGACCGAAGCGCGGCGAGTCCCACCGATGGCGCCGGGATTCCGTCCCCTGGCGCCAGCCCTGAGGAATAAAGATTTCGTCGCATGTGGGCGAGCCACGGTGGGGAGCCTGTAGCAGGGCTCCCCGGTGATTTTAGCGGTCGCCGAGATTTTCCTGAACAATTGATTCGTCGCAGGAGGAGTTTGGGGTCGGGAAACTGAATAGTATAAAGACATTTCAGGTATGACCCACCGAACCGGGGGCGGAGGCCGGCGGTCTGGCAGCGAAGGGAAGGCTGATGCGAGTGCCGACCCATCCGACCCTCATTCGCCAGCGGCTGAACGTCCGGATCCGGCAGTTCGCGGCGCGGGGACCGGTGCTGGCCGCGAGTTTGGTGAAGATCGCGCGGCGGTGCGGGCGGCCCGGCTGCCACTGTAATACGGGCGAGTTGCACGTGGGGCACTACCTGTCGTACAAGGTGGCGGG
>DASPUZ010000075.1:0-2868 GCA_035622635.1 bacterium | reverse complement strand
CCGCCAGATCCGCGCCGTCTCCGCGTCGATGTCTTCCTTGAGCGCAGCCCACCGCGTCGCCATGATCACTCCTCCCCCCGCTCAAAAATCACGTCGATGAGTGCCTTGGTGATATAGGAGCTCTCCCACGCGCGGCCCCCCATCTCCTCAAGCTTCGGTTGATCCCGCTTCGCTACCACCCCGAGCGTGGGCGCCGCGATGTCCTCGGTGCACTTTCCATAGTTGACGATAATCTTGTTGCCGGTACCTTGTGAATACGAGACGGTGCCGACCGTGGCGTCGGTGTGCTTCACCGATTTCTTCACCGGGGCGACGCTGATCATCGGGACCCAGCAGTACATGATCTTGCCCGTGACGACCCCATGATCCTGAACGCATGTGAACGGCAGGTTCTGCCATACTTCGTCCACGAGTTCGGAATTCACGTCATCCGCCAACTCGACTTTCACCGACACGTCATAGGCCGGCCATCGCATTACCATGCTTCGCGACATGCATCACCCCTCCCATCGCTCTTGGCGTTCTTCAAATGCCAGTCAACGTCCCAAGATGGTCCCGTCCGGTTGCCCCTTTTGCGCCGGGAACGCCCCAAGACCGTCTCGACGACCAACCGGTGCCGCCTCCTACCGTCCCTCGCCTGACGTCCCGGCGTCCGCAACCTGCCGCCATCTTCCCGGCAGACCCGCCCGGTAGTCTTCTCGCTTGTAGAACACGCCCATGTGATGCGGGAAAAAGTGGTACGACCACGCACACAAACGGTTGCCGTAGAGGAGGAATGTCCGGATGAGCTCCTCCACCTCATCCAACGTCTTCGCGGAGCGCACCGCCTTCTTGAGGTCGGCGGACAGACGATCGAGCGTCGTGAAGCCGCAGTAGGCGAGGAACTCCGAGTACGGAGTGTCCCACGTGTCAAGGGCGTCGGCGACCAACGCCGGGGTGGCCAGTTTCTTGCAAAACTTGAGGAGAGGATAGATCGTGTACATGACGTAGTCCCGTATCATCCCATTTGCGAAATCCCACGTCGTGAAATACTGGCCGAACGACCCCGCCGATTCAACCAGCCCGAGCCTGAGCCGCCGCAGATCGTCCGGCTCGGTTGTGCAAATGCGCGCAGCCTCGTCGATGAACTCTTTCGCTGTGGGGTGTTTCGCGTCGGGTGTGGGCGTCCGTGGCTCTTGTTTGTCCCCGTGCTTCCTGACCTCGACCCACAGGAATTCCTTCGTCCAGAACGTGTTCTCCCAGGCCGCTCTGCCGACCGTCGGGAGCCGATGTGCGAACTCGGGCAGCACCGCACCGAGGACGGGCTGCGACGTCGTCTCCAGTCCTCTCCCGTACTGGACGCTGAATTTGTTGCCGGTCGCCTGCGAGTATCGCATGCTTCCTACGGGGCAGTCGGAGATCTTCATGACGCGCCTGACCGGGGCAGTGCTGACGAGCGGGGCCCAGGCGTATACGGACTCACCCGACACAACCGGATGGCTCTGCAGCACTCGAAAAGGGGTGGCTGCCCAGAAATCATCACACAGTTCAGGGTTCATGTCATCAGCCAACTTGGCCGTAACCTGCACGTCGACAGCGGGCCAAGCGATATCAATGAGCCTTCCCACGCAACACCTCCCCAGTTGGGTACAGACTCGTCTTCGCGCTTCGCGCGAATCTCGATTGGACCGGACTGTGCCGCTAGGCGAAAAACCAAAAAAAAGACCACGCCGCTACAGGCGTGGCTCCCTCGCGTCACACGTCTCTAAGCCAATCTCGGATCATGGTTACGCCCCCGCACACGATTCTCCTTCTCTACAAAACGTGAACGCCGAACCTCGTCAAAGGAGGAACTTCGATCTGCAGCAAGAATCCAGCAACCAACGAATGCGGATCCTTGTCGATCCGCACTGGCTCATAGCAGTGAGACGATAGGGAGCCATGCCTCCGCGGGAGGGGGCGTGGCGTTTGTTTTTCGATTGGCGGCCCGAGCGGATGTGCGCGACGCCCGCAGGCAACGGTATGCCTGGGTTTGAGGTGCAGCCGGTGTGGTGGGGGGTTCGGCGACGGCGCGAAGACACCTGGCCGGGGACGCGTCACCGCGCGCCGGCGACGGAGGTGACAAGCGCGCGCGCCCCGCTCCGCCGCCGGCGAACCTCGCTGCACCCAGGGCGTCGCGACCAATGCGGCCGGTTCGCACATGAGGGGTGGTATTGCCCGTGACGGGCGAGCCGATGCGTCAGGTGGAGGGGCGCATAAGCCTGTGGCGGACGCGGATGGAACCCGCCACGTATTCACCCCTCTTGCTCCTCCCCGCCGTGTTGCTCATCCTGATCTTTTTCGTCGTACCCTCACTCTGGCTGCTCCTGGTCAGCTTCCTCACGTACAAACCTGGACAATTCTACGCGTTTCCCGTCACCCTGGAGAGCTACCACCGGTTCGTTGCCGTGTCACTCTATCTCAGTGCACTCCAGATCACCGTGGCGCTGGGAATGGTCGTCACCGTAGCAGCCGTCGTGATGGGGTATCCGGTCGCATACCTGTTGGCGCGCACGTCGGGGCGATCGAAGGTCTTGCTGCTCGCGCTGGTGGTCTTCCCCTTTTTCGTCTCAATCGTCGTACGCACGTACGCATGGATGGCCCTCTTGGACGAGAACGGGCCGATCAATCATTTCTTGCTCTGGGTGAGACTGATTCGCATGCCGGTGACGTTTCTCAATGACCCGAAGGGCGTGGCGATCGCGTTGATCTACGCCGGGCTCCCGCTCGTGATCCTCACCATCACGACTTCTCTGGGGCACATCAGCCGCGTGCTGGAAGAAGCCGCATACACGCTCGGCGCGAAACCGTGGCAGGTATTTCTCAGAGTGACGCTGCCGCTGAGCGCTC
>DASPUZ010000074.1:0-54353 GCA_035622635.1 bacterium | reverse complement strand
CTGCCCAGGATCGCAGCGAGCTCAACTTGTCCCCTTGCCCGTCAAGGCAGCCGAAGAGCCGGAGCGTCTTCTGATTGTCGATCGAGCCACCCTGGGCCGCCTTCGCAAATACCGAGATAGTGTCGTACACGCCGGCAACGTAGCCGTTTTTGAACGAATCGTTGTCGCTGCTGAGATCGGACACTTTTTCGAAATATGCTCCGGGTGCCGCCACCGCAGCGACGGCACATCCGGCAAGAAACGCAAGGACCCAGCCGACAACAAGGCTGCGCATACTCCTCTCCCTTCGTCGATCGTTCTTGAGCGAGCGTGTTTCTCCGATTCGCCGCCCTCCACCTTCTGCCCCGGGTTGAGTTCGCCGAGACATGATCGCTATCCCTTGGCTTGTCGGACAGGAACCGGGATTCCGTTTTGATCCCGGTCGCCGCGCGTGCCGGATATTCGGCTCGGTCTCAGAACCTGCCAGAGCGCCGGTCGGAGGCTTTCCGTGGCGTTGCGCCCATAGGACGGGGCGTCGCCGGGTGCTTCGTGGCGGAGGCGTACCCGTTGCACTTGGGTATCGGCGCCGCGGCATCGGAGGTGCCCGGCAACATCGCTCAAGTGTTCGGTGGGCTCATCGTGACCCTGGTTGTTGCGCCTGTGCTACGGCGCATCACGTCGGGACAAATGCCCCCAACGCTCGCCGACATCGTAGGTTGCTGGCTTCGCATCGTCGCCCGCCGCGTTCCTCCCGACGATATCGAACTTTCGCCGACCGCGCCCCGGCGCGTGGCATGCGGGAAGGCCGGTGAGAGCGCGGTCAGCATCTCGTTGAGATCGCCGAGGCGCGCCACGCCTGGCCAACGGACCGCGTCAGACAGCGCCCGTGTCCTGCGGAAAAATCCGAAGGTAGTGCCCGAGCACGACCCGGAGCGGTCCCGGCCGGGAGACCCAGCGCGCGACTGCGCCGAGAGCGTTTGCGGGCAGCGTGAGCGAAGCAGCGGCGACCCACTCGAGGATCCGATATGACCGGCGGGCACGCAGGGCGAAATTGCTGTACCGCGCACGGGCTTCGTCGAGACTGATCTGCCCGTCAAGCGCCCGGGCGATGAGACGCCCGGCGACGCCGCCGGCCCTGACAGCGAGCCGAATGCCTTCCCCCGTGAAGGGCAGGCACTGTCCTGCGGCATCCCCTACGACGAAGACGTCACCAACTACGGGGGGCCGGAAGCCGCCGCCGAGGAATCCGCCGTGCCTAGGTCCCGGCGGCAGGGCGAGCCGCCGGAGGAACGCCTCCAGCGAGGGGCCCAGTCGCGTGCGCGCGGGGTAACTGATCACCCCAACACGAGTCGTCCCCGCTGCGGGGAAAGCCCACAGATAGCCGTCCCGCAGGATGTCCGGCCAGAGGAAGAAATGGAGACCCGGCTCGAACGGCGCGGCAACGGCCGCCTCGAGGCCGAAGCCGACGTATCCCCGGGAGCGCCCCGGACGGCGGCCCCCGCCCGAGAGAACCGCGCGCCATCCGGTCGCGTCGACGAGCACACGCCCGAGGATGTCGCCGGCGGAGGTCCGGACCGAGGAGGCAGCTCGTCCGCGAACAGACGCGCGTATGAGCGGGGCATCCGTGCCCCGGCGCGCGGCGAGACAGCACGCCCGGTAATCGAATGTGCAGAACGGCTCGGGCAGCGGCCACCGGACCGTGCGGCCCGGCGTGTGGATGACCACCGCATCGTGCAACTCCTGTACGGCAGACTCGGCGCCGAGCGAGGCCAGGACGCCAATCGGCGTGCCGCACGCCGAGGTTTGCCCCTCGCCGATGTCTTGGTGGTCGATCAGCACGGCCCTTCCTGACAGCTCTCGGGCCACGGCCAGTCCGGCGAACGACGCGCCAGCGATAACGACATCCGCTTCCGGCAGGCCGTGACGTGCCGCGGCGGCGCCCGCCGAGCATGTTGTCGGCTCCGCTGAGGGAACCGCTGCGCGGTCCCGTAGGGGGGGCAATTCAGATCTGGACGGATCGCGCAGCTTTGACGAACGCCGTCCGCACCGCAGCGATCGCGACCCGGCCGCGCGCAATCTCGACCCCGTCCAGGGTCAAGACGGGGATCGCTTCGCGGTACCGGTCGTATAGGCCCAGATCGTGCGTAATGTCCACGCGCTCCATCTCAAACGTGTACTCACGTCGCAGATGCCGAACGATCTCCTCGGCGTTGTCGCACAGGCAGCAGCCCGCCTTGCCGTAGATGGCCAGCCTCACGGCGAGACCGGCCGGGCAAGCCGGAAGACGGGCAGCGAGGGAGCTGCGGGCAGAGTGACGGAGTCGAGCGGCGTGATGGCGATGCGCAGTCCGAGGCCGCGGAGTCCTTCCACGACGCCCCCGCGGATGTTGAGAGCGCCCGCCAGGGTCTGGGGATCCCCAATCGCCACGACCTCGTACGGCGCGGACAGCCGTTGCTGGTCGGCGATGATCGTCCCGCCGACCTGGCTGAATCCGGTCGTCGACGTGACCCGATGCCCGCTGACCGCGACGGCCTCCGCTCCGGCCGCCCACAACTCATTCACGACGCTCGTCAAGTCGACGTACTGGACGACCGCCGGCGCCTGCCCCGCCACGGGAGGCGTGCCGTCGTCCACAGAGACACGGACGCCGGGACCGGTCAGGGCGACGAGCCCGGCGGCGATCCGAAGCTCACGGAGCTCCTGTGCCAGCGCCTGATCGGCACTGCGGCGCTGCGCGGCCGCCGACTCGAACTCGGAGAGCCGGCGGGTGAGCGCGGCGACCTGGACCTCGAGTCCCCGGCGCGCCTCGCGCTCCTGACCGAGCATGGCGGCAAGCGCGTAGACGTTTCTGGTCGGCACGCCCTCCTGACCTGACAGCACCCACCCGGCGCGCAGCTGTATGACGACCAGGAACCCAAGCGCCATCAACAGCACGGTCAAGAGCGCCTGCCACCACGCAGTGCTATTCCTCCCAGACATTCCCCTCGCCAAAGATCTGCTCAAGCTCCTGCTGCAACTCGGCACCGTCCCCGAGTCCGATCTGGACGGGGATGACGTGCTCGCCGCTGTCCGTGACGACGTGCGCGCACACCTGCCGGTCACCCGGGTGCGCCTCGAGATACTGGCACAATTGGTCGATCTCCTCGCGCGTCGTCACGCGGATCCGAAGCGGGGGACGAGCGGGCGTCTCGCGGGAAGGCGCCTGGACCATGGCGGCTGCGGGTGCAGGAGCGGCCCGCGCGACGCCGCTTGCCTGCGCGACTCGCGGCCCTCCGTTTCGGACGAAGTCGCCGTTCGTATGACGATCGCCCCTGGCGCGGGCCGCCGGCGGCGGGACCTGAAAATCCGCCGCTTCCTCCGGCGTCGCCGGGAGCGCGATCACTTCGTCGCAGAGGAGCTTGACGCCTTGCTCCTCGATGTCCACCCGGCCCCGAAGCAGGACCACCGCGTCGCGTTTGAGCACAAATCCCTGCTGCTCGTACGCCCGCGGGAACACGAGCACCTCCACGCTGCCGGTCAGGTCCTCCAGGGTCAGAAACGCCATCGCCGATCCCGACCGCGTGATGCTGCGCTTGACCGCACCGACCAGCCCGCCGACAACGACCTCCTGGCGATCGCGCAGGTCCGGAAGCTGTCCGATCGTCGCGGTGGCCTTCTCCTCGAGGACTGGCTGCCATCGCCTGAGCGGATGGTCGGAGATGTACAGTCCCAGCATCTCCCGCTCCATCGTCAGGCGCTCCTCGGGGCTGAATTCCTGCACCGCACCGATCTCGGCCGGCGGCTCCGGCGCGGCGGCGCCGAGATCGAACAGCCCGGTCTGTCCCTGCGCCCGCGCACGCTGGCTGCGTTGCGCGTGTTCCAGCGTCTCATCGAGCGACTGAAGCATCTGCGCCCGAGACGCGCCGAGCGAGTCGAATGCGCCCGCCTTGACGAGGCTCGCGATCACCCGCTGGTTCACCTGACGCGTGTCGACGCGCGCGCACAGATCCGGAAGGCCCGGGAACCGTCCGCCGGCCTCGCGCGCCGCGATGATCTCGTCCACCGCGCCGACACCGACGTTCCGGATCGCCGCGAGGCCAAACCGGATCGCCCCGTCCGCGACGGTGAACGATGCCTGGCTCTCGTTCACGTCCGGAGGCAGGATCTGGATCCCCATCCGCTGGCATTCGCCGACTGCCTGAGCGATCCGTTCCAAATCGCCTGCGGTGCTGGTCAGCACCGCGGTCATGTACTCCGCGGGATAGTGTGCCTTCAGGTACGCGGTGTAGTATGCGATGAGGCCGTAGCACGCCGCGTGCGCCCGGTTGAAGCCATAGCGCGCGAACGGCTCGAACTGCTCGAAGATGTGGTCGACGATTGCGGGCGGCACGCCGTTCTTGCGGGCTCCCGCGACGAACTTCTCCCGCTGGGCGAGCAGGCGATCCTTGATCTTCTTGCGTATCGCGTAGCACAGCACGTCCGCCTCGGCCAGCGTGTAGCCGGCAACCGCCTGCGCGACGGTCATGATGTCCTCCTGGTAGACCATCACGCCGTAGGTCTCCTTGAGGACGGGCTCGAGCAACGGGTGCAGATAGGTCACCGCTTCCTCGCTGTGCTTGCGCCGGATGTACGACGGGATGTTGGCCATCGGTCCAGGCCGGAACAGCGCGACCATCGCCATCACGTCTTCGATCCGGTCGGGGCGCAACTCCCGGAGGTAGCGGGTCATGCCGCGACCTTCGAGCTGGAAGATCCCGGTCGTATTCCCGGAGGCCAGCAACGCGTAGGTTGGCTGATCGTCCAGCGGCAGGCGCTTCAGATCGATCTCGACCCCGCGTGTCTGGCGGATCAGCGCGATTGCGGTATCGAGGATCGTGAGGTTGGTGAGGCCCAGGAAATCCATCTTCAAGAGGCCGAGACGGGCCACGCTGTTCATGTCGTACTGCGTCATCAACAGGTCGCCCTTCGTTGCACGCTGCAACGGGACATGATCGGTCAAGGGATCGCGCGAGATGATGACGCCGGCTGCGTGGGTGCTCGCGTGCCGCGCGACGCCTTCGAGCTTCTGGGCCATGTCGAGAAGCTGCCGGACCTGCGCCGTCCCCTCGGCCGCGGCGCGCAGCTCGGGCTGCGCCGCGAGCGCATCCTTGAGCGAAACGTTGGCGCCGGGAACGAGCTTCGCGATCCGGTCCACGTCACCGTACGGCAGCCCCATCACGCGTCCGACGTCGCGAATCGCCGCCCGGGCGCCCATCGTGCCGAACGTGATGATCTGAGCAACACGATCCGCACCGTACCGGTCCACCACATACTTGATGACCTCGTCGCGCCGGCTGTCCATGAAATCCACGTCGATGTCGGGCATGGTGTAGCGTTCGAGGTTGAGGAACCGGTCGAATGGCAGCCTGTACGCGAGAGGATCGACGTCGGTCACGCCGCAGGTGTACAGGACAAGGCTCCCCGCGGCCGAGCCGCGCACCGTCGTCAGGATGCCGCTGCGCCGGGCGAAATTCACGAAGTCCTGGACGATGAGAAAGTAGGCGGCGTAGCCCATCTTGGTGATGATGCCGAGCTCGTAATCGAGCCGTTCGCGCACGGCGGGCGTAGTCTGCCCAAAGAGCCGACTTGCGCCATCCTCGCAGAGACGCCGGAGGTAGGACTCCGCCGTCTCGCCTTCGGGCACCTCGACGTGGGGCAGCTTGAGCGTGTCTGTGTCGAGCGTCACGCGGCACCGTTCGGCGATCGCGAGCGTGTTTCGAAGCGCGTCCGGGAGCTCAGGGAAGCGCGCGGCCATCTCCTCGGCGCTCTTCAGGTAGAATTCGGGCGTGTCGCCCATCCGGGGTTTGTCCCGCTGATCGAGGCTCATCCCCATCTGGATGCACATCAGGGCGTCCTGGGCGTCGGCCTCGTCCCGAGTGACGTAGTGCACGTCGTTCGTCGCGACGAGCGGCAACGCCGTCTCGCGCGCGAGCTGGACGATTCCCCGCACCACGGTCTGTTGATCGGCCAGCCCGTGGTTCTGGACCTCCAGGTAGAAGTTCTCCGGTCCCAGGATGTCGCGGTACGTCGCGACAAGCTCCCGGGCGGCTTTCATATCGCCTCGCAGGATCGCACGCGGAATCTCGGCCTGAAGGCATCCCGAGAGACCGACCAACCCTTTGGCGTGCCGGCTGAGCAGCGCCCGGTCGATCCGCGGCTTGTAGTAGAACCCCTCGAGGTGGGCGGCGGTCGTGAGCTTCAACAGATTACGGTAGCCCTCGTCGGTGACCGCAAGCAGCACCAGATGGAACGCCGACGCGTCCAGCTTCGGATCGCGATCGGTCATCCGTCGAGGCGCGACGTACGCCTCGACGCCGATCATGGGGGTGATCCCGTGTGAGCGCGCGCTCTCGAAAAACTCGACCGCGCCGTACATCACACCGTGATCGGTCAGGCCGAGTGCAGGCATCCCCAACGCCGCCGCCCGCTTCATCAGTGCGTCGATCCGACTTTCACCGTCCAGAAGGGAATACTCGGTGTGCAGGTGGCAGTGGACGAACTCAGCAGGCATCCTGCGTCTCCTTGGGCCGCATCTGCCTCATTTTACCAAACGAGTTCGCGTCGTTACCCCGGGTCATCGCTTGCAGGCGCCCGTGTGTCCAGGCCCAGGAACTCGAGACATCCGCGTCGCGTCGGTACCCTCCGCGCTATCTCGCCTCGGCCGCGATGAGCACGCTGACACGGCTCGTGTGCGGGCTCATGTCCACCGGCCGCGCCCGGAGAAGTCGGTATCCCGCCGCGCGCAGGACGGCGGCGTCTCCGCCAAGGCGACGCAGCGACCGCCCCAGGTATGCCACTCGCCGCACGCCAGCGCGCCGCAACGCGGGCGCCAGCCCCGGCGCCAGGCCGGTTTCGCCCGGATGCAGGAAGGCGAGACGCACGGGGCGAGAGCGTGCGGCCTTCTCCACCGCGCGCACCGCATCACGAGCGTAAAACGCGCAGTTCTCGATCCGGTTGGCGCGGGCATTCGCACGGGCGACGTCGAGCAGCGCGGCGCTGGTGACGCCGACGGCTCGTCCGGCACCGAGCGCGAGATGAAGCGTGTACGCGCCGATCCCCGCGCCGGTCTCGACCACGGCATCGGCGGTGGAGGCGTCCAACGTGGCGAGCACCAGCTCGATGAGCCCGGAGAGCGCACGCGGGTTCGCGGGAAACTCCGCGAGCAGCGGGATGCTATATCGCACCCCCGCAATCTCCTCGCGCAACCACGCGCGGCCCCAGAGCAGCGACGTCCGCCGGGCGGTCAGCAGATGACCGCTCCGGGGCACGCAGACCTCCAGAATACCCACAAGTCCCGGGATGCGATCGAGGAGCGCGCGCACCACCGCCGTCCGCCCCGTCGAATCGAGCGCCCCGGCAACCGCGAGCCCAAGCAGCACCTCTCCTGTGGCGGCACCGGCGCGCGCGATCACGCCTCGGAGACGCGGCCCGCCGGAAAGAGCCGGCCAGCCGTGACGCACAGCCGCAAGCAGTGCAACATTCGCCGGGTGTTGAATCGGGCAGGCTTGCACGTCCACCACGCGAGTGCCACCCCAGGCGTAAAACCCCAGAACCGAGCCACTGGCTGATGGCCCGGCCGTTGCCTGCAGGAGCGTGCGGAAGCCCCACGGCGGACCCCAGCCTACCGCCGGCTCTATCTCGAGATCGCGAAGGCCGGGATGGGCGAGCGCCTGCCGGACGAGCAGGGTCTTCTGCTGGAGTTGCGCGGCGTAGTCTAGATGCTGCCACTGACAGCCGCCGCATTGCCCGAAGTGCGGGCACAGCGGATCCACCACACGGTCGGCCTGCCGCCGAAGCGCAACAATGCGTCCCAACACCGGCTCACGGCCCCCCTCCAGGATCTCCACCGTGGCCTCGTCGCCGGGAGCCCCATAGGGAACCGCGATGACCCGGCCGCCCGCGCGGCCGAGAGCCGCCCCATCCGGGCCCATCCGGTCGATCGCGCAGACGACGCGCGAACCGCGCCCAAGGCTCCTCGATGGACGCAGCGCCTGCGCCATCGTGTACTGCGTGGACGGCGTCGCCCGTACCCCGTGCGGCTGGCGCATGCTCACCGGTACCCGCCATCGCACCGGAATCGGCTAGAGTGCACCGATCCGATCCCGGAGCAGCCGGTTGACGATCTCCGGATTGGCCCGACCCCGCGATTTCTTCATGACCTGGCCGACGAGAAAGGTCACCGCCCGATCCTTACCGGCCCGGACATCGCTCACCGGACCAGGATTCTCGGCGATTGCAGCCTCGACGAGCCGGACAAGCTCGGCTTCGTCGCTGATCTGAACCAGCCCACGCTCGCGCACGATTTCGCCAGCCGCCCGGCCCGTGCGCAGCATCTCCTCCAGGACCTCTTTCGCGGACCGCCCGCTGAGAGTGCCGCGGTCGATCAGCGCGAGCAACTCTGCGAGGGCGCTGGGACCCGGTACCTGTTCGATCTCGAGCCCGGTGGCATTCAGATAGGCGGCGACGTCGCCGACGATCCAGTTACTCACGGTCTTGGGATGAGGGAACAGGCGCACCGTCTCCTCGAAGAACTCGGCCATGGCGCGTGTTTCGGTGAGCAAGGTCGCATCGTGCTCCGGCAGCCCATAGGCTTCCTGGTACCGGCGGCGCCGTGCGTCCGGCAGCTCGGGAAGATCCGCCCGGACGCGCTCGACCCAGGCCGCGTCCACGCGCACGGGCAGCAGGTCGGGTTCTGGGAAGTACCGGTAGTCCTGGGCCTCCTCCTTTTCTCGTGAGGAGAACGTAATGCCCCGGTCCTCGTCCCAGTGACGTGTTTCCTGCACGACGCTCTCGCCTCGGGCGACGAGCTCGCGCTGGCGGGCCTCCTCGAAGCGCAGGGCGCGCTCGACCGCACGCAGCGAGTTCATGTTCTTGATCTCTGTCCGGGTGCCGTGCGGACCGCCCGGCTCACGGAGCGAGAGGTTGGCGTCGCAGCGGAGGGTTCCCTCCTCCATCCGCCCGGTCGTTACGCCCGCGTACTGGAGAACTGCGCGCAACCGGGTGAGGAATGCACGCGCCTCCTCCGCCGATCGCAGGTCCGGGTCGGAGACGATCTCCATGAGCGGCGTACCGCTCCTGTTGTAGTCCACGAGGCTCCGTCCATCCGCGTGGACGAGCTTGCCGGTATCTTCCTCGAGGTGCACCCGACGGATGCCGATCTGGCGCGCCTCCCCGTCCGTTTCCACGACGAGCACTCCCCCGGTCGCGAGCGGCGGATGCCCGGTGTACTGATACTGCGAGATCTGGTAGTTCTTGGGAATGTCCGGATAGTAGTAGTTCTTGCGGTGAAAGCGGCTCTCCGGCTGTATCGCGCAGCCCAACACGAGCGCCGTGCGCACACCGAACTCCACGGCCCGCCGGTTGAGCACAGGTAGCGCACCGGGAAGCCCAAGACAGACCGGGCACGTCAGGGTATTGGGCGGCGCGCCGAATGCGACGGCACACCCGCAGAACATCTTGCTCGCGGTGCTGAGCTGGACGTGCACTTCCAGTCCGATGACGGTCTCGTACGAGGTCGGAGCGCGCCCAGTGCTCATGGGTGAGGGCTCCGCGTTTCTGCCACAATCGGCGGCCGGCAAACGTCGGTACCGATCGCCTGTTCAAGCGCGTAAGCCACGTTGAGGACCGTGGCCTCGTCGAACGCACGGCCCACGATCTGGAGCCCCACGGGGAGAGCGCCGGCAAAGCCGCAGGGCACCGAGACGCCGGGGAGGCCCGCCAGGTTGATGGGGACGGTGAACACGTCGGCAAGGTACATCTGGAGCGGATCCTCGACGCGCTCCCCGAGCGGAAACGCCGGCGTAGGCGCCACGGGCCCGACAAGGACGTCGACGGTGTTGAGCGCGTCCTCGAACTCCCGGCGGATCAACTCTCTAACGCGCTGCGCACGCAAGTAGAACGCGTCATAGTAGCCGGCAGAGAGCGCGTACGTCCCGAGCATGATGCGACGCTTCACCTCCGCCCCAAACCCCTCGTCGCGCGTCCTCGCGTACATGCCGATGAGATCCCCGTCTCGCGCGGTCCGGCGGCCGCAGAGAACTCCAGCGTACCTGGCCAAGTTGCTGCTCGCCTCCGCCGGCGCGACCAGGTAGTATGCGGGGAGCGCGTAGGGGGCGTGCGGCAAGGACACATCCACCCGCTGCGCCCCCAGCCCCTCGAGCGTCCGGATGGCCGCGCGGATCGCGCTCGCGACTCCTGGATCGACTCCTTCCCCCAGGAATTCGCGCACCACGCCAAGGCGCAGGCCGTCGACGCGCCCGGTGAGCAACGCAGCGTAGTCGGGCACCTCGACGTCGGCCGACGTCGCATCGGCCGGATCGCGTCCAGCGATCTGGCGCAGCAGGAGCGCGGCGTCACGGACGTCGCGCGCGAACGGCCCGATCTGGTCGAGCGAAGAGGCGAATGCGATCAGCCCGTACCGGGAAACCCGTCCGTACGTCGGCTTGAGGCCGACCACACCGCAGAATGCCCCGGGCTCCCGAATGCTGCCGCCGGTGTCGCTTCCAAGGGCGAGCGTGGCCTCCCCGGCGGCGACCGCCGCAGCCGAGCCTCCACTGCTTCCTCCGGGCACGCGGGTCGGGTCCCAGGGGTTGCGCGTGGGACCGAAGCCGGAGTTTTCGGTGCTGCTCCCCATCGCGAACTCGTCGCAGTTGGTCTTGCCGAGGACGACCGCGCCGGCGTCGCGGAGCCGCACCACGACGGTCGCATCGTACGGCGGGCGGAACCCGTCGAGAATGCGCGACCCCGCGGTCGTCGGCACGCCCCGGGTACAGAGATTGTCTTTGAGCGCGACGGGCACGCCCGCGAGAGGTGGAGCGTCGTCCCGGCCGGCGATCGCATCCCAGCGCGCGGCCTCGCCGAGTGCGGCGTCCGCGTCGAGATACAGGTATGCGTGGATCCGCGGTTCGACCGCGGCGATCCGCTCGAGCACCGCCCGGACGACCTCGGTCGGGCGCACCTCTCCCCGACGGTATCGGGCGCGAAGTTCCCAGGCCGGCCAGTCCGCCGGCGACACGGAGTGGGCCGACATCATGACGCCCCGGCCCCTTCCTCCTCGATCACCGGCGGGACTACGACGTAGCCGTCCTCGACCGCCGGCGCATTCGCAAGGGCCTCGTCGCGCGTCAGCGACGCCGCGGGAACATCGTCGCGCATGGTCCCGGTGGCCGGGCTCGCCTGGGCCGCCGGGGGAATCCCACTGAGGTCGAGTTCCACGAGCTTTCTGAACGACTCAAGGATGCCTCCGAGCTGCGCGCGGAACATTCGCTGCTCCTCAGGTGTGAGCTCGAGCCGGCTGAGACGGGCGACGTGTGCCACAGCGGCATCGTCGATGATCGGTGCAGGTGGATGATCGTCAGACACGCACTCCTCCCAAGTATGCGGCTGTCGCCATGGTAGCACAGTGCGGGGAGCGCGGTCTACGCGCCCCCCGCACGCACCAATCGGTACAGGATTGCGTCGACGCTCCCGGCCGGCCGCGCCGCCACCCGGCGAGGCCACCGATTCCTACTGCTTATAGAGCGTGTAGAAGTACTGTCCCGGATAGATCGGGTTGTAGTACCATCCGTGCACCCACGACCGCATCGTGAAGTACGTCGTCGGTTGCGCCAGGAACAGACACGGAAGGTCGTTGTACGCGATCATGGAGATCTGCTTGTACAGCGCCTTGCGCTGGGCCGGATCGCTAGTGGCGACCGCCTGGTCGACCAACCGGTCGACCTCGGGGTTGCTATAGCCGCTGCGGACCGGGAAATACCCGTTGGACGACAGGATCGGCTGCGCGAAGTCGTGCGGGTCCGGATAGTCGGCAAACCACCCGAGGAAGTACATCGTGCCCTTGTGGCTCTGCGTGAGGGAGTTGAGCGTGCTCGCGGGCACCGGACGGAAGTCGATCTGGAACTTGGGATTGAGCGCCTGGATGTCGTCTCGAAGGATCGTGGCGCCGACCTGCCGCGCGGTGTTCCCCGCGGTGTACGGTACCGTGAACTTGAACCCGGTGTCCCAGAGCTTCCCCCCCTGGGCCTCCTTGAACTCCGCAGTCGCCCTGTCCCGGCTGGTGCTGTACACGGGCACGGAAGGGTCGTACCCGAGCAGCCCCTGCAGGATCGGGCCGTGCGGCAGGACGCCCTGCCCGGCGTATGCGCCGCTCAGGTTCTGCGCGTAGTCGAACGCGTAGGCAACCCCCCGCCGCACGTGGATGTCGGCGAAGAAGTCCGGCGGGATGCCCTGCCCGTCGAGCTTGCCGCTCCCGGTGTCGGGGTTGCCCTCCGTGTCGATCTTGAAGTTGAACTGAAGCATCTGCACGGCCATCTGCGGAAGCTTGGTCTGCATGACCGTGTCGGGGATCCCGCGCAGCTGCGACTGCTCGTTCAGCGAGGCGACGATGAGATCGGCGTCGCCCTGCTGGAGCGCCAGCCGCCGCGTCGAAAGCTCGGACGCGGACCGGATGATGACGCGCTTGATCGCCGCGGGCTTCCGCCAGTAGTGATCGTTGCGGACCAGGATGACCTGCTTGTTCTGCCGGTCCCACTGCTCGAGCATGAACGGCCCGGTCCCGTTCATATGGTCAAACTGGTAGCGGTCCTCGTTCTTCGGATTGTTGAACTTCTGCCAGGTGGTTGCACCGCCGTCCCAGTCGTTGTGGGCCACCGCCCACTTGCGGGGCATCACGCCGCCCCAAGCCGCTACGATCGTCAGGAACGGCGCGAACTGGTGCTTGAGGTGGAAGACGATGTTGTTGCCCTGTGCGTACACGGCCTTTTGGACATCGCCAAACGTGACCTGGATCTTGCCCTGGGCGTCCCGCGTGCTGTCCACCCCCAGCAGCGGGCTCAGCAGCAGCCATGCCGGGCCGCCGGCCTGGTCCTGCAGCAGGAACCGCCGGAAGGAGTACACGACGTCGTCCACGGTCATCGTGGATCCGTCATGGAACCGCACGCCCTGCCGGATCGGGAACGTGTACGTCAGGCCGTCCTTGCTGATGAGGCCGTTGGCCAGGCTCGGCACCTCGGTCGCGAGCATCGGCGAGAACTTGTCGATCGACGAGCCGCTGTAGATGATGAGCGTCTCGTACACGTTCGGCCAGATCGGTTCCGTGGAGTAGATGTCGTAGGCGTTGTCGGGATCGAGGGTCGTGACGTCCCCGAACTGCAGCTCCACGAAAGTATCGGGGTTTTTCACCGGCTCCCCCGCACCCCGGGCGACCAGCACCCCAAGCGAAAGGACCAGCATCACGGCGGTCAGCGCCGCCGCACCGCGGAGGGACCACGACACGATACGCATCTCACTCCTCCCCTCACATGATCTTTCCGTCACCGCGAGCTTCTCTCTGCCTGCCATCCGAAGCGGGGCGAACATCTACCTTCTTAGTGAAGCGTCGCGAAAATCAGTGGCAGATACACTACATACTCCCCTGCTGGCGCGGGTCGAAAATATCCCGAAACGCGTCCCCGAGCAAGTTCCATCCCAGCACGAAGAGGAAAATGGCCGTGCCGGGCACGACGAGCGTGTACCAGAACTGGAACGGGTCGCCCGCCGTGCCGAGGATCCAGTTCTTGGAGAGGCTGATGAGCTGTCCCCAGTCGGCGTAGCCCGGCGGGGCGCCCAATCCGAGGAAGGACAGCGCAGCAAAGTTGATCACGATGCCGCCCATGTCCAGCGAGGCGAGGATCAGCATCGGGTAGATGGTATTCGGCACCACGTGGCGCATGATGATCAGGAAGTCGCTGACCCCGAGCGCCCGAGCCGCCTCCACGAAATCCATGTCGCGCACCCGAAGAAACTCAGCTCGGAGCAAGCGCGTGTAGGTCGGCCACTGCACCGCGGCGATGGCGATCATCGCGTTGCGCACGCTCTGACCGAGCACCGCGACGATGACCACGGCGAGGATCAGGGGCGGAAACGCGAGGAAGATGTCCGTGACCCGCATCACGACCTCGTCGACCCACCCGCCGTAGTACCCGCTCAGGCTGCCGAGCGTGAGGGCCACCACAAGACCGAAGGCGACCACCGTCAAGGCGACCAGGAACGCGCTCCGCGTCCCCCATATCACGCCGTAGTAGAGATCGAACTGCTCCTCGGTGGTTCCAAACGGGTGCTCCGGCCCCGGCGGATGAGGATCGCTCGAGTACCCCTGATGCGGGATCATGTACGCGTTTCGCTCGGTCGGGTGAGCCAGCAACGGCGCGATCAGTGCCACCGCGGTGAAGAACACGACGATGCACAGCCCGAGTACAGACAGCGGGTTGCGGCGGAAGCGGCGCAGCGTGCGCTGCCACGCCGTCTGCTGTCCCCGGCGGGCGGGGGCCGCGCCCGGTGCCGTAAGCGTCGGCGTACGGACCGCGCTCACCGGAGCCGGATCCTCGGGTCCACCACGGCGTACAGGACGTCCGCGCACAGATTACCGAGGACGAGCATCGCCGCGAAGATCAACGCAAACCCCGTAACCGCGGGGATGTCGAGCTGCTGGCTCGCCGCGACGCCCCACCGTCCGATTCCCGGCCAATTGAACACGGTCTCCGTGATCACGACCCCGGAGAGCAGACCGACGAAGAGCAGGCTCGCCAGCGTGATCACCGGGATCAGGGCGTTGCGGCGGGCGTGCCTGTCCACGACCACCGCCCGGGGCAGGCCCTTCGCCTCCGCGGTCCGGACGTAGTCGGCCCGAAGGGTCTCGAGCATCGACGACCGCGTGATCCGGACGAGCGTGGCCGTGAGGAAGTACGTGAGCGTGGCGACCGGAAGCACGAGATGCCGGGCCGCGTCCCAGAGCAGCCACCACTGCCGGTTCAGGAGCGCATCCACGGTCAAGAGGCCGGTATAGGGGTGAAAGCGCCCGCTGCGCACGAACAGATCGGCGTCGAGCCCGAGTCTTCCGGGTGGGAACCACCCGAAGTGCCCGTAGAAGATCATCAAGAGCACGAGCCCCCAGACGAACGTCGGCAGCGACGCGCCGCTGATGGAAGTAAAACGGCTTATGTGGTCGATGATCTGGTCCTTGCGGACGGCGGAGGCAGTGCCGAGCCAGATCCCGAGCGCAAGGATGCACGCGAACGAGTAGACTGCGAGCTCGAACGTCGCCGGGAAGAACCCCTGGACCGCCGCCAGGACGGGCTCCCGCGCGGTTTCGGACCATCCGAGGTCGCCGTGGGCGACCTGGCGCAGCCATTCCCAGTACTGCACGTAGACGGGCTGATCCAGATGATATTTCCGGATGATGTCGGGCAGCCCGTTCAGTTGCCTGGGATCGGTGATGTAGAGGCTCGCGCGCATGGCCGGCGTGAGCAGCTGCGTCAGCGAGAAGATCAGCGCCGTCACCCCGAGGGCGACGAACGGGAGCAACAGCAGGCGGCGCGCGATGAATCTGCTCATTCGACGGACAGCCGGCCCGCCGTGCGGCGGGCCAGCCGGTCTTTCACGCTACTGCTTCGTTATCGTGTAGAAGTCGAACCCGACGTTCGCGAGCGGCGGCAGGATCGCGTTGTAGTACCATCCGTGCACCCACGACCGCATCACCACGAACTGGGTGGCCTGCGCCTCGTAGATCCCGGGCACGTCGTCGTAGGCGATCTTCGTCAGCTCACGGTAGATCTGCGCGCGCTTCGCGGGATCCGCGGTCTCGGCGCCTTGCTTCACCAGCTGATCCGCGCGCGGGTCGGAGAAGCCGTTCCGCTTGGGATAGTCGCCGTTGCTCGCCAGAAACGGCTGGGCGAAATCGTCAGGGTCGGGATAGTCGGCCGCCCAGCCGAGCGCGTACAGGGTGCCCTTGTGCTCCACGGTCACTTGCAGGAATGAGGAAAACTGGATGTTGCGGATATCGACCTTGAACTTCGGGTTCAGCGATTCTACGACGTCCTTGATGATCTGCGCCCCAATCTGGCGCGCCGCGTTTCCGGTGTTGTACGTCTCCGTGAAGTGGAACCCGGTGTCCCACAGCTTCCCGCCCCACGCCTCCTTGAACTCCGCGATCGCCTTCTGCTTGTCGAACGTGAACTTCGGCAGCGACGCATCGTAGCCTAGGAGCCCCTGGATGATCGGCCCGTTCGGCTGGAGCGCCTTGCCACGAAACGCATCGCGGATGAACGTGTTGTAGTCGAACGCGTAAGCGAACCCTCGCCGGACGTGCACGTCAGAGAAGAAGTCAGGCGGGATCCCGTTGCCGTCGAGCTTGCCACTTCCGACGTCGGGGTTCGCGGTCGAGTCAATCTTCTGGTTAAAGTGCATCACCTGGATCACCAGCGTGGGGTAGCCGTCCTGGACGGTGACGCCGGCGATTCCGGTGACCTTCGTTTGGTCGGGACGGTCCACGGCAATGACGTCCGCGTCGCCGCGCTGCAGCTCCAATTGCCGCGCCGGGAACTCAGAGACGGTCCGGATGACGACGCGCGCCAGCTTTGCGGGCGCACGCCAGTAGTGGTCGTTGCGAACCAGGATCAATTCCTTGGTCTGCCGGTCCCACGTCTGGAGCATGAACGGACCCGTACCGTTCGTGTGATCGAACTCGTATCGATCCTGCAGCTTGGGGTTGTTGTACTTCGTCCAGGAGGCGGCGGAGCCGTCCCAGTCGCCGTGGGCCGCCGCCCACTTCTCCGGCAGCACGAACGACCAGGCGGACAGGATGCTTAGAAATGCGGCATAGGGATGGTTGAGGTGGAAGACCACGTTCTGGCCCTCCACCGTCACGGCCTTGGCCGCATCGGCGTACTTCACCACAACGTTGCCCTTGCTGTCCCGTGTGCTGTCCGTGCCCAACAGCGGCGTCAACAGCAGCCACGACGGACCGCCATCGCGGTCCTGCAACATGAACCTCAGCATTGAGTATCGGACGTCCGCAGGGGTCATCACCGTGCCGTCGTGGAAGTGGACGCCCTGTCGGATCGGAAACGTGTATGTCAGCCCGTCCTTGCTGATAAGACCGTTCGCGACGCTCGGCACCGCGGTCGCAAGGCGGGGCACGTACCGCGAGAGCACGCTGCCGTCGTAGGTGATCAACGTCTCGTAGATCCCCGGCCAGATGACCCCGTCGCTGGTCGTGTCGTACGCGTAGGCCGGATCCAGGCTCTCCGGGTCGCCGTAGGTCAGGAGCACCAATGAATCGGGGTTGCGAACGGATTCCGACGCCGCGCCACGCGCCCCGGTGCCGTACATCAGCACCGCCACCAACATTGCCACTGCTACCACTAGCCCGCGCTGCACCACGACGCCCACCGCCCTTTGTCGCGACTCGGCCCGGCGGGAACGTCCCTCCGCGTGACGCCGCTCCGCGTCATCGCCCCCGAGGTACGCCACGCCGCGTCCCCCCGGCCTAGCAGCCTTCTACGACCTACGTTGAAACTACGTCTCGCGCGCGCTCCCAGTTCTACTGGTTCGCAGTGCTGGCCGCCTGACCGAGCACCGCCGCCCGACTCCGCTGCATCTTGAACGGCCGCACCGGACAGGCGACGTAGTGCCCATTGCCGATGTCGACAAACTCGGGTTCCTCCGTGCTGCAGCTCGGCTGCGCGTACAGGCACCGGGTATGAAACCGGCAGCCTGAGGGGGGATTGACGGGGCTCGGCACATCGCCCGGCAGAATGATCCGTTCGCGGCGCATCTCCGGATTGGGAATCGGCACGGCGGACAGCAGCGCTTCGGTATACGGGTGCTGGGGATTCGAGAACAGCTCGTCGGCCGTGGCCAGCTCCACGATCTTGCCGAGGTACATGACCGCGATACGGTCGCTGATGTGCTTGACGACCGACAGATCGTGCGCGATGAACAAGTACGTGAGTCCAAACTCCTTCTGCAACTCCTGCAGGAGGTTGAGCACCTGCGCCTGGATGCTCACGTCCAGCGCGGAGACCGGCTCGTCGGCGATGATGAGCTTCGGGTTCACGGCGAGCGCCCGCGCGATACCGATACGCTGGCGTTGCCCCCCGCTGAACTCGTGCGGGTACCGGTTCGCGTGATAGGGCGAAAGCCCGACGACTTCGAGAAGCTCCTGCACGCGGCGCACTTTCTCCCGGCCCCGCGCCAGGTTGTGGATCTCGAGCGGCTCGCCGATGATGTCGCCGACGGTCATCCGCGGGTTGAGCGACGAGTAGGGATCCTGAAAGATGATCTGCATGTCCCGACGCATCCGGCGCAACTCTTCCTTGCCCAGCTTGAAGATGTCGCGTCCCTCGAACAGTGCCTGACCGCTCGTCGGCTCCTGCAACCTGAGGATGACGCGGCCGGTCGTCGTCTTGCCACACCCGGACTCCCCTACGAGTCCGAGCGTCTCCCCCTTCCGGATGAAGAACGCGAGACCGTCCACGGCCCGAACGGCGCCGACCTGCCGCTGGAAAATAAACCCCTTCGTCACCGGATAGTGCTTCTGGAGGTTCTTGACCTCCAGGAGGATCTCACCGTTAGCTGCCATGTCTCCTCCCCAGGGCTCCTTCGGGCCTGATCTCGGGCGTGAGAGGCGTCAGACGCCTCGGCTGCGGGCGGACGCCGCCAATCCGGCGGCCGTCGCCGCCTCTTTGTCCTTGTCCGTCGCCTTGTCAGTATAAAGATAGCACCGGGCGCTGTGCCCCTCGGACACGGGCACGCTCGGCGGATCGACCTGCGTACAGACCTCCATCGCAAACGGGCACCGCGGCGCAAACGCACACCCGGGCGGGAGATCCACCAGGCTGGGTGGCTGTCCCTCGATCGGAATCAGGCGCTCGCTCCGCTCGTACAGCTTGGGCACGGAATGGAGAAGCCCCCACGTGTAGGGGTGCCTCGGATCGTGAAACGTCCGATGGACATCCGTCTCCTCGACCGGCCGACCGGCGTACATCACGACGACGTTGTCGCACATCTCCGCGATGACGCCCAGGTTATGGGTGATCATGATGATGGCGGTTCCGAATTCGCGCTGGAGTTCGCGCATCAATTCGAGGATCTGAGCCTGGATCGTCACGTCGAGCGCGGTCGTCGGCTCGTCCGCCAGCAGCACGGACGGGTTGCAGGACAGTGCCATCGCGATCATCACACGCTGACGCATTCCCCCGGAGAACTGGTGCGGATAGTCCTTCACCCGCTGCCTTGCCGAGGGGATTTTGACGCGCTCCAGCATCTCGATCGCGCGCTCCCACGCTGCCCGCTTGTCGAGCCGCTGGTGCAGGATCACCGCCTCAGCGATCTGCTCGCCGACCGTGAGCACGGGATTGAGCGACGTCATCGGCTCCTGAAACACCATCGCGATCCGGTTGCCGCGGATCTTCCGCATTTCCTCGTCGGAGAGCTTGAGGAGGTTCCGACCTTCAAACAGAATCTCGCCATCAACGATCTTCCCGGGCGGCGACGCGATCAGCCGCATGATCGAGAGAGCGTGAACGCTCTTGCCGGATCCCGACTCTCCGACGATCCCGAGCGTCTCGCCCTTGTGCAGATCGTACGTCATGCCCTCCACAGCTCGGACGACGCCCTCGTCTGTGTAGAAGTAGGTCTTCAGATTCTTGACGTGCAGCAACGGTTCAGCCACGCGTACCGCCCTCCCCCGAGGGTCAACCCGCCGTTTGGCAGGCGCCAGTCATACCGAAATTCCACAGGCTGCTCTCAAATCCTTTCCCACGGCCCCGGTCGGTCGGGCCGTAAGGGGCTGGAGTCTGAAGGGGGACGGCCCACCGGCACGGCGGCCCTAGGGCAGCCCCTTGGAGTATTGAACGGCATAGTCGTTGTAGGCGTCGGCGGACGAACCGGTGACGGTCGCAAGCTTGTCCCGGCCGCGATACAGCTCCGCCACGACCCGGGCGGCCTCCGGAGCGTCGTACAGCGCGAGCTGCACGACTAGACGCCCCTCCGTAGCCAGGTACTGCCGGTTGAGCGCGGGGGTATGCTTGGGATCGTAGTACTTGGACTGGAAGCGGATCAGCACCGTCCCCGACGCGGGATCATAAGACGCCTGTGGCCGGCTCGCGTCGCCCGAGATGCTGATCACTGCGCCGCGCGCGCGGAGCGCAGGGTTGAGCGTCACCCCCTGGGGGACGTCCGGCGTGATCGCACCCTGTTGGACCTGTGCCACTCGTTGCGCGACCAGTACCCCGGCTGCGACCAAGACCACGCCGGCGGCCACGGCGATGATGACGCCGAGCCGAGCGCGTGGAGGGGCCGTCGGACCGGCCGGCCGAACCCGGCGGCCGGCCGGCGTGACCTGGCCGGAACGCATCGTTGATCTCGCAGGCTTCGCCATCGCTACCGCCACCCGGACGAATCGGTTAGTCCACGACCACGTATCGCCTTCATCGTCGCACAAATCGGGCCGCCGTGCATCTCGATGCGGAGCAGGCCGCGCGGGCGCCCGTCAGGTGGACCGCTGGCGGGGATCCAGCGCATCCCGCACGCCGTCGCCGAGGAAATTGAATGCGAGCACTGCCAGGACGATCATGATCCCCGGTATCAGCAGCCAGGGGAACTGCGTGAGCGCCTCGATGCTCTGCGCCTGGGCGAGCAGGAGCCCCCAGCTTGTGCTGGGCTCCTGGACGCCGAGCCCCAGGAACGAGAGTCCGCTCTCCCCGAGGATCACCCCTGGGATCGTCAGCGTCGCGGCGACGATCACGTACGAGGCCGTGCTCGGTAGGACATGACGGACGATCACCCGGAAATCCGGCAGACCCGCCGCCCGGGCGGCCAGCACGAATTCCACATCCCGGATGCCGAGGACGATTCCGCGCAGGACGCGCGCGAGCCCTCCCCACCCGACGAAGCTGAACACGGCCGAGATCATGAACAGGCGCGCTCCGCTCGACAGCGTCGCCGGCAGAACCGAAGCGAGTGTCAGCAACAGGTAGAAGCTCGGGAACGCCGCCAGCACCTCCACGCTACGCATGATGACGTTGTCGATCATACCCCCGTAGTATCCGGCGATCCCGCCGAGGACCATCCCGATCGGGAACGCAATCAGCACGACGATAACCCCGATCAAGAGCGACACCACGCTTCCATAGAGGAGCCGCGACAGCAGATCCCGGCCGAACTGGTCGGTGCCGAGCAGGAACAACCGGGCCGGAGGATCCACCCCAATCAGATGGACGTCGCCAGGGATGAACCAGAACAGCCGGTACGGAGCGCCATGGACGAAGAAATGGATGTCGTACGTCCGCGTCGTATCCCGCGCATACGCCGGCAGGGAGGCGTCCACGACGCGGTACGCGTAGACGAACGGCCGCAGGTGCAGACGGCCGCGAGTGTCCACCAGGTGGACGCCAACTGGCGGTGCGTAGAACAGGGAGCGATCCGAGTAGTCCAGCGCGTACGGCGCAAGGAACGGGGCCAACACCATCGTCACATACAGCCAAATCAGGACCACCCCGCCGGCGAGCGCGAGCCGGTAGCGCTTGAGCTGGCGCCAGGCGAGCTGAAGCGGCGTTCGGGCCCGTCCCGGCGCACCAAAACGGTCGGTTGCGACGCGTGGAGCAGCCGCGGCGTCGTGACTCATCTAGTCGTACCGGATCCTGGGATCGACGTAGGCGAGCATGATATCCGCGGCCAGGTTGCCGAGGATCAAGAGCACGCTTCCCATGAGCAGGCTTCCCATGACGACGAAGACGTCCTTCCTGAGCACGGCCTCGAGCACGAGCCGGCCGAGCCCAGGGTACCCCAGCACGTTTTCCACGAACGCGGCGCCGCTCAGGAGGCCGCCCAGCTCGAACCCGAACAGGGTGACCAGCGGGTTGATCGCGTTCCGGAGCCCGTGCCGGAAGATGACGGCGCGCTCGGGCAGCCCCTTTGCGCGCGCCGTCCGCAGGTAGTCCGACCGCAACACATCCAGCAGGTTGGTACGCATGTAGCGCATCAAGCCGCCGACCGAGAATACCCCGAGCGCGATCGTCGGCAGCACCAGGTGACGTGCCACGTCGAGGATTTTGTCCCACCACGGGAGGAAGTCGAAATCGACGCTCGTCAGCCCCTGGAGCGGCAGCAGGTGCGTCCAGAACGCGGCGTAGAGCAGGAGGAGCGCGCTGAAGAAGCTCGGGACCGAGATGGCCACGAACGCGCCGGCGCTAAGCACCCCGTCCAGCACCGAGTATTGGTGAACCGCGGAGTAGATGCCGAGCGGTACCGCGAGCGCCCACGCCGCGATGAGCGACGTTACCGAGAGCAAGAGCGTGTTGAGTGCGCGGCTGCCGATCAACCACGCCACGGGCACATTGTACGCGAAGGAGTATCCGAAGTTGAGGTGAACGATACTCCACAACCAATGCAGATACTGCACCAGCGGAGGTTGATCCATCCCGAACTCAGCCCGCAGCGCCGCGACACGCTGCGGGCTGATCTGCGGGTACTGGAGCACCAGCGACTGGAAATAGTCGCTCGACCCCGGGGCGAGCTGGATCGCCGCCCAGCTCACGAACGTAATGCCAACGATCAGCGGCCCGAGCAGGATCAGGCGACGGACGATGTAGCGGATCATCGCGCTCGACCCGAGGTGCGGAGCGCAGCTCCTACGGCGTCGCCGACGCCCGGCGACGGTGCGACTGGGGCGTGACGGGTCTGCGACGACAATGCGCTACTTGATGTAGACCACGGGAAAGTTCCAGAACGGTCCGCCAAACGCCGTGAATTCGATGTTCCCAAACTTGTTGCGCACCGCCACGTAGGCATCCGGGATCGCCGTGTAGATGAGCGGCACCTGCTCCGCGGTGATTTCCTGCCACTGATTGTAGTAGTCCCGGCGACGGTTCTGGTCGACCGTCGTCGCGGCGAGGTCAAAGTACCGGTCGATCTGGGCCTCCCACGGGGTCGCGGGCTTCGCCTGCTTCGGGTTCCACAGGTGCAGGCTGCCCGACGACTTCCACACGTTCTGCCCATCCGCCGGTTCAATGCCCCCCGTGAGACCGAGAACCAGCGCCTCCCACTTGTACGAGTCTGTGAGCTTTGCGACGAGCGTGTTGAACGCCTCGGGGGCGAAGGTCACCTGCATCCCAAGCGAGGCAAGGTCCTGCCGAACGATATTGCCGATCGCGACCCGGTCGGGGTTGTCGGCATTCGTCGCGATGATGAACTGCACCGGATGGTCCTGGGCGTCCCTCAGGACGCCGTCCGCCCCCTTCTTGAAACCGGCCTCGGCAAGAGTCTGAGTCGCCTTCTGGAGATCGTACGGGTACTGCATCGTGTGAGGATCGTAGAAGAACTTGTCCGCCGGGCTCTCGGGGCCGTACTCCGGCAGGGCGTGGCCGGCGTACACTTGGTTGATGATCGCTTGCCGGTCGACGGCGTAGGAGACGGCCTGGCGAAACTTCTGGGTCTGGAACCAGCGCAGCTTGTACTCGGGCAACCCACTCGCGGGATTTTGATTGAACGTCAAGAATTCCGAACCGAAGCTCGGGCCGCCGTCGTAGACGGTGTAGTTACCCGCTCTGGCGCCGCGCTCGAACTCCGCGTACTCCGCCGGCCGCAGCCCGTAGCTGTCGGCCTGTCCGCCCTGGAACAAGAGCCGGAGCGCGTTCTGGTTGGGCACGATGGTGAGCACGATGTGGTCGATGTACGGAAGGCGCTGTCCACGCATGTCGACCTTCCAGTAGTACGGGTTGCGCGCGTAGACGATGCGCTGCGCCGGCCGGTACTCGGTGATCTTGTACGGCCCGGTCCCCACGATCTGGCTCGGCGGGGTGTTGACGCCCCAGGTCTGATTGAACCGGCCCCCGTCGTACGCGTTCTCGAGAAGGTGCTTCGGGATCATCGTAGCGTTGCCGATCTCGCGGAGAAACGGCCCGAACGGCTCCGCGGTGTGGAACTGGACCGTCCGCGCGTCGACCTTCGTGACCTCGATCGGCTTACCCATCACGTTGAGCACGTCGGCCGCGCTGTTGGGGATGCGCTTGTCGTAGATCACCTTGAACGTGAAGACGACGTCGTCCGCCGTCATCGGAGTCCCGTCATTCCACTGCAGTCCCTGGCGCAGCGTGAAGCTCCATGTCCGGCCGTCCTTGCTGATCGTCCATGACTCGGCGAGCGCGGGCTCGATGGCCGTCGTCTTCCCGTTGGCCTCGACCAACCCGTCGAACACGTTGGCAAGAGGGCCGGTGGAGGACGTGGAGTTCGCCAGGATCGGGTTGAACGTCGAGGGGTCGCTCTGCTGCGAATCGAGGAACACTCCGCCGTACCGCCCGATCTCTCCCACCATGACCTTGGGATCGGGCACCCCCGGCAAGCTCGGATGCGACGTCGCGGCCAACCCGATACCGGGGGGCATGAGCAGGCTTGCCGCAATGAGGCAGATCAAGGCACAAACTCGCACGATTATCGGACTCCTCCTCGGTGAAGTGCGCACCTGGGGTGCGGGACGCAGACAAGTCTCCCTCGAGTCCGCCCGGCGACCACCACCCGGCGACCGCCTACGAGCATCGTGACCCCTGACCGACCCGTGGGAACCCGCACCAACCCGTTCCGCCGGAGAAACGCTGCACCCAATGACAACACGACTATACGCTGGACCACGTTCGCACCCGCCGTATTCGCCCGACCGCCGAGAGATTCCCGCCTCCAGCACAACATCTCGGCGCTCACCGATCTCCCGCGAAGGTGCGCTGCGACGCGGGCGACGTCCGCTCGAGCGGCGCATACCCCAATGCGAGACGTTTGGTGCCCACCGTGTCGAACCTCACGGTGACGATCGCGCGGGGTCCTTCGCCGTCGACCTCGAGCACCCGGCCGACGCCGAACGTCTTGTGGCGCACGAAGTCCCCCACGCCTAGCTCCGGCACCGGGCGATCCTCGTCCGGCCAGTCGTTCGTAGCCGTGCGCGGAGCAACCTCGCGGTGGATCGCGTCCTCGGGAATCTCCGCAAGGAAGCGTGACGGCAGCCCTGGCCGGGCCGTGCCGTACACCGTCCGCTGACGTGCGTAGGTGAGCAGCAAGCGAAATCGGGCCCGTGTCATCCCGACGTAGCAGAGCCGTCGTTCTTCCTCCATCCCGTTGGGGTCCTCGGCGGTGCGGGCGTGGGGGAACAAACCTTCCTCGAGTCCCGCGAGCACTACGACCGGGAACTCGAGCCCCTTGGCGCTGTGGAGCGTCATCAGCGTGACACGATCCGCGCGGTCGTCGATCGTATCGGCGTCGGTGAGGAGCGCGAGGTGCTGAAGGAACATCTCGAGCGATGCGTCCCCGGTCATCTCTTCGACTTCCTGCGCGACCGCGGCAAGTTCGTCCAGGTTCTCCAAACGGGCGTACGCCTCATCGGTCCCCTCGGCTTCGAGCGCGCTGCGATAGCCGGTGAGCTCGACGGCACGGCTGAGCACGTCGCGCGCCGGGTGATCGACGGAGAATGCCGCGATCTGCTCGACCAGCCGGACGAAGTCCTCGAGCGCGCGGCGCGAGGCAGGAGCACAGCGGACGTCGCCGGCACGATGGAGCGCCTCCCAAAACGAGACGCGCTCGTCCCGAGCCCACGTCTCAAGACGGCGCACGGTCGTGTCCCCGATGCCGCGACGGGGGACGTTCAGAACGCGCCGGAGGCTGGCCTCATCTGCCGGATTGTACGCCGCGCGCAGGTAGGCGAGTATGTCCTTGATCTCCGCGCGCTCGTAGAAGCGGAGCCCCCCAACGATCCGATACGGCACGCCCAAGCGGAGAAACATTTCCTCGAACTGTCTCGACTGGGCGTGCGTTCGGTACAGCACGGCGATCTCTCCGGCCCGCCCGCCCGCGGCCGTGTGACGCTTGACCTGTTCGCCGACGTAGCGGGCCTCCTCGTATCCGTCCCAGGCCTCGAACAACGTCACCGCCTCACCCTCGCCGTTGACGGTCCACAGAGTCTTGTCGTGCCGGTGAGGGTTGTGGCGAATCACCGCGGCCGCGACGCGGAGGATCCGCTGGGTGGAGCGATAGTTCTGATCGAGCGTCACGACCTTGGCCTCGGGGTAGTCGCGTTCGAACTCCAGAATGTTTCGCACGTCGGCGCCGCGCCACCGATAGATGGCCTGGTCGTCGTCCCCGACCACGGAGAGGTTGCGGTGCCGCCGCGCCAGCAGATTGACGAGTACGTATTGCGCGTGGTTCGTGTCCTGGTATTCGTCCACGAGCACGTGAAGGAACCGCGCCTGGTACTCGTCGAGCACGCGCGGCTGGTCGCGAAACAGCTGGACCGTGCGAACGAGCAGGTCGTCGAAGTCCAGCGCGTGTCCCTCGTCGAGCCGGCGCTCGTATGCGGCGTAGAGCTTCGCGATCACCTCTTCGCGCCGCGTCTCGGTCCGCGACGCATACGCGACGTGGTCCACGAGATCGTTCTTCGCCCGGCTGATCTCGGCGAGCACGGCGGACGCCGGGAACTGGCGCTCGTCCACGCCGAGCCCGCGGACCACGTCGCGCATCACCGAGCGCTGGTCGTCGCCGTCGTAGATCACGAACCTATGGTCGAGACCGAGCGGCGCTCCGGAGACGCGCAGGATGCGGCTCGCGATCGAGTGGAAGGTGCCGATCCACAGCGGCCGGGCCGCTGCGGGACCGAGCACGCTCACTACGCGCTCCCGCATCTCGCCGGCCGCCTTGTTCGTGAACGTCACCGCGAGGATCTGAGATGGCTGGACGCCGTGATCGTGAATGAGCGCGGCGATGCGATACGTGAGCACTCGCGTCTTGCCGGAGCCTGCACCGGCCAGCACGAGGAGCGGGCCGCCGGGGTGGCGCACCGCTTCCAGTTGCCGCGGGTTGAGCAGCGCTTCCAGGTCGATGGCGGACGTCATGCCGCTAGTGTATCACCGCGTTCGCGGAAAGACGCGGATCATGATGCGAGGCCGCCGCGTGCAGCACCGGCGGGCTATTCCCACTCGATCGTCGCGGGGGGCTTGCTGCTGATGTCGTAAACGACGCGGCTGACGCCTCTCACCTCGCCGGTGATCCGGTTGCTGATCGTTTCCAGCAGCTCAGGGGGCAGTCTGGCCCAGTCGGCCGTCATCCCGTCTTCGCTGGTGACGGCGCGAACCGCGACGACATGCCCGTACGTGCGAGCGTCACCGGCGACCCCGACGGTGTGCACGGGCAGCAGGACGGCAAATGCCTGCCAGATGTCACGGCTCAGCCCCGCGCGGCGGACTTCTTCGGTCACGATCGCATCGGCATACCGAAGCAGCGACAGACGCTCCTCGGTAACCTCGCCGATGATCCGGATCGCAAGCCCGGGCCCGGGGAACGGGTGGCGCCCCACCATCTCATCGGGCAGACCAAGCGTCCGGGCCACCACGCGGACCTCGTCCTTGAACAAGGTCCGGAACGGCTCGATCAGACGAAACGGCATGACTTCGGGAAGCCCGCCAACGTTGTGGTGCGTCTTGATCCGCGCCGCCGTGCGCGTTCCGCTCTCGATCACGTCGGGGTACAGTGTGCCCTGGACCAGGAACTCCGGACGGCCGAGCCGCTCGGCCTCCTCCGCGAACACGGTGATGAACTCCTGCCCGATCAGGATCCGCTTGCGTTCGGGGTCGGTGACCGCCCGAAGCCGGTCGAGGAAGCGGCGGCGGGCGTCGACGTGTACGAGGGGGACGCCGAAGTGGTCGCGAAACACCCCGACCACGCGATCCGCCTCGGCGAGGCGCAGCAGCCCGTGATCCACGAACACGCACGTGAGGCGGTCACCGATCGCCCGGAAGACGAGCGCCGCGGCCGCGGCCGAGTCGACGCCCCCGCTCAGCGCACAGATCGCGCGGCCGCCGTCCACCTGCGCCGCGATCTCACCGACCGCCTGCTCGACGAACGACGCCATCGTCCACGATGGAGTGCAGCCGCAGACGTTGTATACGAAGTTGCGCAGCACCTCGGTTCCCCACGGCGTGTGCGAGACCTCGGGATGGAACTGCAGGCCGAACAAACGACGGCTGCGGTCGGCTACCGCGGCGTAGGGCGTGTGGTCGGAGTGAGCGAGAGCTTCGAAGCCCGGAGGCAAGCGGCGCACCGTGTCACCGTGGCTCATCCAGCAGATCAATCTCGGCTCGAGCCCGTGGAACAGTCCTTCGCCGCGATCGGGCTCGTCGACGAACAACCGTGTCCGACCGAACTCTTTTCGGACTGCAGGGCCGGTGTCCCCGCCGAGCACGTGCGCCATCAACTGCATCCCGTAGCAGATGCCGAGCGTCGGTACGGCCGTCGAGAACAGCTCCGGATCGCACCGGGGCGCCCCTTCGTCATAGACGCTCGCCGGTCCCCCGGAGAGAATAATCCCCTTCGGCTTGAGGGCCAGCAGCTCAGTAAGCTTGGTGTCGAACGGCAGGATCAGGCTGTATACGCGGAGCTCGCGGATGCGACGCGCGATGAGCTGGCTGTACTGCGCGCCAAAGTCCAGCACGATCACAAGATCGTCGACCGGCGGGATCACCTGCGCGGCGGGGTGTTCCTTGGCGCGCCCGGCGGCCCGTTCTTCCTGCACCCGCGTCCCCGACATCAGCGCCCCTGTCCCACGTGTTGGGCGATCTGCATCGTTTTGCCCTCCGTCACGAGAGCGGGGGCGATAATCACCTCGGTCTGCTGCATCTCCCGGAGTGTGCACGCCCCGCACATGCCCATCGCCGTTCGGAGCGCCTCCATGAGGTTCTGGGAACCGTCGTCCACCCGGGCGGGACCGTGCAAGATATCGCGCAGCGTTCCGGTGGTGCGGACGGCGATCCGTGTCCCGCGAGGCAGCGCCGCATGCGGGGTGGCCATGCCCCAGTGGAACCCACGTCCCGGCGCCTCCTCGGCCCGGGCGAACAGAGAGCCCAGCATCACCGCATCGGCGCCGCAGGCGATCGATTTGGCGATCTCCCCGCCGACGCTGATGCCACCGTCGGCGACGATGGGCACTTGGCGCCCCGTGCGCCGCGCGTACTCCGCGCGAGCCGCGGCGACATCCGCGATCGCCGTCGCCTGAGGGACGCCCACGCCGAGCACCTTGCGGCTGGTGCAGGCGGCGCCGGGTCCGACGCCGACGAACACGGCCGCGACACCCGCCTCAAGGAGCTGGAGCGCCGCCTCGTAGGAAACGCAGTTGCCCGCCATGACGGGGATGCGCATTCTTGCGGTAAGGTTTCGGAGCGATACGGTGCGTCCGCGGTCGCTCCGATGGTACTCGGTGATCACGGTGGACTGCACCAGCAGGAACTCGGCTCCGGCGTCCGCCGCCAGCGGCCCGAGGCGGGAAGCCCCGCCGGGCGTTGTGGAAACCACGGGGACCCCCCCGCCCTTGCGGATCTCTTCCACACGGAGCCCCACGAGGTCGTCCTTGATGGGTTCCCGGTAGACTTCCTGCATCACACCGACGACGCGCTCGGGCGTCGCCGCGGCGAGCCGGTCCAGGACGTCTTCGGGATGCTCGTACCGGGTCTGGATACCCTCGAGGTTGAGCACGGCCATGCCGCCGAGTTTGGAAAGGGCGATCGCGAAGCGCACGTCCACAACGCTGTCCATCGCCGACGCAATCACCGGCAACGGAAACTTCCGGCCGGCGACTTCCCATGAGAGGTCGACGTCCTCCGGATCGACGGTCGCCGACGCCGGCACAAGGGCGATCTCCTCGAAGCCGTAGGTTCGACGGGCCGGCCGTGCCCTGCCGATGAACTCCACCCAGGTCACCTCCTCGCCGTGGTACACACTTTCGTCCGAATGGCCCGCCGCCGCCCCCTGGCGGAGGCGGCGGCGGGAGGCTCAGGTGTACACCTCCGGCTTCAGGACGCAGATAAATGGCAAGTTGCGATAGATCCCCCCGTAGTCCAACCCGTATCCGACCACGAACTTGTCGGGAATCTCGAATCCGCGATAGTCGATCGCCACCCGGCGCCGCCGCCGCGTCACCTTGTCGAGCAAGGCGCAGACGCGAAGGCTTGCGGGGTACCGCGCCTTCAACGTCTCGAGCAGATAGTCCATCGTGAGGCCGGTGTCGATGATATCGTCCACGATGATGACGTGGCGTCCTTCGATTGTTTGATCGAGATCCTTGAGGATCCGGACGATCCCGCTGTTCTCCGCTCCGGTCCCGTAGGCGCTCGTGGCCATGAAATCAAGCGCGCACGGAATCGTAACCTGGCGGATCAGGTCGGCGAGAAAGATCGACGCACCTTTCAGGATGCCAACGAGCAGGGGGGTCTTGCCTTCGTAGTCACCGCTAATCTGTCGACCGAGATCCGCGACCCGAGCCCGCAACTCGTCCTCGCGGATCAACACCTCGGCGACGTCATCCAACAAAGACACTCAGTCCAGGTCCTCCGAAGATGCCCGGTCGCGCTGTCACTCCCGGCGTGATCGCTTCCGGGGCGCCGCATCTTTGATCCACGCCGTGGGTCCGGAAACAGGTCAACGGACTCGCTGCCCCCGGTCCCGCGAGACCGTCCGGGTGATTAGAGGCATTATAGTACGCCTGTTCGCCCAGTGTCAACGGAAGTATCGAAGCGCGCTCTTGCACTCCCAGGTATGCCTCACGACGCCGAGGGCACGCCCGCCTGCCGGATCTGGGGATCAGGGCGGCGTCGTGGACTGACTCGGGGGATTTGCGATGCTGGGCGGTATGTTGGGCGGCGGTTGATCGGACGGCTGGTTCCCCGGGGCTGTCGTGTCCGGCGTCTTCACGATGGTCCAATCCTTGCCGTCGAACTTCACCGTATCGCCGATCTCGGCCCGGTAGTAGAAGTCCTCGGGCACGGAGTACCACTCATTAACGACCTGTATCATCCACGCGTTGTTCTCTCCGGTGGCTGGATACTTGCCCCACACAACCCCATAGACGTACTGCGACCCGCATCCGATGCTAACGTCCGCGGCGAACGCGGACAGCGCGAGCACAAACACCAGGGCGGTCGCAACTCGAGCCGACGTGCGCAAGGCCAGCACCTCCAGAACGTCCCTGTCGTCAGTATACCGGTGCAGTTCCTCATTGGCAACACGCCGTCGAACCCACTCAACGAGAGGGCGCGGTGTGCGCCGCGCCCTCGGTCCTCGCACAAACACCAACCGCACGCCCGTCAGTTCCGCTCGTTTTCCCCGGGCGCGATGTCTCGATCGGGAACCGGCTGCTGGCCGTCGGACCCCTGGTTGCCGTACCCCCGATCCCGCCCGCACGAGCGATTCTGGCCTCCCCAAGTCCCACGCTCGTCCCGCGCCTGCGGCACATCGCATCCCCGCCCCCGATTTTGATACCGGCCGGGCCAGTTGAATGCGTGAACGTCGGGTTGATACCACGGCGAGTCAGCCAGCATACGCGGGCAATCCGCTCAACGCAACGAACGCCGCTCCGACGAGCACCAGGCGCGATACCCGCTTCCCGATCAGCGAACTCACTATCATCTTCCCCACCTCCGAGCACCCGTGTTGTCCGCTCCCGCACCGCCGCCGCCCTCCGGCGGGGTGCTGACACTCTCGAGGATACCCGGGGCTGTTGAGAACTCGCCGAGCGCGGATGAATATCTGATGAATATCGGAGCGCGAGGTCATCCGCCGGTGACCGCCCCGCGGGCCGCAGAGTTGGCCTGCCCGCGTCGTATGAACAGGACGAGCGGCAGGCATGCGAGCAGCAGCAGCCCGATGATTCCGAACGTGTAGTCGAATGCGACGACGGTCGCCTGCTGGCTGATCAAGCTGTGCAGCGCCGCCAGCGCCTGCAGGTGCGCAGTGGTCGGATCGCTGCCGCGTGCGACGAACGCCGCCTGGTACGTTTCCCACCAGTGCATGAACGTCGGATTGTACACCGACGCGTACCGCATGAGGTTGGCGCTCGCCATCGTCGTCTTATGGTCCACCAGCGTGACCACGATCGCCGTGCCGAAGCTCCCGCCCAACTGCCGGATCAGGTTGTAGAGCCCCGTCGCACTCTGCATCTGGGGCCGCGGCATCCTTGAGAGCGCCGCGGTGGAGAGAGAGACGAACATGAACGAGAAGCCCATGCCCTGCACCACCTGAGGGAGCAGAATCTGCACGGGACCGCTGTCGAGGTTGAAGTGAGCCATCATCAGGGCCGACGTGGCGGCGAGCGTCATCCCGACCGGCAGCATGATGTACACGCCCAACCGGTTGTACAGGGAGCCGCAGATCGGGTTCAACAGGAGCGTCGTAAGGGCGCGCGGCATCATCGCGAGCCCGGCCTCCGTCGCATCGTAGCCCAGCAGTTGCTGGAAGAACAGGGGGAGCAGGATCAAGCTGCCGAACAGCGCCAATCCCAGGATCCCGATGATGGCCGTGCCGGACGCGAACGTGACGTTCTTCAAGATGCGGAGGTTCACCGCGGGCTCACTGACCCGCAGCTCCCAGATCACGAATGCCGTGAGCGCCACCGCCGCAGTAACCGTAAGCGTGACGATGAGCGAGCTCTGGAACCACCCGTCCGTCTCCCCCTGCTCGAGCAGGACTTGCAGCGAGGCGAGTCCAACGGCCATCAGACCGATTCCGATTCCGTCAATATGACGCAGCCCCTGGGCCCGCATGTACGGCGGATCCACGAGCAGCCGCCCCGCCATGAACACCGCCAGAATTCCGACCGGGATGTTGACGAAGAAGATGAACGGCCACGACAGGTTGTCGGTGATCCAGCCGCCAAGGGTTGGGCCGATCGCGGGGCCGAGCAGAATGACCATGCTGAACATGCCCATCGCCTGGCCCTGTTCCTCGGGCGGGAACGTTTCCCGCATGATCGCCTGCGAGATGGGCTGCAGCGCGCCGCCGCCCAGTCCCTGCAGGACCCTGAACGCGATCAGCTCGCCGAGGGTGCGCGCGAAACCACACAGCGCCGATGCGACCGTAAAGAGGCTTACTGCAAGGAGAAACATCCGCTTCCGGCCGAGGACCGAGCCCACCCAGGCCGTCAGCGGCATGATCATCACGAGCGTGATGAGATAGGAGGTCGTGACCCAGGTGACTTCCTGGGTGGTGACCCCGTACGTTGCCCGTATGTGGGCAAGGGCCACGTTGACGACGCTCGTGTCGATCGCCCCCATCATCGCCCCGAAAAGGACGGAGATGGAGATGACCCACTTGCTCGCCTGCGCAGAGCGCGGCTGTCCCCCGCCGGCCGCGAACGCCGGTATCGCCTCCTGCCTACTGTGCACCGCCACTTTTCAACGCACCAACGTCAGCCCGAATTCGGGTTGTTACCCCGACGCGAGCGCCAAGGGACATCGCAGCCCTGGCCCACGGGGGTTTCCCACGGCGGCCTACCCCACGCCGCAGGCCCGGCCCAGAGGCCGGTCACACGAATTCGGCACATGTGGTATTCCGACCAATTGAATCGTAATACCGAGGCGGCCCGGCGAGGGATCAGGCGAGGAGTGTATCCTGGCGTTGATGTCGGTAGATTGTAACGCGCGGAGGGCCGGAACCTCCGGTCACTCGCAGCATCCCGGCGTAGCGCGCATCGAGGCTGGGACGAAGTGGGCCAAGAGCCACGGCACCGCCGGCGCAAGCGCGTTGCGGAGCACGTCACGGACCAGAATCTCGGGTACTACGCCCACGTCCGAAGCCGATTGGCGCGTCTCCGCGACGATCCGTCCCTGACCGGTGTCGAAGACCTGCACGACGACCGCTGCCTGCGCCAGCGGTATCCCGTTGCCGTCTGGAACGAGGGGCGCGCCCCCCGCTCCCGGAACGCTGAGCATCGTGATCCACCCGACCACGAGCCGATCGGCTCCCACGGCTCGGGCAAGAGCACCGAGCTGTCCAAACGATAGTACGCTCTCGGGACGCCATCCCATTGCAGTCTCCGCTCGAGCAACTTCGGCTCTCGACACGACGGTCACACTCCCCGCATGGGCGAGCAGCGCCGACAGCTCGTCGGCCGCGGTGCGCTCGGGGATTACGGCGCCGATCACCGGCACCGGAGTCGGCGCGTAGAAATCGACGACGCCCACCGTAGTTGCCGCCGCGGAAGCGACGGCGGCGTGCAACAGACTCGCCGCTACCACGAGACCCGCGATGCCTGTCCCGGCGCGACGCCACACAACCGGACTGCGCCACTGGGGTTCCATGTGGGACGCACCTCCTCGGTCTTTGGACGTGTCGAGCACTGCGACGATCATCCCGTCCTTCGAAGGCCCCCTCGACATTATGACACCCCTGTCACACGGAGGTCACAACCCGAATGACGCACAAGACACTGACGCCGGATCTGACGCAGGCGCGAACGTAGCCGTCGACGCCGTACGCGGCCCCTTTTCGCCGAGGGTACCGGGCCAAGCGGGACTGTCGCCGCGGGCGATGGCGGAGTCGTCTTTGGAAACCAAAGCCTTTGATTATCTCACGGAAGAAGGACGGGAAACGGTTCGGACCCTGCAGCACCCGAAGAGCTGCGTTCTATCCTTGAGAGTGCGATGCAGGCGACGCGCCCTCGATCTCACGCAGGATCTCCTCCGCGGCTCCCCGCGGGTCCGGCGCCCGTGTGATGGGACGGCCAATGACCAGCAGATCGGCACCGGCCGCGACGGCTGCACTCGGCGTGCACACGCGCCGCTGATCGTCCGAACCACCGGCGGAGCGGATCCCGGGGCACACCAACAGGAACTTCGGACCGCAGGCTCCGCGCACCGCCTCGGCCTCCAGCGGCGAGATCACGACACCGTCCAGGCCCGCCGCCTTGGCGAGGCGCGCCAACCGGAGCACCGTATCCAGGGGTGATCCCGCGGTACCGGCTTCCGCCAAGGTCGCCTCGTCACTGCTCGTGAGCAGGGTCACGCCGAGGACCCGGAGCGGTCCGGCGCCCGTCTCACGAAACACCGCGGCGGCGGCTTCGCGCGCCGCCCGCATCATCGCCGTTCCGCCGGACGCGTGAACGGTGCAAAGCGCGATCCCCTGCCGTGCCGCCGCGGCCACGCCGGCGCCGACCGTGGAGGGTATATCGTGGAATTTCATATCGAGGAAGATCCGGCCGTACCGCGCAATCGCGGCGACCGCCTGGGGGCCGGCTGCCGTGAACAGGTGGGGCCCGATCTTGAACCACCGGACGACCCCCTGGAGGCGGTACGCCAGCGCCTCGGCGTCGACGAGCGTCGGAACGTCGAGCGCCACGACCAGACGATCACGTGGGTCCATGAATTCCTCGGACGGTTCCGCGTGCAATACCGTGGCGGGTCAGCGAAGACAGTACGGCGGCTCCCCGGAAGAACCCGGGGAGCCGCCGCAGTAACACACCCGAGCGTCGCTTAGAAGCTGTAGTCGATCTGCGCCCGGTACAGCAGGAACTGCTCGATGTTCGCGATGCGCTCCTCGCGAACCTTGAACACGATCGAGGCATTCTGCACGAAGTTGTACACAACGCCCACTTCATACGCCGACAGCTGCTGGCCGTTGGAGGCGAAGTTGCCGAACGCGCCTACCCCGTAGAGCGTCCAGTTGGTGATCGGCGTAATGTGGATACCGACGGTCCACGCGTTGCCGTTGCCGGGGTAGAACATGTCGTTCTCGTTGATGTCGATGTCCGCGCCCCCGTACGGCGGGTAGAAGTTCTGACCGAAGTTCTCGTAGCCGGTATCCAAGGAGAAGCCATGACCGATCCCGGTAAGGGACCCGAGATCCCAGTGGACGTTGACCTCGTAGCCGTTGTCGGTGGTGTTGAACACGGTGTCGTTCCACTGGGCAAACTCGCCGTCAAAGTGGATGCCCGGCACGATATCCCACTGGAGGTAACCATCCCAGCCGTTCCCCGCAGCCGGGCACGCGATGCCGGGGCTGGTCGCCGAGGTCACGGAGACGCAGTGGAAGCCGCTGGAGGCAACCGGGGTGGACCCAAGGCCGGGGTTCACGCCGCCGCCGCTGGGACCATAGATGTGCCACTGAGCGATGTTACCGAACCCGCCGGGCCCGGCCGTGTTGTTCGCCGGGGTGATGGTGTTCGCCACGTAGTCAAGCCCGACGCGGACCCCGGGCAGGACCCGGACGTTCACGTTCGCGCCGTAGGCGTCCTCGCCGAAGATGTACTGGCTGGAAGCCGTCTGCGGAATCTGGGCGTTGAATGGGCTGCCGTTGCCGCCCTGGATCCGGATGATGGCGAACTCGAACTGCAGGTCCGCCAGGGACGGGATGTGCGACTGGATCCGCAGCCCGTCCGCCTGGTTGAAGCCGCCGCTATCCGTCGTGTCTTCCCAGGTGTCCGAGTTGTCGTTCATGATCAGGCCGAACGGACCCCACTGGATCGGATAGCAGCCGCCGCCGCACGGCGTGTTGTCGCCGAACCGGCCGAGCATGATCGTCAGCGGCAGGCCCCACGCGTTATTCCACTGCAAGAACGCACTGTCGATCTCGCCGAAGGAGCCGTTGCCGAACGCGCCGGCGTTACCCTCGAGGCCCACTGCCGCCGCGGTGGTGCCGTTACCCTGGTCGCCGCTGTTGAAGATCTGGTAGCCGCCCGAGGTCAGCAGGCCGATGACATAGTGAATGTCGGGCATAACGGAGCCGTCAAACCCGAGCTTGAACTCATACCGCGGCCGGTTGGTCGTCGGCGCAACGCTGGCGTCGATCTGGCTGCTCCGCGGGTTGCCGTTGACCCCGAACGGGCTGCTCGCCCCGCTCTGGAGGTACTGGGCAGTCCCTGCGCCCACGCCGCTCGCCGTCCCGTTGACTGCCACGGCGCCGAGGTCCCAGGACCCGGGGCTGCCGCTAACGATGTTCTGCGGTGTCCCCGTCCTGTTCTGCCCGGTCTGCGTGCCGTAGGAGTCCCGCACGACATCCTCGCGGAACCGGAGCCCGCCCGTCACCCGGACGTTGTCCAGCCGCGCCTTGATCGCGTTCAGCTCTTCCTCGATCGCGGTGGTCCGCACCCCCAACGCGGCCAACTCCGCCCGGAACTCGTTCACCAGCCGGTTGATCGCGTCGATGTCCGCCTTGGTCACTTCCGGCGGTGTCGGCGCGGGGATCTGAATGCTCTCGATCCGCGCCAGGAGTCGTGCCACCACCATCGCCATCTCGTACCGCGTCATGGCCCGGTCGCCCTTGAAGGTCCCGTCGGGATACCCTTCGATCAGGCCCTTCGCCGCCAGCTCAGCGATCGCGTCGTACGCCCAGTGGTTCGTGGGCACGTCCGCGAACGGCTGCGCGAAGGCGGGAGCCACCGTGGCAAACACGAGCGCGGCAGCAGCGATTACCGCAATGGTCCTCATGTTGCCCAATTTCATTCCCCCTTGCGTTGCCGTGATATCGGGGGCGAGCAGCAATCCTTCGGCTCGAGTATCCACGTTTTCTCGCGCCTCTGTGTCTCTGCACGCTCCCCGCGCACCCCCTCCCGGGATCTCACCCTGTAGTGCCTCCTCCTCCCTCCGGGTGAGCGTCTCGCTCGCGGCGTTTCGCCGCTGGGGCAGGTGACAGCCGGTTCGATCAAGTCAAAGGCAAGTCACCGCATGGTATTCGACGTATTCGACTCATTGTTCGATTGTCAATCAGACCACAAACTTTCCAGATTCTCCCTACGACGGCGGCGGGCGATTTCCTTCCCCCCACGGCGAACAATCAAGCAAGGACAGTACGGTCGTGTGTTCGCGCCGCGATCGGTTATCCCCCTATTAATTGACCGGACGGGCGGGAGTGGTGGTAGCGAAAATAGCGGCATTCCTCACCGTTGTTCGAGTCCGTGAGCTGCCAGGTAGGCTTCGCCGATCAGGATCGCCGCGTAGTCATCGTAGGGGACCTCGGGAATGAGAAGGGATCTCGGAAGCAGACGCCGCCACCCTCGAGGAGGGTGTTCCGCGAAGTATCGGGCTCTCGCCCGCAGCGTAGTCTCACGCTCCTCCACGACCAGGACCGGGGCGGCCGCCGCCACGAGTCGCCGCCGGGCATCGGCGGAGCCGGTTCGATCGCCGACCACGATGACATCGACCCCGTAGGTCGCGACCCAGTCGCAAACGACCTCCGCAAGGTCGGCGGAAGAGATCACGCGATGAGCCAGCACCTTCCCGGGAATACACACGGCAACGCCGGACTTCTCCCGCCCTGGGTCGACGGCGAGGACCTTCACCGAAACGTCAACTGCACGGGACCGACGGTATAGGCGTCCACAAGAGCGACCCCGCGCACGTTCACGACGGTCTTGCTCGCTTGGACGCGGTCGAGCACCGCCAAGAATATGGCGGGGTCGATTCGGACGTCGGGCGGAGAGGACGACAAGGCAAAGGGCGGCGAGATGACGCCGCTTTGCTCCGCCAGCGTGGCGCTGGCCGACCCGAGGGCCAGCAGGCCCTGCTCGATCTGCGCACGCGTACCCCGCCCATCGATCCGTGCCGAGGCGATCGTCTCTCCGGCCCGATAGACTCGTACGTTGGGAAACACGAGCAGGCTCGCCCGCAGAGGAAGCCCGCGCACGGTGTTCTCGCTCGCAACCAGGCGAATCACCATTGGTTGGGCGCGCTCCGCGATGTCCTGCGCCACGGAATCCACGGTCACGCCCGACGGGGAGACGTGCACCATGGCGCCGTCGGGCCCGGGCGCGAGCCCCCGCTCGCGCGCCGCCTGCGCCGCCAGGTCGAGGAACGCCTGAACGCGCCGGCGGATGTCGGGCAAGGGCGCCTGCCCGTCGATGACGGTGCGTAGCACTTCCTGGTCGTTCTGATAGACGACGTCCCGGAACTGGAGCGCGCGCAACTGCGCCTCCTGCTCCGTAATCTGCTCCCCGAGCGTGCGCGTCTGCTGTTGCAGCTCCCGCAGGTGGAACAGCGCCTGCCGCGCGTCGTTGCTGACGAGGAGCACCACCGCTAGGGTGACGAGCGTGATCAACATACCGGTCACGACCGTGATGATCTGCGCGGTATACCGGGGACGAAGCCCGAGGAGCGTCAAACGCCTCCTGCCGATGTTGCGCCCAACCAGGTTGCCGATGAACGCCACGAGGCCGCTCACAAAGATCAGAACCGGAATCAGAACGGCCGCCACGTTCATCCCGCGGTCCTCTGCCGATCGCGGATCCGGCGGCGCGCACGCAGCCGTCCGAGCAGGCGGACATAGTTTGCCACCTCGCCTCGGTCGAGCTTGCTTTCGCCCCCGGCACGCTCCTCAAACCAGTAGGGGATCTCTTTCACGCGGCGCGCGCGCCCGGATGCGAGAATCTCGAGCAGCAGCTTGTAGCCGAGCCCTTCGAACTCGACGCCGTCGAAGAGGGTGCGCCGGCATGCAAAAAACCCCGACATAGGGTCGCGCACCTTTATCCCGAGCACGACCTGGGCGAGCCGGGTCGCGCCCCAGCTCAGTATCCGACGAGACGCCGGCCAGCGCACGATTCCGCCGCCGGTCAGATACCGGGACCCGATTGCGAGATCGGCCCCGGCGGCGATCGCCGCGAGCAATGCCGGCACGACCTCCGGCGGATGCGAAAGATCGCTGTCCATCACGACGACGATGTCCCCCCGTCCGTGCCGGACGCCCTCCAGGACGGCGGACGAGAGCCCGGCCTTCCCCGGACGGGTAAGTACAAGGACGGAAAGCACGCCGTGAAGTTCGGCGCCCACACCCGACGCGACTTCCCCGGTGCCGTCGGGTGACGAGTCGTCCACCACGACAACCTCCGATTCCCAGTGCGGCAGTCCGACAACCTGCGCGAGCCGCCGGAGGAGAACGGGCACCGTCTCCCGCTCATTGTAGGTGGGCACGATGACGCTGACCTGCACCTAACTCGACCCTCCGCAGGCCACGCCTGCCGGCTTCTCCCGGACCACGAGGTCGTCACGAACGCCCACAAGGCTGAAGCCTTCGGCGGCGCGGGGCGTGCTCCCCGCCAGTTCGGCCGCGGTGGTGATCAGGAACACCCGCCCCGGGGCGCACAGCTCCGCCCGCAACGTCTCGGGATCGTTAATCCACACCACCTGGTGATTCGTGTAGTAGATGAAAGACGCGGGAGTGCCGATGCGATAGCCGATGATCCGATCGCCCGGCTGGAGCCGCCGGTGGAGCTCGGTCGCAAGCGGACGGATGGGCTTTTGCGACTCGACCACCGGCAGCGTGACCGTGTACAGGACCGCGATGAACACGGCCATCGTCGCCGGCAACGCGAGGAACGCGCCGGTATACTGGCGGAGGCGAAAGAGGATCGCGGTCAGCGCGGGCCCGATGACCAGCACGACAAGCGCGATGATCAGCGCGGGGCGCACCGCCTCGAGCGCCTCCGGATAGCGAACGGTCACGAACACGGCAACGGCCAACGCGAGCAGCGCGACGACGCCGATCTGCAGGAAGAACGATGTCATGAGCGTGCGGCGCAGCCGTCCCTCGCCTTCAAAGAGAAACTCCTCCCACAATCTCGCGATCGCGATGGCTGAGAACGGGAAGATGGGGAACACGTCGTCGGGCAATCGGCCGCCGATCGCCACCGCTCCGGCGAACGTCACGGCACACCATAGCAGGCACAACAGGCTTCCGTCCTGCCAGCGGCGGTTGTAGTGGTAGACGAGCGCGCCGGGGAAGAACGCAGCCCACGGCACCGCGCCGAGGACGAGCACCGGGATATCGTACAACACGGCGCCGAGCCTAGCCTCGATCGGGCGGTGCCACGCGCCGCCAAATGCCGCGTCGAGGAAGCCCGTCCCGCCGCGGGCGATCTCGATAGCGTACCAGGGAGCCGCGATCCCCAAGTAGATCAAGGCGCCCCATCCCCACGGGATCTCCCGCCAGCGGCTCAGCGCGCGCCGGTACGCGAGAAACGGACCGAGCACCGCGGCGAGGAGCACAATAGTGACCGGACCGCGCGTCAGCGTGGCCAGACCGGCAAACAGAAAGCTCCGCAAATAGTCGCCGCGGCTTCGGTCGCGGTACCCCCGATAGAACGAGTGAACGGCCAGCAAGAGGAACGCTACTTCGACGACGTCCAGGACGGCAAGGCGCGAGAGCAGCACGTACTCGAGCGTGCTCGCAAGAATGAACCCACTGAGCACGCCGGTGCGAGGGCCAAACCATTCCCAGCCGAGCACGCAGGTGACCCCGACGCCGAGCACGCCGAACAAGGCCGCCCACACGCGTGCGGTCCACTCGGAGAAGCCAAACGCCGCCCCGGCGGCCGCCTGGAGCCACATCCAGAACGGAGGCGGGCCGTACCACGAGTGGCCGTCCAAGTGCATGGTGAATGGATCGCCGGTCGAGAGGATCTCACGGCTCGCCTCCGCGTACCGGGCCTCGTCGAGGTCCCAGAGGCTGCCGGCGCCGAGTCGGAACGTGAAGAGCCCGGCGGCAAACACGAGCACGAGTCCCAGGAGAAAAAGATTCCGCCGCCGCTGGAACGAAGACGCACCCTCGGGCGCGCTCACCTGGCCGCCCGCGCCAGCAGGATTGCACCGCCGGCGCCGACGACGGCGTCGGGAAGCCAGGCTGCAAGGACGGGCGAGAGCACCCGCCCGTCGGACGCGAGTTGGGATGGTATGGCGATGATGTAATACGCCACCAGCACGAGGATGCTGAGGCCGAGTCCCATGCTCGGGCCCGACCGGTGAGGACGCAGGCTCAGCGGCAGCGCGACGAGCGCGAACACGATGCAACTGGCGGCGTTCGCGAACCGCGAGTTGAGCTCCCCGACGAATGCCCGGGCGTCCGCACCTTCACGGTGCAGCATCGAGATCTGGCGGGTGAGTTCGCGCATGTTCATGTCCGACGGCTGTTCTGGCGGAACGGTGAACTCTTGCGGCGACCTCGGCACCGTGACGGCCAGCGTGTCGAACGCGGTCGTCACCACGCTGTCGTGCTGGAACGCGTACACGTTCCCCCGGTGGAACGTCCACTCGACTCCACGGCGGTACGTCGCGGTCTGCGCCTGAATGATCTCAAGCGGCTGGCCCGCATTGAGATAGAGAACGGTCACACCTACCAGGGTGCGCGTCTGTGGCTCGTAGCGGTGCGCGCTGTAGAGCGCGTTCCCACCGGTCGTGGGGGCCTGGAAGAACACGTTGTTCACGGGCCGCAAGTCGGGGCCGTGCGACATCACGTCGTTGAACACGACCCGGTACCGGGCGTCGCTCAAGCTGACCACGCCTTCAGAGAAGATCAGCCCGCCCAGCGTCGCGACGGCTCCGGCGGCGACGACGGGAACGGCAATCCTGTACAGGCTGATGCCCGCCACACGCAGTGCCGCGATCTCGTTGTGATCGGTGAGGCGGCCGACGCCGAGCACGGTCGCAAGCAGGACGCCCATCGGAACGCTGAACGCGATGAAATACGGGATCTTGTAGATCATCAAGACGAGCGCCGTCTGCACGGCGATCCCCTGCCCGATGACGAGACGCGCGAGGTAGAACAAATGGTTCATCACCAGCAGGACGCTGAACAGGCCGAGGCTGAATGTGAACGACGAGCCCACCTCGGCCCACAGCAAACGGTCAAGCAGGGTGACGGTCACATCCGGAACCCTTCACCGAGATAGAGCCGCCTCGCCTCCGGGCTCTCCAAAAGCTCTTCCGGCTGGCCGCCGAAGAGAATCTGGCCGCCGTGGATGATCTCGGCCCGGTCGGTGATGGCCAACGTGTCCCGCACGTTGTGGTCCGTCACGATCACGCCCAGACCTCGCTCCCGCAGATAGCGGACGGTCTCCTGGATCTCTTGCACCGACCGCGGATCGATCCCGGTGAACGGCTCGTCCAGGAGCAGAAACGAGGGATCGAGGGCAAGGGCCCGGGCGATCTCCACCCGGCGTCGTTCTCCGCCGGACAGAGTCCATGCCCGTTGGGCCGCCACGCGCGTAAGCCCGAACTCCTCGAGCAACTCGGTGGCCTTCGCGTGGCGGGCGTCCGCAGATAGTTGCGGCCGCTGTTCCAGCACGAGCAGGACGTTCTCTTCGACCGTGAGCCGCCGGAAGATCGACGGCTCCTGCGCCAAATAGCCGAGCCCGTGCCGGACGCGGATGTCCACCGGTTCAGTGGTAACGTTGTGGCTGCCGATCCACACCTCTCCCGCGTCCGGCCGCACCAGCCCCGTGACCATGTAGAACGTGGTCGTCTTCCCGGCACCATTGGGACCGAGGAGGCCGACGATCTCCCGGGGCCGCACCGACACCGATACGTCTTTTACGACCGTACGCTCGCCGTATCGTTTCACGAGCCCCTCGGCGCGGAGCATCCCGCGCGATCGTTCCAGCGGGATCACCCGCCTCACGGCGGTGTCTCCCCCTGGCCGCCGCCCTCGCTGGGGTAGGCGACGACCGTGGACTGTCCATCCGCCAAGGCGTGGTGCTGTGCCATTTCGACCGTGATGGTATCGGCTGTGACCATGTCGTGGTCCCGCGTCAGCATCGCATGTCCGGAGAGTACGGCCGTATCCGTCCGGCCGGTGTAGGTTACACGATCGGCCGACCCGTGCATCGCCTGCGCCGCCCGGTCCAGCGTGACGCGCCCGGTGGCAACAGCGTCGCGCGTCCCCAGGTCGGCGACCACCTGGTCCGCCTGCAGGCGATCGCCGCCTCGGATGGCGACCGCGTCACCCACGACCGTCGCGCGCTGCCCGGTTCGATCGTACGTGACATGGTCCCCGCGAAGCTCCTCGTCGCCGCGGACGACGACGACATGGCCGGTCGCCTCGATCTCACGCTGGTCTGTTTGGTCTGTCACTTCGATGCGGTCCGCGGTGATCGACGCCCACGTGCCTTCGTCCAGAAAACGGCCGGCCGCCTGCCCCTCCGCGACCAGGTGGCGGGTGGCTAGCTCGGCCACAATGTGGTCCGCCGTGAGCTCCCCGGTCGGCGCGGACACGGTGCCGCGCTCAGGCAATTCGGCGCGGCGCGTCGACGCACGATAGAAGATCACCGGGGCGACCAGCCGCTGCTCGCCCCGGATCACGACGACCCGGGGACCTCGGAACGTATACTCTTCTGCCCCCGCGTCGTAGTCGATCCGGCTGGCACCGGTGACGTCGACCGGGACGGGCGGTGCCGGTGGGGTCCCGGGCCCCGGGGGCGGTGTGGCGGACGTCTGGCCCCACGCCGCGCCGGTTCCGGCGAACACGATCTGGGCCGCGAGCGCCGCACCAAGGGTGACGATCGCGCTCCAGCCGGGACGATGGCGGCCCCGGCGAGGTCTGGTTCCCGGCGGACCCGGTGTCCTCAACGCACCGTCATATGCACGTGGCCGAAGAACTGCGTCTGGCCGAGATTCGTGTCGGAGACCATGCGGTCGGAGTACATGATGACGCGTTCCTCCACGACGCGAATGTTGCCGATCCCGGTGACGCGCTCCGTCGCGGGACTGTAGCTCAACTGATCTGCGAAAATCTGCCGGCCGTTCGCGCTCACGCCGTGCACATCTCCGCTCATCTGCACTTCCTTGCTGCTCGTGTCGTACACGCCGCGTTTGCCGGTCACCGTCATCGTCGTCCCGTCGGGGTTGTAGAAGACGGCGTGCACGTTGCGCAGGTGCACCACCCGGCCCTCCTGCGCGAGGGCGACGTCGTCGGCCGTGATCTGCCACCGCCGGCGTCCGGCGGCGTCGGTATCCACGAGGTGGCCGGACCGTATCTCACCGTTGGGGATTCCCTGCGAAGCCGAACCTACACCCTGATCGGCGTTCACGGGTCGGCGCGTCCCATCCGAACGCTGAGCCGGGGCGCCATCGTCCGGAGACGCGCTACCGTCGGTGCGCGGCGACGTCACCGAGGGCGGGCGAGGCGTGGTATCCGGCCGCGTCCCTCCCCATGGCAGGACGCTCCATGCCAGTGCGGCGAGGAGAACGATCGGAATCGCCCACAATGTGCCCCGGCGCAACAACGTCATCGCGGATCTCGTCGTCGGCATCGCGTGCTCGCGCCTCGGTCCTCCACCGTCCCTGTCATGAAGGGGCATAACTCACCGGTTCCCTCTGTGCGTACCTTCGGGCATCCCGCCGCGTCGAACCTCGCGCCGTCAACGCGACAACACCGCGCGCAGCCACGGGATAGAACGCCGCGCCGCTGCGACGGGACCCGCTGCTATCTATGGTATCGTGGGCGCCGCCCGCCTGTCCAGCAAACGGATGACCTCGGCCGCGGCACGGTCCAGCACGCCGGGCGGCCCAAGGCGGTGTCGCACCTCGGCAAGATCCACGCGCTGGCGGGCCCCGCCGCCGTGCAGAATCCTGGACAATTCGTCGCGAATCCGCGGGCCGGTCACCGCATGTTGCAACAACTCCGGGACAACGGGACGCCCGAGGACGATGCTCGGGGTCGAGAACCCGGCGCGGCCGGCCTCAGGGGTCAAGACGAATCGGCGCGCGATCCACTCGGTCATCGGGGAAACGCTGTACACCACCACCATCGGCACGCCTACACACGCCGCTTGCACCGGCGCCGTACCAGAAGCGACGACGATGGCATCGGCAGCCGCCATCACGTCGAGCGCGCGTCCATCCACCACCCGAACGGCGACGCCAGCGCGCACAATCGCCGACGTGGCGAGCGGACGAAGATGGGGCGCCGCGAGCGGCAGCACGCAGTAGATTCGCCGCTCCCGGGCGAGATCCCGCGCCGCGTCGAGCATCGGCGGCAGCAGGGTGCGTACCTCCCGCGCCCGGCTGCCCGGAAGCAGTCCAAGTACCGTCGCATCGCCGGGGGCATTCCATTCGGCTCGCAACGCATCGCGGGAGGCGGACGCGGCGCCGGCCTCGTCCACCGCCGGATGCCCCACGTAGACGACGTCGGCGCCGGCGCGACGGTACGCCTCGGCCTCGAACGGAAACACGGCCAACAAGCGGACCGCGGCGCGGGCCATGCGCGCCGCCGACGTACCCCGCCGGCCGTATGTCTGCGGGGGAAAGAAATACGCGATGGGGAGCCGCCCGGAGAACCGGCGGACCAGCTCCCGGTTCATGCCCGGGAAGTCGATCAGCACCAGCAGATCGGGACGCAGTTGCTCGATCAGCCGGACGAGCCGCCAGAAGCGCATCGCAAAAAGAGGCAGGCGCACGTACGCTTCGACGTACCCGATCACCCCCCAGCGCGTGCTGTCTATCAGCACGTCCGCGCCGGCGGAAGCCATCGCCGGGCCGCCGACCGCCCACACTCGAAGGTCCGGACGCACGCGGCGAAGCGCCGTGATCAACCCACGACCCTGGTGATCCCCCGACACCTCGCCCGCGATGACGGCAATGCGGGAAAAGGATCTCGCCACGCCCACGTAGCGTCAGCGGGAGTCCGGGGCGATCGCAATGACGGCGATCCCGGCCGCATCCGCCTCTGCGACGAGCTGCTCGCGCTCGAGGAGGATCGTGCGGGCGGCCTCGACCGCCAATACCGCGCCCCCGGCTCGAGCAAGCGCGGCGACCGTCCGCGGGCCCACGACCGGGAGATCGTATCGCGGATCCTGAGCCGGACGGCTCACCTTCGCCACGACCACTCCCCGGGCGAGTGCACCGGCACGCTGGATCATCGCATCGGTGCCCTCCGCGGCCTCCACCGTCACGACGACGCCGCGCCTGACCGCCACCGTTTGCCCGATGTCGAGTGCGGCGATCCCTCGCGCGATGCGCACGCCGAAGGCAGCGTCCCGCGCCTCTTCCGGAGTCGGCGGCCGGCGGCTCAACACGCCGGACCCCGGCACGAGATGCTCGATGTACCGCGTCTGGCTCGCCACCTCGAACCCCGCCTCTTCGAGGGCGCTCACGAACGCCCCGAGGATGCTGGCATCGCGGAGATCGGCCATTCGCAGGGCCACGCGGGCGCCCTGCGCGTCCAAACGCACGCTCCGCATCGCCGCGAGCTTGTCCACCTTGCCCGCAACGAGCACTTCCCGCACGCCGTGGCGGTGCAGGGCGTCGATGAGCCCGCCCACCTCGCCGAGCGAGATCGCGTAGTACGCCTGTGCGAGTTCCCGGAGAGTCGGATCCCCGTCGAGCACATCGACGCACACCACGCCGCGCCCCGCCCTCCTGGCGCCCCGGGCGATCTCGACCGGAAGCGATCCCGCGGCCGCGATCAGCCCGACCAGCGGCGCGCCGGTCCCGCCCACCCCTCGCTCGCGATCGTCGCTCATCGCGAGAAGCTGGCGCCCCGGGCGCGGCTGGCCCGGATGAACTCCAGTAGGTGCGATATCTCTGGACACGGTTCGAGATCGGCCTCGATTCGCGCGACCGCACGCGAGACGTCAAGTCCTGACCTCACGAGGAGCCGGTGGGCACGCCGCAGCGCGTCCTGGGCCGTACGCGACACGTTGGCCCGCTGGAGACCGATGCGGTTGATGGCGACCGTACGCAGGGGGTTGCCGTTGACCAGCATGTACGGGAGCACGTCCTGGACGACCCGGCTCAATCCTCCGACCATCGCCATCGTGCCGATGTGGGTGAACTGGATGACCCCGACCATGCCGCCGAGCACCGCACGATCCTCGATGACGACGTGCCCGGCGATCTGGCAGCCATTGGTGATGAGTACGTGGCGGCCAATCCGGCAGTTGTGCCCGGCGTGGGAGTACGCCAGGATCTCCGTATCGTCGCCGACGACGGTCTCGGCGCCGTCCCCCGTCGCGCGGCTGAGCGACACATATTCCCGGAGGACCACACGGTCGCCGATCCGGAGAATTGTCGGCTCACCGGTGTAGTGGCGATCTTGTGGGGGGCCACCCAGCACCGCGTGCGCCGAGATCCGGCAGTCGCGCCCAATTTCCGTGTTCGGTTCGATCACGACATGGGGACCGACCCACGTGCCCTCACCGATCCGCACGCGCTGCGCGATCACCGCGTACGGGCCGACGCGCACGCCGGCGCCGAGCTCGGCGTCGAGGTCGACGATGGCTGTTGGATGGATCTCGGTGCCGCCGGATCGCGTCGCCGGCTCAGCGTCGCTCACCGGCCCCCTCCTCACGGCTTACCAGCTTCCCTCCGGCCAGGATCAGATCCATTTCTTCGAGGCTCGCCATCGAGTACGTGAGCTCGCCGTCGGCGACGACGGCACCGTCGACGCGTGACGTCACGCTGACCTTGCCGAACCGTCCGCGCGTCCGGAGCAGCGTCGCCTCGGTGACCAACTGGTCGCCCGGACGAACCGGCCGGCGGAACCGCACCCGGTCGATGCCGGCGAAGTAGGCGATGCGGCCCTCGGTCCCGGGCACGAAGGAAACCAGGACCCCGCCGACTTGTGCCATCGCCTCCACGATGAGCACACCCGGCATCACGGGATGGCCTGGGAAATGGCCCGCAAAGAACGGCTCGTTGATCGACACATTCTTGACGCCGACGATCCGCTTGCCGGGCTCCAACTGCAAGATGCGGTCCACCAGCAAGAACGGGTACCGGTGGGGCAGCCGGGTCATGATCTGCGTCACGTCCAGCGGTCCGGTGCTCTGTTGCTCCACCCTCAGCCCTCCTGTCCTTGGATCGCGCGGGCAAGCGCGACGTGCAACCGGTGTCCGCCGCGCACCACGACCACCGTGGCGCCGATGTCGCACCCAAGCAGTGCGAGGTCGCCGAGCAGATCGAGCAGCTTGTGCCGCGGCGCCTCGTTGGCGAAACGCGGGGCGTTCAGGAATCCCGTCCCGCCGACGACGAGCGTGTTGTCAAGCGTTGCGCCGAGCGCCATGCCCCGCTCGTGCATCGCGGCGGCGTCCCTCTCGTATCCCCACGTTCGCGCCGGCGCGATCGTCTCCTCGTAGACGTCGCGCAGGGGATCGTACGTCGCCGCCTGGTCGCCTGGACCGGGCGGGGCGAGCGTGACGACGTACGCGGCCGAAAAACGCGCCGCGGGGAGCGCCACGGCCCACGCGTCACCGTCACGCACCCAGACGGGCGTGCGCACCATGAGTGTCCTGCGCGGCGCTCCTAGCGCCTGGACGCCGGCGCCGCGCAGTGCGCGGGCGAACGGCGCCGCACTCCCGTCCAGGCCAGGCAGCTCGGGACCCTCGACCTCGACGGTGCAGTTGTCTACACCGAGCGCCCATGCGGCGGACAGCAGGTGCTCCACAGTGCGCACGCCTGCCCCGTCACCGAGCGCCACACAGCCCGCCGTGCCCGCCACCGCATCCAGCGCGGCGCGGACCGGCAACCCCGGGACATCGGTGCGCCGGAAGACGATCCCGGTGTCCGCCGGCGCCGGCCACACTGTCATCCGGACCACCCGGCCGGTGTGCAGGCCCACGCCGGACAGCGTCATCGGGACGGCGATCGTGTGCTGGCGATCAGGAACCACCGGCTTATCGCGTCCCCTCAAGGCGTGCCAGGCGCCGCCGAAGGTCCGCGATCTCGCGGAGCAGCTCGGGCACGCGATGCAAGGCGGCTTGCGCGCGGAGGTGCTCCATCCGGGGACGGGCCGGGTGCCCCGCGACGACGGCGCCCGGAGGCACATCGCGCGTGACCGCGGTATCGCCGAGCACCATCGCGTCGTTCCCCACCGTCAGGTGATCCGCAACTCCGCTCATGCCGCCCATCAGCACACGGTCCCCGATGTGAACGCTGCCCGCGATGAAACACCCGGCCGCCATCGCCACGTCTTCGCCGATCTCCACGTTGTGCCCCACGTGCACGTAGTTGTCCAGCTTGGTTCCCCGTCCGATGCGGGTGATCCCGAGCGTGGCGCGGTCCACCGTGGAGTTGGCGCCAATCTCGACGTCGTCGCCGAGAACGACGGTCCCCACCTGCGGGATCGGCACGTGACGATGCCGGGCGTCCTGCGCGTAGCCGAATCCGTCGCTGCCCACCACGGCTCCCGTCTGCAACACCACTCGTGCGCCGAGCACGCACCTGCGCCGGACCGTCGCGCGGGGATGGAGCACCGCGTCGGCGCCGATCCGGACGCCGTCTTCCAGCACGACGTGCGCCGACAGGCGCGCCCGATCTCCGATCTCGACGTCGTCGCCCACGACGACGTAGGGGCCGAGTGAGACGTCCGTCCCCAGACGCACCCGTTCCCCGATCAGGCACGTCGGATGGATCCCGGGTGCCGGGGCGTCTTGCGGCAGAAGCGCGCGCAGGGCCAGCGCCAGCGCGAGCCGGAGATTACCGACGCGGATCGCCGGCAGGCGCGTTGCCGGCCCGTCGTGAGAAAGAATGACCGCCGTGGCCACGGTCTCGAGACGGGGCAGAAGCCGCAAATCCGACACGACCACGACGGCACCCGGTCCGGCTTCGTCGGGGGGGGCCACGCGGACCACTTCGATCTCCGGGTCGCCGTCGAGGTGCCCGTCCAGGTGCCGCGCCAGATCAGCGAGGCGCATAGACCGAGATCTCAGAGGATGCGGTGCTATTTCAACCGGTCGATGACCTGCTGGGTCACGTCCCGGCCTCCGAGCACCGTGGAGCTCTTGACGATCACTATACGGAGCCCGTCCTGGCGCGCAACCTGCGCCGCCGCATCGTGGAGCTGCGCGTTGAGCTGATTCTCAAGGTCGCCCCGCAATTGCGACAGCTCGGTCAGCAGGCTGGCCCGGCGAGCGTTGAGCTCGGCCTGACTCACCTGGCCGTTCAGCACGGCCAGCTCCGCGACCATCTGCTTCTCGCGGTCGTCGAGTTGCTTTTGATACTCAAGCCCCCTGACGCTCTCGTTGAGCACCCGCTGCGTGTCCACGACTCCGATCTGCGGCGCACACCCGCTGAGAAAGAGCGCCGCCGCCAGGACAAGCGCCATCCCCCCGAACCGCGACATCCCGACCTCCCCATTCCCTTTCGTTCGCCCTGCGCCCTCGCCGATCGGCGCTGAGAATTCGCCGCGGCCATGCGGATGAACGATCTGGTGCGTATGCATCTACCGCTTGATGCGCGCGATCAAGTCGCTCGTGATATCCGTGACGTCCGCCGTCGCCAGCGCCTGCGTCAGGACGATGTCGTAGCCTTTCTGTTGTGCCAGCTCCGCGGTTTCAACCCGCAGATCCGCGATGATCTCCGCGAGGAGGCGCGCGCGCTCCCCCTGGGCCTCCTGAAGCTGGGCGCGCAGCGCTAGCACCTGGGCTTGAGTGCCGGACACTGCCTGCTGTTGGGCATGTTCGATCTGGGCTCGTGCATCTTGCACGAGCGCCTGCTGGCGCGCAGAGAGCTCCGCCTTGAGCCTCGTGGTCATCTCCGCGCCCAGCTCCGCTTGCTTCGCAACAAGCGCGGCGTGCAGGCGATCATTGATCTCCTTCTCCTTCGCCGCAACCTGCTGCTGCGCATCTGCGTTGAGCTGCGTCTCCAGGTCCGCGAGCTGTTGCGTGTACGCCTGGTTCTGCTGCTGCTGAAAGTCCATGAGCGCCTGCTGGTTGGCCTTCTCGTGGGCGACCACCTTGTCGTCGCGCTCCTTGGTCATCGCCTGGATCTGCTGGTCGAGGCGCTGCTGCTGCTGGCGGTCGCCCGGCGCCAGGGATTCGCGCTTGAGCTGAAGGTTGAGGAGCGGCAGCCGGTACTGCTGCAGCGTCTGCTGTTGAAACTGCTCGTTGTCAGTGTCAAGCGCCTGCTGCTTGTCCTGAACCGCTTTGGTGATCTGGGCCTGGAGCGCCTGCTGCTTCTCGTTGAACTGAGCCTGCTCCGCCGCCCGGACCTGGGCGACGAACGCGTCGAGCTCCTTCCTCGAGGCATCGCGCAGCGCCGTCGCGGTCTGATCGAACTGCTGCTGGTACTGGGGCCGTATCTGCTGGAGCTCCTGCTGCGCGGCCGCCTGAATCTGCGGCTGAAGGTTGACCTGCGGCACCTGGAACTGCTGTGCAGTGGGCACGGCCAGTTGCCCCTCGAGTTGAGCGATCCGGTGATCCAGCGCGTCGACGTCGGGCCAGCGCGGATGAGCGCGCAGCGCCCGCGCGAAGTCCACCACCGCCACCTTCGGTCCGGCCGGAACGGCGCCCGCCGGCGGCTGTGCGGCCGGATGAGAAGCGGGTGGCCGGCCCTGGCACCCGGTCAGCAGGCCAGCCAGCGCGACGATCACACACGCCCACCTAAGCCCACGGATGCGGATATCCTCCCCGGTGGGAGCTCCGGTGGCCGTCATCGCGTTGCTCGCACAGGACACGGGGCGCACGCGGCTACTTCCCGCTGACCACCTTGACGACCTGGTCCGTAAGATCCACCCCGCCATAGAGCACCACCGTACGGTCGAGCACGACGCTGATGCCCTGCTGGGAAGCGACTTTTTGAATGGCGGCCCGGATATCCTTGTCGAGCCCGCCAAGCAATTCGGCTCGCTTCTGCAGAATCTGCTGGTCGACCTGATTCTGCAACTGCTGACGCTGGCCCGGCGACATGCTCTTCATCTTCTGCTGGGCATCGGCGATCTGTGCCTGCGCGTAGTCGCGCAGGGCGGATTCCGCGGAGGCCTTGCCGGGGTGCGCATTCAGCGCCTGCTGCATATCCACGTACCCGATCGTCGTGGTCTGGCCGCCGAACACCGGCCCGGTTCGCGTCGCGACGTACCCGGCCGCGGCCAGCACTACAATGACCGCAACGGCGATCCCGATCAACTTCACGTTCCATCGCATCATCATGGTCTCCCCTCTCGCCAGCCCGCGGCGTCCGTCGTCGTGCGCCGCTCCCTGGTGCATCTTCAGAACGATGTCCCCGTAGAAATCCACAACTGCCCCCCCTCGGGGCTGACGCCGTAGTCCACTCTAAACAACCCGATCGGCGTCTTCGCCGCGATGCCAAACCCGTAATCCACCTTCATGTTGGTCGGGGCCGTCCCGAACGGCTCCGCGTCGCCCGCGTCCGCGAAGACGATCCCGGTGATCCCGCCGACGCTCTTGAGGAGCGGCAGCGTGTTCAACGGGAACCGGTACTCGCCGGTCGCGAGCGTCATTTCGTCGCCGCGAAACCGGCCGTTGGCGTACCCGCGCAGCGAGGCCTGCCCGCCGAGGTAAAACTGCTCCTGGATCGGAAGCGTCCCGCTCCCCGTCCCCAGGTGGACGTGCCCCACCACGGTAGCGTTGCCGGTCGGCCAGTACTGCACGAAGTCGAGCTCGTATTTCTCGAACGAGAAATCCCCGGCAAATGCCGACTCCGTGTTGATCGCGATTTCCTGCCCTCGTGTGGGGTTGATCGGGTCATCCCGCGTGTCCTGCAGCGCGCCGAGGAGCACTGCATTCACGTTCCCGGGCGTGAAGACGAATGAGCTCGGGGGCGGCGTATAGTACGCGAGCAGCGCCGGACCGAACTGGGTGTTGACGGACTTGGCCCCGAACGAGAAGAACTGGTTCGGGTCCGTGTGCATCGGCTGGGTGAACAAAAACTGCGCTCCGGTCTGATACATCGTGTACTGGAACGAGTTGAAGAGACCCAGGGAATAGTCTGTCGGTATGGTCGTCTGGTTGAACGCCTGAAAGTCGAGCACGGTGTGGGTCCCCTCGAAGTACGGCTCGTGAAAGGTCAGGGTGAAGTTGTTGCCGTTGAGAACCGTGCTGTCGTACGACGCGGTCACGGTCTGCCCATTCCCGCCGAAGTCGATGTCCTGGACGCCGACCAGGCCCGCCAGCCCGGTCGTGGTGCTGTACCCGGCGCCGAAGCTCAGCGTCGCCGTGCGTTGCTCGGTCACCGTGATCGTCACGTCCACGGTGTCTGGCTGCGTGCCCGGCCCCGGATCGGCCTTCACGTCAGAGAAGTACCGGGAGGCAAAGAGCTTCTTCAAGCTGGCGTTGACCGCGTCGACATTGAAGATATCGCCCGGCTTGAACGTCAGCTCCCGGCGGACCACGTACTCCTTCGTCTTATGCAGCCCTACGATCCTGATCGCCTCGATCCGTCCCTCCGTGATGGCGGCCGACAACACGCCCTGCTCGTTTACGGAGATGTCCGATACTCTGGCGAGTACATACCCTTTGTCCTGGTAGAGCCGCTCCACCGCCTGGGCGCCCTGGCGCATCGCCACGGTATTGAGAACCTGCCCGGTGGGTACGGCCATCGCCTTCAGAATATCGTCCGTCGAGACGACGCTGTTTCCCGTGATGTGCACGTCGGTGACGACCGGGTTCTCGGCCACGATGAACACGACCGTGACCCCGTCCGGCGAGGGCTCGAGGCGGAGCACGGCGTCCGCGAACAGCCCGAGACCGAGAATCGCCTGCACGTCGCTGCGCAGGCGGTCCTCGTTCAACGGATCACCGGGTTGGGTCGAAACGACCGAGAGCACCGTCTGGGTGGGCACGTGCTCGTTGCCGCGCACCACCACGTCCAGAACCTTCTGTGGTGGGAGCGTCTGCTGGGGCGTGCCCGGGATAGGCTGGAACGGTGACGGCGAGGGCGGTGCCTGCTGGCTCGGCTGCGCCGGTTGCGTTGCCGGCGGGGCCGGCTGGGGTTGCGCCGGCGGCGTGGCTGGGATCGGCGATGGATTCGGCTGCGTCGCTGGCGGGGTTGGCGATGGGTTTTGCTGCGCGGACGGCGGAGCGGACGGTTGTGCCGCCAGCCACCCGGAACCGGACCACGCCAGCAGAAGGGCCCAGATCAGGGCTCCAACCAAGACGCGCGCAGTTCGTCTTTTCCGTTTGGGCACACCCACGCTGACCTCCATGCCACGTGATTATCCGTGGAACCACCACCCCGCCGCCCCACATCGGGTCAAGCGTCAAAAGGCGGTGGTAGGACGGTTTGACTCTCCAGGCGTGATGAGCC